>CALLLI010000100.1 GCA_938082635.1 uncultured Verrucomicrobiales bacterium
GCCATCCAGCGTGGGCCGCTGGCCGAGTTGATGTAAGCAGTGCGCACGCGGCAGCAGCAGCAGCAGGAGAGCGGGCCGCGAGCAGAATGCCCGCGGGGGATGGTTGCGAGTCGGTGGGGGCGTTGCGAGTCGGTGGGCGGCGTCGGAGAAAACTCGTTCTACTTGCACAGATAAGGGTCTTGGCGTTTGGATGACGTCCTATGTTGACGATTCGAGACGCGAAAGACTGCCAATACGATTTGATCTCTCTCGGCGAAGTGATGCTGCGACTGGACCCGGGTGAGGGCCGTGTGCGCACGGCTCGCTCCTTTCAGGCTTGGGAAGGCGGTGGCGAGTACAACGTGGCGCGCGGGTTGCGTCGGTGCTTCGGCATGCGCACGGGTGTCGTGACGGCCTTTGCCGACAATGATGTGGGGCGACTGATCGAAGATTTCATCCTGCAAGGCGGTGTGGATGTGTCGCACATCAAGTGGGTCGACTACGACGGCGTGGGCCGCGGAGTGCGCAACGGGTTGAATTTCACCGAACGTGGGTTTGGAGTACGCGGCGCTCTTGGGGTGCCAGATCGCGGCATCACAGCGGCGTCGCAGATGAAGCCGAGCGATGTGGATTGGGATCATCTCTTTGGGGAACTCGGGGTGCGCTGGTTCCACACGGGCGGGATCTTTGCCGCTTTGTCAGAGTCTGCCGCTGACCTGACTCTGGAAGCGGTGCAGGCCGCGAACAAACATGGAACCATTGTTAGTTATGATCTCAACTACCGGCCTTCGCTTTGGAAAGCGATCGGTGGGCATGCCAAAGCTCAAGAAGTGAATCGTGCCATTGCCAAGTATGTCGATGTGATGATCGGGAATGAAGAAGACTTCACGGCTTGTCTCGGTTTTGAAGTGGAAGGCATGGACGAGAACATTTCAGAAATCGAAGTGGAGAAGTTTCAGAAGATGATCGGGGAAGCGGTGAAAGCGTTTCCTAACTTCAAGGCGACAGCGACGACGCTACGGGCGGTGAAATCAGCGACGGTGAATGACTGGGGGGCGATTTGCTGGCACGACGGTGCGTTTCATGAAGCGATTCATCGGGAGAACTTGGAGATCCTCGATCGCGTGGGTGGTGGTGATAGCTTTGCCTCTGGGCTTATTTACGGATTCCTCACGACGAATGATCCGGCACAGGCCGTCAACTACGGCGCGGCCCATGGAGCTCTTGCGATGACAACACCGGGCGATACGTCCATGGCGAACGTTGGCGAAGTGGAGAAACTCATGGGCGGCGGGAGTGCTCGTGTGGTACGCTAATCCCAAGAGACTATCTTAAAAATTTATGAAGACGGAAACGATGTTCAATCTAACAGGCAAGACAGCAGTGGTGATCGGTGGCACGGGAGAACTGTGCGGCGCGATGGCAGAAGGTTTGGCCAGCGCGGGAGCTGAAGTGGTTCTGGTAGGCCGCAGTGAAGAGAAAGCGGCCGCGCGGCTCGTGAAGATCAAGGAAGCCGGAGGCAAGGCTTACTTCGTGGCGGCCGATGTCAATGCGCGCGCCAGCATGCAATCTTTGTTAGACACCGTGGTCGAGAAGTCCGGGAAGATCGATATTCTGGTGAATGGAGCGGGAATCAATTCAGCCACCCCATTTCTGGAGATTCCGGAAGAAGAGTTTGATCGGATTTGGAACACGAATACAAAGGCCGTCTTTATCTCCTGCCAAGTCTTTGGGGCCTACTTCTTGGAAAACAAGATCGAGGCGTCTATCATTAATGTCGGGTCGATGTCTGCTGTGACTCCCCTCTCCCGCGTTTTTACCTATTCGCTGACCAAGGCGGCCGTGCACAACTTGAGCAAGAACCTTGCACGCGAGTGGGCGCCCAACAACATCCGCGTAAATCTGCTAGTGCCAGGTTTCTTCCCGGCAGAGCAGAATCGCAAGGTCCTGACCGAAGAGCGCGTGGGGCAGATCATGAACCACACGCCCATGAACCGCTTCGGCGAGGCGAAAGAACTTGTTGGGGCGACGCTTCTTCTCGCCTCCAATGAGGCGAGCGGCTTTGTCACGGGGACGGAGTTGATTGTCGATGGCGGCTTTGCTTCGATGACGCTCTAGGTCCAAATTCAAGCTTCCTCTCCGACTTGTCGCTCGCTAGCGTGCGGCATGAAGATGACAACTCTCCGCAACGGATGGTTGCCAGCTATCCTGCTGGCAGCCCCTCTTTTACCTACTCAGGCGGGCCTCGATGACGACATTCTGGCCGCACGGACCTTCCACGCCACCTTCGACAAAGGAACCGATGCCGACTCGGCCAAGGGCGATAACAAGGTCTACACCGTCGTTGAGAAGCAAGGCAAAGAAGGCGTCCACACCGATGGCGCGACGACACACCAGACCTCTGGCGGACTCGCCGACAGCGGTGCGATGAAGTTCACCAAGGGCAAGGCCCCTTGGATCTACTACAAGGGTGCGAAGAATGTCTCCTACACAAAAGAGAACTGGAAAGGCTCGGTCGCCTTCTGGTTGAAGCTCGATCCAGAAGAAGACTTGGAGCCAGGCTACTGTGATCCTATCCAAATCACCACACGCGCCTGGAATGACGGCTCTTTCTTTGTCGACTTCGCAAAGGACGGCAATCCACGCGACTTTCGGTTAGGGGCGTTTGCTGACTTGCTCGTTTGGAACCCGGAGAAGAAGGAAGTTCCGGAAGAAGAGCGGCCACTCCTCCCTGTGAAGAAGCCGCCATTTGGTCGAAACATGTGGACTCACGTCGCCTTCACCTGGGACAAGTTCAACACGGGGAAAGACGACGGCGTGGCCCAGTTCTATCTCAACGGGCATCTGCAAGGATCTATCGCGGGTTGGAATCAGCAGTTCACTTGGAAGGACGAGGAAGAGATTCGTCTCTACCTGGGCCTGCACTACACGGGCATCTTCGATGAGTTGTCTTGTTATGACCGCGCTCTAAGTGGCGAGGAAATCACTCATCTCTATCAAACCCACGAGGAACTGCGCCCCGCGAAGGTGACTGGTTTGGGACAAGGCTGGCGGGCCTTGGGTGGTGAGGACTTTGTCAATGTAAATTGCAAGCCAGACACCTGGAAATGGACGGATGGCCTAGCTGAGTGCACCGGGAATCCAGTCGGTGTGATTCGAATGAAAGAGCCGGTCAAGAATTGCGAGCTCGTGGCGGAATGGCGCCACCTCAAGTCGGCAGGAAACTCGGGGATCTTCATGTGGGCGACGGAAGCCTCGATCAAGAATCTTGAGGCGGGCAAAGGTCGTCTCCCTCACGGAATCGAGGTCCAGGTACTCGACTTGGGTTACACCGAGGCTTACATTCGCGATCACAAAAAGCCCGCCGATTGGTTCACCTGTCACGGCGACGTCTTTCCGGTCGGGCCGGTCAAGATGACGCCCTTCCCTCCAGTCGCCCCCAATGGACGGCGCAGCTTCCCCTCGAAGAACCTGACGAAAGGCGTGGGCGAATGGAATCACTACTATGTCCGCGCGATCAACGGCGAAGTGCGGCTCTGGGTGAATGGCGAGGAGGTCTCAGGCGGAAGCGGCTGTGATCCTTCGAGCGGCTATCTTTGCCTGGAATCTGAAGGCTCCCCGATAGAATTCCGCAACTTGCGAATCCGCGAGCTTCCCTAAAAGATCCAGGCGGAAGGCCTCAATAAGAGGTCGACAAGTAGCCGTTTCCTAGGCTTATCATTGAAGAGAGCAACTGAGACTTAAACCCGATCAAGACTATTCTAACATCATCATGAGCAACGTATTTCCCAAACTACACAACGCCATGTGGCCTGGCCTCGTTGGCAAAGGCGGCGAAGGCGATGAGCCCGCAATCGAGTTCGACAAGATGCTCGAATTCACCGCGAACTCAGAAGTCGATGGTCAGAAGTTCGATGGCATCGATTTCTTTCTCTTCGATCCTCACATCAACATCGATATCAGTGAAGACGATCTCAAAGCGATGGCGGATCGCGTCACAGCGAAGGGCCTGAAAGTCGGCTCCCTCGTAGCACCAATCTGGCCAGGCACCGTGGGGGACTCTGCTATGGGAGATGCCGAGGCTCGCAAGAAGTTTGTCCTCGCAGTCGAGAAAGCCTGCCGTATCGCCAAGATCCTCAATGACCATGGAGCCCGTGACTACGGCGTAATCCGGATTGACTCCGCCACGGGTCCTGAGGACTGGTCGAAAGACCCAAGTGGAGGCACCAAGAAGATTGCCGAGACCTTCCGTGAAGCCGGGAAAGTCGCAGAAGCTCATGGCGAGAAACTCGCAGCAGAAGGCGAAATCTGCTGGGCAGGCATGCATAGCTGGAAAGCAATGATCGATACCCTTGAAGCGACGGACATGCCTAACACAGTTGGCTTCCAGGCGGACTTGGCGCACACGTATCTATACTTGTTAGGCTACAACGCTCCGGAAGCGGCGCTCTTGAAAGAAGGCTATTCTGAGGAGGAGCTCGACGCTGCCTACACCACGATGACCAATGCGCTTCGCCCATGGACATTCGACTTCCACGTAGCCCAGAATGATGGCTCCGTGCACGGCTCAGGTTCGCATGACAAGACTGGGCGTCACTGCCCTGCGGACGATCCTAACGGAAAGCTAGACATCACCAAAGCCTCTGGCTACTGGCTAAAAGAAGGCGGCAAACCAACCAAGCGCTTCCAGCACATTTGTTGGGACGGCTGTATGTTCCCGAATGAGATGCTCCTCAAGCAAGACACTTGGAACACCATCCTCGCCGCCATGATCAAGGTGCGTGATGCGCACGGCTGGTCGTAGATCAGAGATTGAACAACATTATTCAGAGACACCGCAGTTGCCCACGTCGGCACTGCGGTGTTTCTATTTCTATTTCTAGAGCGAGGAGATAAGTCTTACAGATCCAGAAAGCGGATCTTTCCCTGGACTGCCGGAGACTTGTCACCGCTATCCGCGTCAGGGACTTGTCCCGGGCTTCGACTGGAGTTAAATTCCAGTCATTCCCTACTCGATTGAATGCAAACCTCCCGCTCAGCAAGCTTCGACGACTACCAAAGCGGCGGTATATCTCCGTATTTCACAGCCCTCCGGCCTTTCGTGTTTAGAGATTCAACGATACTTCGCAGTCACCGAATCGGCATTCTTGATTGCGATGAATGACAGGATACACGGAGAGTTTTGAGTTGTGGACCTCCATGACTTTGGCCTTCGCCATGTTCAGATAACCTCCGAGATTCACAAGAAGGCGGTCCTGCCGCTTCCAAATGGCAGGGTAGTGAATGTGCCCAAAGACGACGGCCTTCGCTTCTGGTCGATACCGCTCCAAAGCCGCGGCCATGAGCTTCGGCGACTTCATCCACACATTTAGAATAGTGAAAAGGCGCGTAGGCGGCCACACCTCCTGGCCAACGCAGTGGACAAACCCACGAAGGTTCCTAGGAGAAGCCGAAGACGAGACTTCAAGCACGTCGCTGCACTGACGAGTGATTTCGTGACGGTAGTCGAGATCCACGTCCAGCCGCGCTGCATCAGCCGCTTCCAAAACCGCATCAATGCGAGGGCGACAGTGACGGAGCTTCTTGCTCCAGGGAGAGACGTAGCGGAAGAGGAAATCGCCGTGGGTCACGAGCACCTTACCCTGACAAAGATCAACATAGTGCACGTCCGATATATTGGGATCATGGTTTCCCGTGACGTAGATGGTGCACTGCACTCCCAATTCATCCAACATCGTAGACAGCTTGGCCTGCTCTTGAGCAGCCCGTTGCTTGAAGCCTTTCGAACGGACCTCGGCAGTATCACCGTTGAATATGACTGTGCCTGCCCCCTCCAAGAGAGGCCGAATCTCACGCACATCTTTCAGCGCGCAGGCACTATGCCCTAGATGCAAATCCGAGAGGATCCGAATCGGCCCCACCAAGTCACTCCCATCCATGTTAGATCGCGTTGCTCATCGCCGTTTCCTGCAGCTTTGCAGAGAATGGAGCCAACTTAACTACATTGCTAGGATCAAAATCGGTCAGTTTGAGCCAGTCTTCTGTCAGATCGCTCGGCGGGAAGAGTTCGTTCTCAGCATATTCCTGAGTCAGCGCCAACTCAAGGTCTGCTAAGCTAAGCGGAGAAAGTTTCTCAGACTCAATCGAACGCCCAATAGCAAACTCTTTCGCCCGTTCCACGATGGACTCGATCATCGCTCCGCTAGCCAGGTCACCACGGTGAAGGTAATTCGTTTTCCCACTCCGGAACGTGACTTCAAGAAAGCGGCTGCTCTCACTGCGCTCAAAATGACGCTCTGTAATCGCCTTCGCCAGTTTCTTCACCGGCTTGTCTAACGGAATGCCTTTGCCAAGATAGATTCGGTAAATGGCCTCGGCTCCCGCTTTGTCAGGACGAAGGACTCGGATCTTTCGATCAATACGTCCAGGACGCAAGATGGCGGGATCAATCAAATCCGCACGGTTTGAGGCTAGGATGACGACCACATTATTGAGCGCTTCGAGGCCATCCATCTCTGTGCAGAACATCGGCACTAGCGTATTTAGTATCGTCGAGCCCATGCGCCCTCCATTGCGGGTACCAAGGACGGCCTCGGCTTCGTCGATGAAGAGGAAGGCGAGATGTCCCTCCGCCGCTTTCTCCCGACACTGCTGAAAGAGATCACGCACCTGACGCTCACTCTCACCTAACCACATGTTAAGAATCTCAGGCCCCTTCACATGAAGGAAGAAGTCAGGGCGATCCACCCCATCCTTCTGCTTGATTTGCTGCCTCAAGTTGTAGGCCGTGGCACGACCTAACAAGGTCTTTCCACATCCCGGAGGACCATACAACAGAAAGCCTTTGGGAACGGGGTGCTGAAAGGCCTCAAAGAGATCTCCGTGCAAGTAGGGAAGCTCCACCGCATCGCGGATTCCCTTCACCGCAGCCTCCTGGCCGCCGATGGACTCCCATGGCGTTAGAGGCACTGCTGCTAAGACGCGATCAGTCCGCTTGGTCGTGCCCAGGACTTCAAGTGCAATTCGCTGGGTCACATCAAGTCGCACCTCGTGTCCCTCCTTGATCAGGATGTCTCTCAAATTCGGAGCCCGCTTCACGACACCTTCCGCCGCACCATTCTCCTGTCCAAGCCGAAGGCGTCCATCCGCAAGCACCTCCGTGACTTTGAGAATAGGTCCATGGGTATCCATCCCCAAAATCCCAATCAGCGCAAAGGCCTCATTCAGAGTCACCCGCGTACCTGTTTCCAGAGCGCTCGTATCCAACGTAGGATCAATCGCGCAAACGTAATCAGTGCCACCCGCCATCACGCAGGCCGTGCCATCATCACGTCTCTCAAGAAAGGTGCCCACACGCAATGCAGGCGAACGAAGCTTGTCTAACGCATTGCTAAGCTTCTCCAGAGTCTCACGAGCCTGATCCTGGATCTCCTCCATTTCCTCAACGCGACTCCGAAGCAATTGGTGATCCTGACAAGGGACCCCCATGAACTCTAGCCGCGCTTGCACCATGTCTAAGACTTGCAGCGTCGACATCTTATCGAGCTCTTCGGCTGGGACAAAGCCTCCCATGGCCTGGTCGTTATTTGGCGTGGTCACAGTGACACGATAGCTAGATTCCACTCAAAGTGCACTCTCTTTCACCGCTCAAGATTCAATCGGACAAACGCGGCAGGAGAATTCACGTCAAGAGTAATACTCGAAGTTTCCAAGCCGGAAGCCGGCCCAACAACCTTCGAAACACCTTCGTCGTCGACGCTCCAGAGCGTGAGATCAGATGACGAAGATATGTTAAAACCCTCATTTACTGGATGAGTGAATGAGACCGCCTCCTCTGTGAAATCAAAAAGACTCAGAAAGAACACATCAGACCGAACCTCTCCGCGTTCATTGCTGACAATGACATCATAGAGTGCCACCGATTCCATCGTCGTGTCAGAAAAGTGCATCGCTCGCTGGTTCTCAGCCTCCACAATCTCGCCATTCCGCCTCCACACCGCCTGCTCACTGCCATCCAGTGTTTGCACCGTAAAACTAGCAGCTCCTCCTTCGTTCACTGCTAGGGAGCGAGGACCATCGATGATCTCAGGCAATGGCGTCTCAATCACCCGCCCTCGACTTCGGGTGTCACGACGGAAACGCGGCCAAGGTTGCGTGTAGCCTAGTGGCGCACCACTCTCCAAGGCATACAGTTTCCCATCAAATGCCCCTACGAGAAGATGACCATCCACCGTTAGAGCAGGCGAGGAATCAATGACGGCATCAATTTGGGTTTCCCAGACCTCTTGCCCGCCCGGCGCAAAGGCCACCACCTTACTGACACCAGCGCCCGCAAAGTAAGCAATGTAAACAAAGCCATTCGCATCAATGATAGGTGAACTGTAGAAGATATCCCCAAGAAAGCGAGACCAGAGCTCCAAGCCCGATTGGTCGACTGCGTAAAGCGACCCATTACGTGAAGCGAAGTAGACGATGTTCTCTGAATCGATGGCAGGACAGACATCGACCGCTTCGGGCGTATCGAACTTCCAGCGAAGCTGCCCTTCTGCCGTCAGTGAGTAGAGCGAACCGTTGCCCGAACCAATGTAGACATTGCCCGCGTCATCGAGCGCAGGCGAACCGTAGACGCGGCTCGCCTCTTCACCAGCGCCGTCCACGGAGAAGGTCCACTGCTGCTCCCCGCTATCATTAAGACAATAGACATTGCCATTATCTGCCCCGAATAGAATTCTATCATCCACATCAACGGCAGGCGAGCTGCGCGTGTCTGCTCCGATCTCGAAGAACCAGGCCTCTTCTCCCGAGGGCATGATGCCATGAAGGAAACCCGCCGACGTCGAGACCACGATGAGCCCCTCTGAAGTGATCGCAGGTGACGCTTGAACGACACCAAACTGGCCTTCTGACTCTCCTAGTGTGGTCACCCACTTAGATTGACCGGTATCAGGATCGAGCGCCACCAAGGTGGAATCGTAGGTTCCCACATAGATCGTCCCGTCCTCTCCTATAGCCGCTGTCGCATCGATCCAATCATTTGCAGTGTAGGTCCACATCGGCACCGCCTCACTCTCATTAGCACGAAAGGCCATCAGTGTGCTCGCATTCGATCCGATGTAGATCGTGCCATCACGACCGAGAGTCGGCGAGGCAAAGATGGGCTCTCCCATGTCGACAGACCACAAGACATCCCCATTCTCAGCACGCGCTTCTAGACTGACAAGAATAAGCAGCAAGAGAACGCGGTAAGCCATTCACGGAGAATCGACTAGGAGTCGTCCACAGACAAGTGCGATCATACCTGAGCGTCGTCTAACGGTAGATTCACGGCGAAAGTCGTTCCAGATTCGTCTGTTTCTAAGAGTTGCAACTCGCCCCCGATCTGCCTCGCGAGTTGGGCCGAGATCACTAGCCCAATCCCAGTCCCCTGTTCTTTGCCCGACTTCTTGGGCACAAAGAGACGTTCTCGAAGCTCCGGCGAAATGCCCTCGCCGTGATCGGCAATTTCGACAACGAGCAATGCTTCATTCCGCATGCGAAAGGTGACATCGACCGCACTCCCAGGAGGGGCAGCCTCAAGCGCATTCTCCGTGAGGTTGACGAGAATGAGTAGAAGCACATTTCCCTGCCGACCTGAGAGGGTGCGACTAGGAACATCCGACAGATGCAAGGAAACGTCCCGCCGCTTGGCCTTCGAAAGTGTCTTCTCCTCGAGCAGACCGCGCACTTCATTGAGATCGTATTCATAAACGAGCTCACTCTCCTCATCGCGCATCACGTCGACGAGATGATCAATCATGCGCTGCATTTCACGGACACGCTCTTTCCCATGCTTGGCATGCGTCTCCGTCAGGGTTTCTTCAAAAAGCCCTTTCAGCGCAGCCAGAGGATTCTTCAATCCATGAATCAAATGCGCGCTGAGCGAACCCACAGCAGAGGACTTGTCCGCGAAGGCCAGTTGATGGTTCAGTTCGACCAGCCGCTGATGGGACTCTTCGATCAACCGGCGAGAACGCTCCGATTGACGATAGGCCCAAGCAAAGAGCGTCGCAAGACACACCAACGCCATCGCCAGCAACGCCCCACTGATCGTTACCAACTGACGGTCCATCTCATGCAGATCGTTCGCGGTCTCGGCACCATCTAATAGATACCGCGCCATGGCCACCGTCCGCTCCTCGGCATCATCACGGAGCGGGACAATCACTTCGACCAAGGCAATGCCTAGCGGCTTACTCTCAGCCTCACTGTTAGGAAATAGATCTGCCCCGTAAGCCTCAGCGTGATAGCGAGTTGAGGGTTCACCTTGGAGGGCCCTCGCCAAGTCGGCTGGAGCCAAGGTGATGGTGAGTGACTCACCAATATCATCACTGATGAGGAAACCATCTTCATCAAAGAGGCTCACATCGATGAGGTTATCCATCTGCACGTCCGACAGAACGAGACTGATGAGTTCGCTCGCCTCGAAGAGGCTCCCCGTGAGCAGAAGTGTCTCGCGAGTCTCTGCTAGTTGATTTGCTGACAGGGGCTGGAGGATCTTACCATGCTGATCAATGAAGACCGTCCGAAGTTGCCCACGCACGCTCCAGGTGAGCCAGGCCACGAGACAAGTCAGCACGATTGCAGTGATGGCAAACAGCTTGAGAGCAATGCGTTTGGTAAGCATGTTAATGTATATCCATGAGGAAATAGATGATCATCGACAACTCAACCAACTAGCACAGCATCATCAGAACGTATGGTGAAGGCCGAGAGTGAACACGTGCACATCGTACTGATCCTCCAGAACATTGGACAGATAGCCCTCAAAACCATAGCGAGCAACGCCTTCCAAAGCCGTTCCGAATTTCCGCTTCGCATCAAGCCCCAGTCCGAGCCGGGATCGATGGCGTTGGTTGGAGTCTCCCACTTCTTTCGTTTGCACAGTATAATCGTAGTGCGTGTAGCTGCCGTTGAGTGAGACCGACCAGCGATCCTGTTTGTAGGCTAGGGTCTGCGCGACTCTCGTCATGGCAAAGTCATTGAAGCCAGAGCCAGAGTCTTGTACTAGTCGATGCCTCAGCCTCGTCTTGCTGCGCCAGTGTTTTGCCTTATCGAGGTCGACTTCCAATCCCAGTTCTACCTGATGCTCCTCCCATGACAGCTTCTTGCCCGGGATACTGTTTCCGCTACGATCCCGCTCTAAGCGATCCGCATAGTCACGCTGCTCGTAGCTGTAGCTGCAGACAACTTTCGCTCGATCTGACAGAGACACACGAAGATCGGAAACGAGTCCAATTTCATCGTAGTTCTGATCGCTGTCTTGGAACCGATTGAAGGACACAGGCAAGCGGAATCCCAAGGTGGTTCGATCTGTCAGTTTCACTTCCGCACGCGGAGTCACCACGAACTGATGCAAGGTTATATTCGTCCGCCCCAAATCCAACTCTTCAAACTCTAAGCTGAACGCTTGCTCCAAGTACATGTACTGGCCAGCCAACCCAATTTGCCAGCCACCACCTAACGGTTTGTCCACCTGGGCCAGAGCGATGCCTAACCACTCGTTGTTGAGACCATCAACATCGGCGTAGTGCCGATTCTCCACCAGCACGTAGCCCAGAAACTTCCAATCCGTGGGTTGTCCAAGCCTAAAGACCGTCGTTTCCCACTCGGTCAAGGTAAACGCACTGTCCTCCTCCGAGAAGGCGCTGAAGAGAGCATTCGTTTTGTAGCCACCACCTACCAGAAGACGATGCTCGATATCCCAGAGTGCCGAGGTCGGTTCTGTCTCTCCTGACAGCTCAGCCTCTCCATAAAGAAGCGCATCCAGCAAGTCATCGTCCGCCAACAAAGCTTCGACATCGAGCGTCTCCTCCTCGTCTGCCAGACCAGGCACAAGTCCTGACCAGAGCATGCATGCTATGAGTAGAAGAAGTCGGCTCATCGCGACCAAGGGTCCATGTCATTGCCATACGATCAATGACAATCACAAACGCAAAGAGCCGCCCAACAGACACGCTGCTGGGCGGCTCTGAAAGATAGGTCAGAGGTTACTCACCGTCACGGCGGTCATTCTCCTCTTGGCGATTGCCGCGAATCTCCTCGCGAAGCTTCTTCAACTCGTCGCGCACTTGCTTATGGAGGTCGCGTTGCTCAACCTTGTGATCATCCAGCAAGGCCTTGCGCTCTTCCTTCGTTTCGGCTGCAGCGAGAGCAGTCCGCAGGGCCTCGTGGGCCGCTTTCTTCTCTTCGCGTGATTGGCTGAGAAGTTTGCGCAGATCTTTCACGCCATCTGGTGCGTTCTCAAGCTTAGCGTCACGGGCTTCCTTAGCGGCATCACGGAGAGCTTCAGCAGCCTCGCGCTGAGCGTCAATCAATGCGGCGTTCTCGTCTTTAAAGCTGGAAACGACCTCTTTGACCTGGCCACGGGTGGCATCTGCCCCGAGAGCGGCAATTTCTGCCTTGAGAGCATCACGAAGGGCTTTGCGCTCCTCGTCGTAACTTTCCTTCTGAGCTTGAATCTCGGCAGGCAGTTCTGGACGACCATTCTTAAAGGCGTCTTTCGCTTTCTTAATCGCTTCTTCAGCGGCCTTACGAGCGGCATCGATGTCTGGGCCGCCAAGGCCTCGCTGGGCCATGGAAAGGCTGGTAAATCCAAGAACGAGAGCTGCGGTGATGGTGAGTAACTTCATGCACACTTCCTTTGCATGAAGCGTACCGTTCCGAACAACCACCCCTTAAGCAACTTACTACCAGGCACTTAAAGAAACGATGCCTGCCACGTTCAAAACTCAAATTGGGCATATTGCCCCAACATTCACTGGGAAATAGCCCCCAGTTGGGAATTATTTCCCCATGGCCTTCATGCGATAGCGAATGAAGTCCCGTTTCACACCGAGCAACCGGGCTGCCGCAGAGACATTCTCCCCAGACTGATCGAGCGCCTTCTGAATCATCCGATTCATCGCCTCGTCTAGTGAGAATCCTTCTTCAGGAAATTGCCACCCAGGTTGGAGCCAATCCTCGGGCACGCGACTGGTAGTCGGAATAGCGGCGAATGCACCAAGCGCGCTCTCCTGACGACTAGCCGGTACAAGGTGGGAGAAATCGAGCGTTTCTCCCCTGCCCCACACGAGCTGGCGCTCGAGTTCGTGCATCAGTTCGCGGACATTCCCTGGCCAAGGGTAATCTAATAGGAAGCCTTCCTGCTCCTTGGGCACTTGAGTGACACTCGCTTGATAACGTTCGGATAGCTGGCCAAGCAGGTGATTGGCCAGCGCCACGATATCATGTCCGCGATCTCGCAATGGTGGAATGTCTACGGTGAGCAGGTTGAGACGATGATAGAGATCTTCGCGGAACTCTCCCTTCGCAATCATGTCCTGCAAATCCGCATTCGTCGCGCCAATCACGCGCACATCCACGGCAAGATCCTTGTTTCCTCCTACCCGGCGGATCTTGCGGTCCTCAATGGCCGTCAGGAGCTTCGCCTGAACTGCCGGAGACAAAGTAGGCACTTCATCGAGAAAGAGGGTGCCTTGATGAGCCGCCTCGAACAATCCCATACGTGCCTTCCGGGCGTCTGTGAAAGCGCCCCGCTCATGGCCAAAGAGTTCCGATTCTGCCAGATTGTCCGGCAAGGTCGAGCAATTCACTTCCACGATTTCCTGATCGGCCCGCGGCCCGTGGCGATGAATCCAGCGCGCAAAGGTCGACTTACCCGTACCCGTAGCCCCAGAGATCATGACCGGAGGAAGCGCCGTCGCCAAACGCTGGTCCGCCTCCAGAATCCGCTCAAGCTGCTCCTGCACCTTGCCAAGGGAGCCCCCAAAGAAGAGTCCATCCTGGGACGGCTTGACCAGGGCCTGCCGATGCTCCAGCAAACGCACGGCCTGCTCCTGCCGTTGGCAACGCTTAAATATAATAGGGAGCTCTTCGTGATCGAAGGGCTTCGCCAGGAAATCCGCAGCTCCGAGCTGCATCGCTTCGACCGCCCGCCCCACGCCACCGTCAGAGGTCATCACCACCACCGACGTGGTTTCCGGGAAAGCCCCTTCCCTTAATAAGTCCAGGCCCTCGCCATCAGGTAGCTGAATGTCGACGAGCGCGAAATCGAAGGTCCACTCTTTAAGAGCCACGCGAGCCTTGGCCAACGTGTCCACCGCCACCACTTCGGCCCCAGCCCGCTCAAGAAAGGCCGCAGCCCGCTTCCGAAGCATCAGCTCATCTTCCAAGACTAGGATCTCCCGATCAGCAATGAGGCCGCGCTCCATATAAGCAGCAGCCTAGCGCCACGAGCCGCCGCTTCAAGCCCCTCGTTTTAAGGCAATCCCTGAGCTTTTCTCAATTCTGGCTCTTTATTATAATTTTTATCATAAAAATGATTTACTTTTATAGTGATTATTGTAAAATGAATCAGCTTTGAAACACGTCTCACTTCAGATTCCAATGAACACCACAACTCCCCAAACTCCGCCTCGATCCTCTCAACATCGACGGCTGCACTCACTCAAGAGAATCACTACCTAGGTAAGATGAGCCCTCTCAAGCGCGGCCTCGACATCATCGGTGCCCTCGTTGGCCTGATCTTGTCAGCACCTCTCATGATGGTCATCGGCATCCTCATCTACCGCGAATCGCCCGGCTCGGTGATCTATACCCAGAAGCGCGTTGGCCGCGGCGGTAAACTCTTCACCATCGTCAAGCTCCGCAGCATGAAGTTCGATTCTGAGACCGGTGGCCCAGGCTGGACGAATGAGAACGATCCCCGCGGTCTCAAAGTTAGCAAATTCATCCGCGCCTGGAACCTCGACGAGGTCCCTCAGTTCTGGAACGTCCTCAAAGGCGACATGAGCCTCGTCGGCCCACGTCCTGAGCGTCCTGAGCACATCGAGCGCCTCCGCGAAGAGATTCAAGGTTGGGACAAGCGTGTCGCAGTGAAGCCAGGTCTTACAGGTCTTGCCCAAGTCAACGGATGGCGCGGCGATACAGACATGAATGAGCGCCTCAACAGCGACGTGAACTAAATCCGCAACGGCTCGTTCCGCATGGATCTCGTCATCATGGCTCGCACGCTCATCAATCGCGAGAACGCTCACTAGCAGAAACACTTTGCGTCAGTCGTGAGTGGCCTGGGGAGGCGCTTGCGACTGGCGCGTCGAAGAAAGAGCAGCAGCCCCCCCCCGTCGGATACGTCCGGCGGGGGGCTTTGCGTTCATGGGCGGTGTTTCGAGTGTCAGAATTTCCTCAGCTGTGTGAAGATAAAGGACCATGCCATCTTCCATTCGCCCTGGCACCCTCATCATCCTTCTGGTCCTTTGCGCTGTCATTGTCTGGCAACGACGAACTATCCACGATTTGCGACAGCCTCATGACGCTGCCATCACCTCCCTTTCCCAAGGTCCCCAGGAAACACCCTCGATCGTTCCGCCACCAACGCCTAACAAAGAAGCCTCCCGCCCCACGAAGGACCAAGACTTACGCGAGCGCATCATGCATCTCGAATCTCAATTAGCCGAGTTTACCAAACCATTCGAATCAGATATCCGCAGCGCCACAGTCGACACCGAAGTCCTCGCGGATGAAACGCTCGTCACCGGCGGCTACAAGACGCCCGATGGAAATACCAACTTTCTCTTTCTTCGACCTGAGCGAACTGTCTTGGACGATGGGCGAGTAGCCGTAAAACTCTCCAGCACAGTGATAGCCCTATCGGATGAGCACCTCAAAGGCTCCGGTGTGGAAGACTTGGCCACAAATGCTTCAAACACCCTACAACATGGCGAAGCCTGGAAGAACACTGAAGCTGAAAGCATCCTCACCGATCTACAAGAAACCGGGATGGTCGGCATGCCCTCAATCCTTGCCCTGCCCGGACAAGCTGCTCAGATCAACATCCAAGATGACCTGCAATACAAGGTCACCCCCGAGTTTCTCGACAACGGTAAAGACTTCCAAATTCGTCTTCGCATGGAACACCCAAACAATGTCAGCGAAACCAATGAATGAGACAACACATTCGTTATGCCAAATCCCTCAAACAGTCACCCGCTCGAAGAGTATGAAGCCCCCTCCCACAACGATCTCCTAGCACGATCAGCAGCACTTCTAGATCAATCCAAGCGCCGTCGATCAGTCCGTGAGTTTTCAGATCACCCCGTACCCCGCGAAGTCATCGAGAGTTGCCTCAAGACCGCAGGCACGGCTCCAAGCGGTGCCAATCAACAACCCTGGCACTTCGCTGCCGTTCAAGATCCAGAAACCAAGTCAACGATTCGACGCGCAGCCGAAGCCGAAGAACAAACTTTCTATGAATCCCGCGCACCTCAAGATTGGTTAGACGCCTTAGCCCCGCTCGGCACCAATGCCCAGAAACCATTCTTAGAAATCGCCCCTTGGTTGATCGTCATCTTCTTGCAACCCTGGTCGAAAACCGACGGACAAGAACAGCAAAAACACTACTACGCGAGAGAGTCCGTGGGCATCGCCACTGGTTTCCTCATCCAGGCCATTCATCACGCCGGGCTCGCCAGCCTAACACACACGCCTAGCCCAATGGGATTCCTAAACACCTTGCTCGGCCGTCCCAGTCACGAGAAACCCTTTCTTGTCCTCGTCGTGGGTTACCCAGCAGATCAGGCAACCGTTCCTTCGATCACCAAGAAGGCGCTCGGAGAGATCGCCAGCTTTCACTAGAGGGCTAATCGCCCGAACCGATCACTTCAGCAAGAATTCGGTAAAACTACGGAATAAGTCACGCGTTGACTTCGTCTCACGCCATAGCAACAATCAAGCTACGCAGTCATGAATAAACTCTTCACCACAAGTATTGTCGGCCTCGCTTTGGCTTTGACTTCCGTCACCGGAAATGCAGAGACCAAAGCAAAGGGAAAAGTAGCCAGCGCCGTCGCGGGAAAACTCGTGAAAGCAGAAGGCAAGAAAGTCAAAGACTACAGCGTCAATGGCTCTCCAAAGCACTACGTTCTTTATTACTCTGCTAGTTGGTGAGGTGCCTGTAAATCCGTGACGCCACAGTTAGTGGACGCCTACAAGAGCAAGAAAGGGAACGACGTTGAATTCATCCTCATGAACTACGACGACAGTCAGAAGGGCATGGACAAGTACATGGTGAAGAGCAAGATCAACTTCCCAGGCCTCAAGAACGGGGAACGCGAGTCCAACTACCTTTCAAAGGTATTTGAAACCAAAGGGTTGCCAACCTTGGTCATCGCAGACGCCGATGGCAAAGTCATCAGCTCCGGCGTTGGGGGACCAGAAATCTCCAAAGTCATCGCGAAGATCAAGACGCTCAAGTAACAAGGCCTCTCGGCCAACAAACGCTATATAACGGCCCAATCAGCATTGTTTGATTGGGCCGTTCTCGTCTACGGCAATACCTCCACTTCAACGCGACTTCTGCTTGTCATCGCCCACACACGAGCGGAGGCTGATGGCGTAGAGATGGTCTCCTCCTCCCCATACCGCTCTTCGTTGCGTCACTTGTTAGGCATTCTCGTCTTTACAAACAGTGCTATCTTATCGACTTGGGCAAAGCCCCCCGACACCACGGAGATCACCCGACTGCAAGTCTTTCTAGACAACCATCATTTCAGTCCTGGCCCGATCGATGGGCAATATGGCACCTTCACAAAGCGAGCATTAGCCTACTACAACACCCAGCGGCAACGCAAGCCATCCGATTGGAAAGCAGCCCTCAACCTAGCAGAACATCAAATCCCCATCGTCTTTGTCACTCATCAGATCACTTCACAAGAACTGCATCAGATCGGCACCATTCCGAAAGAGCTCAGCAAGCAGGCAAAGCTACGCGCTCTACCATACACCTCATTGGTTGAGTACATTGCCGAGCGCTATCACGCCGATCGCCGTTTCCTCCAGCGCCTGAACCCTCAGCTAGATCTCGATCTGCTGAAGTCTGGAGACCTCGTCGTTGTCCCCAACGTGAAGCACGTCTTTCGCATCGAAGCCGTGCCAAGATCCAGACGGTATCGCACTCAGGCAAAGCTACTCGAATGCTATATTTTCATAGACACCAAACAACGGATGGCCGGACTCTACCGCGGCACGAAACTAGCTGCCGCTTTTCCCATCACCCATGGCCGAGCACAATTCGTTCCGAGAGGTCAGTGGAAGATTCAAACCATGCTCACAACCCCGACCTTCCGCTGGGACGAGCGCATGCTCAAGGAAGGCCAGCGCAGTGAAACCTATCACTTGCTTCCTCCAGGCCCCAACAATCCAGTAGGAATTCTTTGGGCAGGCATCAACAAGCCAGGGATCGGGCTTCACGGAACAAACTCACCAGAGACCATCGGCCGAGCCCACAGCGCGGGCTGCATTCGCTTCGCCAACTGGGACGCGATCCGGCTACCCAAGTTCCTCTGTCCAGGATCAAAAGTGATCGTGCGGTAATCCGTCCAAAGATTCCGCCGCACCAAGCACCTCCAGAGGTGTGGAGCTCTTAAGGCTCATGTAAGTCTTAGTATAGCCTGTCGAAGTTCACCTACTGAGAAAGCAACGGCAGGGTCCTCGAATAAGGAAGAAAGGAGAGATTGGTACCGGGAGCCCATTTCTTGAGGCAGCTGAAAACTAGACGTGGCGGAGCAAGCCGACCATCACGCCTTGAATAATCAGTTCCCTTGCTGGGATCAGATCAGGATACATGGAATTCTCCGCCTTGAGGAACGGACGACGGTTCTTGAGAAGGAAACGCTTCAATGTCGTCTCTCCATCGATAAGGGCGGCTACAATGTCACGCGTCCGAGGCTCGCGGTGCTCTAAGATGACACAGTCTCCCTCGACAATGTGCGCATCAATCATCGAGTCTCCACGAACCTTCAAGGCGAAGGCCTTGGCGCTCGCCGAGATCCCCAAAGACGCCGTGTCGACCGAGATACAACGGTCATGCGGCGAATGCTCCACCTCCTCCGCCATACCAGCAGCGATAGAACCCAATAGCGGGATGTCGATAATCGGACCGCGATCCAGCTCATCTGTGAAACTCACTGCCCGAGCTTTCCCAACCTGCCGTTGGATAACCCCCTTCCGCTCGAGAGCCCTCAAATGGCTGATGGCTGCCGTCTGGCTAGAGAATCCAAAGTGCTCCTGAATCTCACGCGTTGTGGGCATGATTCCGGTGGTACTATGGGCTTCCTTTAAGAAATCGTAGAGTTGTTGTTGGCGCGCGGTTAGCATCTGAACAGTGTTCTCTAGAACACATAGCAAATCTCCGCTAACTGCCAAGTAGAAATTAGACTTTCTTCAACGCCAGGCCATAGCGAGCATGTGCTATGACATGGCGGCCTCGCTTTCTTCTCATCTCAAGCAGCATCCTCATTCTCGCGAGCACATGCCTCGCCGATGAACCAGCCAGCTCGGCACCTTGGCAAACCACTCGTCGCCAGCTTAGCGAGCAAGCGACCGTGGCTTTTGGAAAGTCCGATTGGCAAGAGGCACGCCGGCTGTATAACAAGATCCTGGAGCATGAACCTGAGAATGCCATGATCTTGGCCAATCTCGGTGCCATCGAATATCAGCTTGGGGACTACACCGCCAGTTGTCACTACTTAGAGAACGCTCTATCTAAGAAGGCGGATCTAGTGTCGTCTCGGGAGATGTTGGGCATGTCCTATCATCTGAACAAGCAACCCCTCCGCGCCGTAGCCGCTCTCGCCACTGCGGTAGCCAACCAGCCAGAGTCTCCGCGCGCCCACAATCAACTAGCAGTGGTCTTGCAAGCGATGGCTTGGTACGGTGGGGCTGAGAAATCCCTCCTCAAGGCCATTCAGTTAGACCCTGAATACCGCGATGCTCATTTCAATCTCGCTCTCATCTACATCGACCACGATGCCCCCTCCTATAAACTCGCACGCAAACACTATGACAAAGCGGTTGAACTAGGCGCCACTCCGGACAAAGACCTTGAGAAGCGCCTGAAACGTTAGATCTAGAAGCGCTTCCAGAGACTCCCCTCAGCCATCGTCCACTGAAACTTACGCGCCGTTTCGCGAATCAGCATGGGTAGATTCTGTCGGCGCACGAGTTCGAAATGTGGCTGGAGAGATTTCTCTAACACATCAATCGTGACGACTGGACGATCGCCATCGACATAGCCACCTAACCAACGATCTCTTGGCGTGAATTCATCAAGCCAGGTGTAGGGGCTCGTGATGACAAGCTGCCCTTCTGAACGGACAAGGCCAGGGAGAAGCTCTAAACATCGAACCGGCTCCGGAAGGCGGCAGATCAGATTGGCAAGCAAGGCCACGTCAAACTGCCCCACCGTCTCGGGGACATCCATGGCATCTCCTTGAAGAAAATTCACCCGCTCCGGGCGCGCCCCCTCAGGCAAGCGAGCCACCAGCGGAGTCGTCATCGCGCCCTCATCGATACGATCATAAGCGAGCTGACCTTTGGCCGCCATCGATTGAGAGGCCTCAACAAACGCATGGGAGAAATCAATCCCAACGACCTCACCACACTTCTCTGACAGTGTAAAACTAGACCGCCCGACAGCACAACCGAGGTCCAAAGCACGAGGACTCTCT
Source organism: uncultured Verrucomicrobiales bacterium (assembly GCA_938082635.1). Taxonomy (GTDB): domain Bacteria; phylum Verrucomicrobiota; class Verrucomicrobiia; order Verrucomicrobiales; family DEV007; genus JAACDM01. Next base: position 20,523 of record CALLLI010000100.1, read on the forward strand.
GGTAGTGTCTCGAAGTCCACCATCTCCGTCACCGCCCGGACAGCGAAATCCAGAGCACTATGAGGCGCCTCTTCATAAGGAAGGATCTCATCAGGTGCACCGTAGTGGAAGAGTAGGTACTGACTGATCAACGTCGGCGTTTCGTAGGGATTGCTCATAAGCCCGGACCTTTAGAGGCCCTCCGACCTATACGCAATGGCTCCCTAAGCATCAAGAAGGAGAACTCCGGCTCAAAACACGACGCAAACAGAAGAATTCACAGCTCACCCAGAAGATTCCTCCAATCTCATTATAATTCCCATATAAATTTGATTCTCTATATGCTAACCTCGTTCGAATTCCTGCCACCGATGAACCGCATCCTACTTTACGAAACCGACAGCAGTGAGGCTGTGCACCTCTCCCAGTTTCTCCAGTCCGCTGGCTACGCCGTTGCCACGGTGACCACCGCTCGCCAGGCGACTAGCTTTGCTCGAGATTACGAATTTGAACTCTTCCTAATCAACCTCGCCGATCCAGGTGAGACTGGCTACACCACGATAGCTGAGATCAAGTGTCGCCCCCAACCAACGGATGTAGGTGTCATCGGATTCGTCCCACAAGCCAGCATGCGGACTGCTGCGGAAGAAGCCGGATGCGACTCAATTCTGGCAAGACCGTTCAACAATGAGCATGTGTTAAGAAAGGTCTCGGAACTGCTTGAGCAGTCTTCCAAGTCGATTAAGTTCATTCATCAAGCCATGGACACCAACACCCCCAGCTCTCAGACCACGTTCGCTTCCCTAGCAGATTCACTCTGCCTCGGTGTCGAATGGCTCAAAGGACGCCTGTCCGAACTAGGAGAACAGGGTCCAATCGCGATTGAAAGCATGGAAGACGCCTCCTCGTCACTCCGCGTCCGCTTAGAAGCGGACAAGGTGACTCCAGGCCATCATCTTCCTGACTCCGTGCGTGACCGCCAAGTCCGCCACGACTTTCGAAATCTATTAGCAGCAGTCAATGGCTTCGCTCAAATTCTACTCCTCGAGGACTACTTACCCCAGGATATCGAAGCAAGATTGCGGGTCATCAAGAAAGAGTCTCGCGATTTCTGTAACATGCTAGACAGCATTCGAGAGTCGGCTGCCTAAGCTAGATAGGAACCAACTAGCAAAGCATTAATACCCATGGAGCAGCGGGCCGCTACACGATCTACTCAAAGCGAGGAAGACTCGTCGCTTGACCGGCCCAAATTTCCGCATGACGTTCTTCGCGTTCATGCTTCGCGTCGCTAAAGCACTCGTCACCATACTCTGCATCGTCTCGTTGCTCGATCTCTCGTGGATGGGCCTTCAAGTGTATGCTTGGGCGAAGATGGTTCAGGACCGACCTACTGACATCGGTTGGACTCAAGCCATTGCCGATGCTATCAGCGGCGACGATCCCTGCAAGGTGTGCCTTTACATCCAAAGCGCGCAAGGGAAAGAGCAGGACAACCAACGGGCCACCAACGTGAAACAATCGTTGCGCCAGCCTATGAGCCTCTGCACCGGAATCAGCGTGCAACCGGCAACCATCATCGGGACCGTGAACCATTTCCATCGCGAAGAGAGTCGCTTACTTCGAAGAGAACGCCCGCCTGTGCCGCCACCGAAGCAGCTAGGCTGATTGGCCCCATTTGCGCTACACCAACGTCGGGTGGTGCGCGTTCAACAACCTTCGAACCGAGACCTCTAGCACGATGCTAGTGACGTCTCTTCAACCAATCTTTAGATCCATGTACTCTCGTACCAACACAATCCTATCATTCATCCTCCTATCCACATCTATCACCTTTGCTGGCGAACCTCAGCCCCTTCAGCTCACGAACGATCATCCTGTCGATCTCTGGTCCTCGGCCCGTCCAGACGGCCATGCCCCCATTGGGGTGATGGGCGATCATGGTCACGGCAAGGGAGAATGGATGCTCTCCTACCGCTACATGAATATGGCGATGGAGCAGAACTACGATGGCAGTTCCCGCGTCAGTGACGCAGAAATCCTCTCACCTACCGGCGGGAACTACCGTGTCGTCCCCCAGTGGATGGACATGGAAATGCACATGTTCGGGCTCATGTACAGCCCCATAGACCACCTCACCATGATGCTCATGATCCCTTACGCGAGTAAGGAAATGGGCCACCTCCGTCGCGACGGTGTGGAGTTCATTACGAAATCAGAAGGCTGGGGAGATCTCAAACTCGCGGGCATCTACGAACTTCATCACGGACATCGCTCCACATGGCTCCTCAACCTCGGACTTAGCTTGCCGACCGGCTCTACGAGTGAAGAGGACTTCATTCCAGGGCCAGGCGAGACACGCCTCCCCTATCCAATGCAGATCGGATCTGGCACCTGGGACCTCTTACCCGGCATCACTTACCTTGGACAAGCCGACACGTGATCATGGGGCGCTCAGCTCTCTGGAGTCATTCGGTTAGGCGAGAACGACGAAGGCTACACACTTGGGAACGTCGGCCAACTCACCACGTGGGGAGCCTACAAGTGGAATGACCATGTGAGCACCTCACTGAGAGTCACCGGTAAGGCCTGGGGAGACATTGATGGCAGAGACGAAGACCTTCGCCTCGCACCAAACGTTGTGCCAACGGCAGACCCAAGACGACGCGGTGGCGAGGAAATCGATCTCTCCCTCGGTGTTAATGTAAAGATGCCAGGCAACTTCCTCAACGGCCAGCGAATCGCCGCTGAGATCGGTGTGCCAGTCTACCGTTCACTCGATGGCCCTCAATTGAGCACCGATTGGTTCTTCAATCTGGGATGGCAGTGGTCGTTCTAGACTGAGCCGAACAAACGTTCACTGCGTTTGGGGCCACTTCTCCAAACGCGGTGGGAGCGGCTTCGCCAACGGCATACCGCGCAACACAGAAATCCTCAAAAACCTACTTCACTGGCGTCACCACAATGCTCACATCCGCCTGATTACTGGCGCGGAGCGGTTGCTCGTTTACGCCTTCAGTAGGAGCCTCAGGGCCAGCTTCTGCTTCTGTCACCGAACCTATCACCGATCCAGGAAGCTGTAGGACTGAGCGAAGCAAACCGCCAACGACTGCACAGCTACTCAGGCAAGTAAGCGAGAACGCTGCAAAGAAGAGGATAAGGGAACGTTTGATCATAATGAATGTAGCGAAAAGAAGGATGAGCCACTCGGCAAGAATAAAGCGCTAAAATATTAATTATTATCGCCTCTGAGACTTCAGATAGAGACTGACAAAGTAAAGAAGTTGCCCAATGGAAGCCAGAGCGCCAACGGTGTAGGTCATAGCCGCCCAGAAGAGAGCCTTCTTAGCTTTGCCATGGTCCTCTCCTTGCGTGACACCGCTCGACTCCATCCACTGGAGAGCACGAGAACTCGCATTGAACTCGACCGGCAAAGTAATGATGGAGAATAGCGTGGTCACGGCAAACAGAACGATGCCGACTAACAACACCATCGTATTCCCGTAAGCGGCCATGGCAAGGCCAGCCATAAGAATCCACTGATTCACCGAGCCACTCATCTTAACGAGCGGAACGATCGCAGAACGGAACTTGAGGAAGGGATAGGAATTCGCATGCTGGATAGCATGCCCACACTCGTGAGCCGCCACGGCAGCTGCCGCCACATTGTTCTGAGAGAAGACAACCTCGCTTAAATTGACAGTCTTGTTTACAGGATTGTAGTGATCGGTGAGTTGACCACCCACGGCAGTCACTTTGACATCTGTCAGACCCGCTTCGTTTAACATCTTGTGGGCCACATCTCGCCCGGAGACTGGCAAAGGCACCTGCGAGAATTCGGTAAACCGTTTCTGAAGCATCATGCTCGCAAGGCGACTTGCGCCCATGGTGGCGACCGTGATAATGGTGTAGACTGGATCGAAGTACATGATGAGGAACGGGTATTGAGGGTCTTTGGATGATGCGACTTCTTCCAAAGGGTATCAACAGAGGAATCCGGGGTTGTCTAGGCAAGAATAGGGTCAATCACGTGCCCATGAACGTCCGTGAGCCGCCGATCAATCCCATTGTGGTAGAAACTCACCGATTCATGGTCCAAACCTAACAAGTGGAGGACCGTGGCGTAGAAGTCCCAGACAGTAGCCTTGTCCTGGACCGCTCTTCGCCCAAATGGATCCGTGGCCCCGTAACTCACCCCACCTTTGACACCGGCTCCGAGCATCCACGTGGTGAAGGCATCTGGATTGTGATCGCGGCCCACGGTGCCAGCCTGATGCGTGGGCATTCGCCCAAATTCCGTCGTCCAGAGTACCAGAGTGTCGTCGAGCAGGCCACGTTGCTTCATATCTCTGAGAAGAGCCGCCGTCGGCTGATCCAGGATCGGCGCGTGGCGCTCGTAGTCCGATTTGAGAGTCTTGTGAGCGTCCCAATTCATGAGCCCATCCACACCACTTGCACGCGAACCACAGTAGAGAGTCACGTAGCGAACCCCGTGCTCAAGGAAACGCCGAGCGAGAAGACAATTGCGAGCGTAGGCCGCTTTAAGAGCGTTAGAATCATCCGTCCCATAAGCTCGATGCGTACTCCGACTCTCTCGGCCGAGATCACTCACTTCAGGCGCTGCTAGTTGCATACGGGCAGCCAACTCATAGGACGCCATGCGTGCTGCTAGTTCGGAATCCCCCGCCCTCTCAGCCAAGTGCTTCCTGTTTAACATCCGAAGGAAGTCACGCGACGCCTCTTCTTTCTCTAGCGAGATCCCTACCGGAAGTTTCAGATTCCGAATCGGATTCGCGGCATTGATCGAAACACCTTGATGCTGAGCCGGGAGAAAGCCTGAGTTCCAATTCGCCTTCCCGTTAGGAGGTTCACCTCGCACGTCAGGTATCGCCACATAGGTCGGAAGGTTATCGTTCTCACGCCCTAGCGCATAACTCATCCACGAACCCGCAGAAGGAAATCCCTCTTGGACGAAGCCCGTGTTCATAAAGAGGCAGCCCGGCCCATGCGTGTTCGACTTCGAATGCATCGAGTGAACAAACGCCATCTCATCGGCAAACTCGCCCAGCTGGGGCAAGAGACTCGAAAGGTGCTTGCCACACTGCCCCCGCCGCTGGAAGTCCCAAGGACTCCGCATGAGATTGCCATTCTTACCTTGGAACGAGACCATCTCTTCCTCGCCAGGCAACGGCTGGCCATGATGTTTGATCAGCTCCGGCTTGTAGTCCCAGAGATCCAAATGAGACGCTGCCCCGGGGCAGAAGACCTGCAAGACCCGCTTTGCCTTCGGCCGATACCCACTCGGCCGGGTATCCGCTAGCAGATCAGCCATCCCGATACCCATGAGACCAGTACTCATCCTCCCGAGAAAGGCACGACGTCTTAAAGAACCTGTCAGAAAGGAAGAGGTCATCAATCGAGATAGATCAGTTCATTCGCATTGAGCAACGCACGGCAGAATGCTTCCCCGCCATGAATCTTCAGGAGTTGAATAGCAGCACGAAGCTCATCCTCCTCAGGCTTACGTTGAAAAGCCTGGCTAAAGGCCTGATGGACTTGCTCTGTTGGCGTACGTCCAGACAGCACCTGAGCAAAGAGCGCCGCTTGGTCTAGCAGGAACCCATGATTCATGAGTGTCAGCGCTTGCAATGGCGTCGTCGTCGTCACCCGTCGCGGCGTCACCAGGGCACAATCTGGAGCATCAAAATCCGAAAGCACGTCCACAGGCGCGGCTCTTGCGTTCTGATGATAGACAGCGCGACGATACGTCTCCGCTCCCGGACGTTCGAGCGGCACATAAGTCGCCACATTGTCTCTTAGATACTGATAAAGGCGAAAGCCGGGACCTCCTTGCCGTTTATCTAGCTGGTTCGCAACTGTCAGCAGGGTATCACGCACCTCTTCCCCACGCAGCCGCCGAGGAGGAAAGCGCCAGAGCAAGCGCGCCTGCGCATCGACAGCGGAAGCCTCTTCGCGGCGTGCACTGGATTGCTGATACACTGCCGACGTCAGGATGAGGCGATGCATTGGCTTCATGTACCATTGATAGTCATGAAGTCGCTTAGCCAAGAAATCGAGTAACTCAGGATGGGACGGCCTTCCCCCCATGTTCCCAAAGTCGCTCGGGGTATCAACAATACCCGTTCCGAAATGATAGTACCAAAGGCGATTGGCCAGAACACGTGGAGTCAGCGGGTTATCGGCCTGCACGAGCCATTCCGAAAGTGCCCGCCTCCGCTCGGCTTCGGGAGCCTGTAAGGGCAGCTCATAACGGGCCGAGGTCGACTGAAGTGTTGTTAGACTGGCAGGTGCAATCTCCGGACCTCGCTGTGCAGGATCACCACGTTTCATCAAGTAGGCCGGTTTGGCAGGTTCCGAGAACACACCTGCCCAAGCCGTTCTCGGAGCAGGAATGGCGCGAAGCCGAACTCTCACTCGGGCCAAGCTTGAACGAATCCCTCTAAGGGTCTTCGCCGCCTCTGGATTCATCGCCAAACGTAGCCGACGTTGCCGAGCATGCGCATCACTGATCGGCGGGCGGGCGTTCTCCCTCGTCACCGTCGTCCACCTCACGCCATCTGTTGAGACATCAAGCTGATAGTCACCAATGAATCGACGTTCGCCATGCGTCGGGCTCAGATTCCGAGGGCGATCACTCGAAAGCAGCACTCGATTCACAAGAACGGGGTCGTCCCAAGTCAATGTCAGGACCGCATTACTGTCGGTGATCCAATGCTGACCAAACTTGCCGTCGTTCACCCATTGCGGGCCATAGGCCGCAGGATTATCAGCGGCAATCTTCGATGACGCCGTGACCTTGGCTTCACGCGCGACATTCCGCAGTTCCTCACCCGCCGTCCAAACCTCGATCTCATCGACTTTGCTGCCTGCTGGAGAAGACGCATTCTGCTCCGCATTGTGAATCGTCAGTCTAACCAATTTAAGCTTCACAGGATCAAAGCGATCCTCCGTGATGTAGTGGCTCGGCGCGGGCAAAGGAAAGCTCTTCGGCAACTCGACGCTAGCAAGAAGACGCTCTTCTTCCTCAGTCAGTTGAGTTTGCCAATGTTGCTGTTCTTTAAGGATCGGTGCGCGTTCCCGCTCATACACAGCCAACTCGTCCTTTGTCGCCAGTACCCGCTCTCCATGGTGCACCCCAGCAAAGGTCGCCTGCATCCGATAGTAGTCAGCCTGCTCAATCGGATCGAACTTATGATCATGGCACCGAGCACAACTCACGGTTAATCCAAGGAAGGCCGAACTCGTGGCTCCGACGATATCATCTAACGTATTCGCACGGATCTGAGCCTGTGCCAGTGGATCCTGATTCCCCACCAAATCATCCGGTCCAGCGACAAGAAATCCTGTCCCCACTTCAATCTCCGGATCTCCATTACCAATGACATCCCCGGCAAGATGTTCCCGCACCAACTGGTCATACGGTTTATCGTCGTTGAAGGAGCGGACGATATAATCGCGAAACGGCCAAGCATTGTCGATCAGCGGATTCACCTCAAAACCTCGGCTCTCGCCAAAGCGGATGACATCGAGCCAATGCCTCCCCCATTGTTCGCCAAAGTGCGGGGAAGCTAACAAACGATCCATCAGCCGTTCCTCTGCGTTGATCGACTCCTCGGCCTCAAACGCGGCCACTTGATCCGCACTGGGGGGCATACCTAACAAATCGTAGGTTACACGCCGAATGAAATCTCGTCGAGAGGCTGCTGGATTAGGGCCCAGCTGGCGCTGCTTGAGATCGTGCTCGATATAGCTATCGATGGGTGTCTTCGCCCAACCCGAAGCCTTCGGGATCTCATCGTCAACCAGAGGACGAAAGGCCCACCACGTCTCGTCTTCACCTTTCGCGAAAGGTGCCGCAACAGCTAAACTAAATAAGAGGGCAAACCACAGATTCACTCCCAGAGTATAGCCACCGAGCCTCCAGTTCCAAGCCTGTTCCGCTATTCCTTGGTCAGCGCTTCTAGACGATCCAAATTTGCCCGCATGACACTCAGATAATCCTGACCTTCTCCTGGATTCCCTTCACAGGGTGAAACGAGAACATTGCGAAGACCAAGCTCCGAGACCTTTGCAGCGATCGCTTCAGTGGGCTCGCCCTCCCACAAGAGAACGGTCGCCCTGTGAGCCTTGATCTCTTCATAGGAAGCGGCGTCCACCTGTTCAGGATCTAGATCTAGACTGGCAATCTCTAACCCGTAGCGCTTCGCCAGATAATTATACGCAGGATGAGACGCTAACAGTAAACGTTTCCCCCAAACCTTGGCAAACGCCTGAAATCGCGCATCCAGAGCCAGCAAATCCAACTCCAATTGCGCCAGCCCACTAGCAAAGATATCCGTGTGCTCAGGCCAACGCTTGGTGAGCGAAGCCGCAATGACCTGCGCTTGTGCGAGAGCATTCAGTGGATCAACCCAAGTGTGGCCATCGATCCCCTCGTGCATGTGGTCCCCTTCCGGGCCGTGGCGATGAGCCGACGCTTCCTGATAACTCACTAGCCGATCTTCGAGCACGCTCGCTGTATCGATCACGCGACTCGACGGCAAGCTCACCTTGTCTACCCATTTCTCAAACGCCGCCCCATTCAGCAGAATAAGATCCGCAGCTTGGTAACGCTGCATTGCCTCCGCATCAGGCATCCAGAAGATCGGATCTGCACCATCCGGCAGGGGGCAGTCTACCTTCAGCTCTTCTCCAGCGATCCGTTGAGCAAAGTAAGTCGTCGGGTAAAACGTTGTTAGAATCGTATTCGATCCATGATCGTTCGAACGCTCTGACTCGGTCGCCTTTTGACAGGAAGTGAACAGGAAAAGTAGTCCAAGGAAAGTGAAGCGGTTCATGGCTGAAGGAAGAAGAAGGATTGAGTGACAGACAGCAGGACATAAGCAAGGCCAAGAGCCACTGCAAGAGCACCGCCAAGAAGAAGAATCAATTCAGACACCTGAAGGCCAACCAAGGTAAGACGCGCACACCCTATACGCTTGAGAGTCTCGCGCTCACGTTGGCGTAGCTTCCACGTCAACGTCATGACGAGAATGAGAAACAGCACGGTCATGACCATGACCAATCCAAAGCTGGCATCGAAGAAGCGCTTCACCTTGAAAACGATGGCCAGAAGATCGTCCACCACATCGCGAGGCGCCACCAGCTGCCTCGTTTCGGAGGTCGCATAGTGCCCTTTCAGGATCGTCGCACTCTTGGCGCTATCCGGGACGACAATAAGAGACGTCAGCGGCAGTGCCTTCGGATCACCATGGAAATGGAACGTTGGGAGATTCGCCTCAGTGATCTCACGATACGGAGCCACCGCAGCACTCCCGATAGGCGACCCATCATCATCTCTACCCAGCAGCTTCCCTTGATTCTCAGGACTATCCAGGTCCTCATGCCCGTGACCGATGCAACCGATCACCCAAGCCGTCTTCACATCGACAAAGACAGCACCGTCATCCGGGGTGCCTGCTGGCGCGAGCACCCCCGTGATCCGCAGCTTGAGGGGCTGTTCTGCCGCAATATTATAAAGACTCGTCTGATCCGTCAGCACATGATCCCCCGCCCCCAAATCCAACCGAGCTGCCACGTCATGCCCGAGAACGGCATCGCCCAGAACCAGCGGAAACGTCCCTCTCGCAGCACGCAACTGCCGATGCTCAAAGTAGTCCAAGGACGTTCCAATCACAGGAGCCTCCTGGGCCGTGTACTCCAAATGAAGCGGGATGGCCAACCCACGCCCTTGCGCATCCATCCCCTGTTGATCCGCTAAATTCAGCCGACTATCACTACCTTCGTTCGAAAGAAAGTAGAGACTTCGTAGCACCAGCTCAAACTCATTCCCTCGAGGTCCCAGAACGAGAGGCGTTTCTTCCGCACGTTGAGTGAGACTAGTTTCGTAAGCCCGAATCAACAGATGCAGGTAAACCGGCAAGAGAAAGGCCAAGGCCAGACACACAAGCAAGATCACGGACCGCGCCCGATGAAAGTACAGGTACCTCCACGTCAGCCTGAGAAGACCACCGTTCACGAAGAAGCCGCCTCCGTCCCAAGATCGAACCGCCAGTCAAAGAAATCGAGGAGCGTCAGATCATGCGTCACCATGAGAAACGTTGTTTCTCTTTCCTGGATCAACTCACCAACCTGCTCTAGCACTTGCCTTGCTGTTTCTCCATCCAAATTGCCTGTAGGCTCGTCTGCGATCAATATCTCCGGCTGCGTAATGAGCGCCCGGGCAATAGCAACGCGCTGCCGCTCTCCCTGAGAAAGCTGATGCGGAAACCGGGCTGACTTGTCCGCTAACCCTAGGGCCTCAGCCAAGCGCCCGCATTCCTCCCGCACTTCCTGAGTCAACGCTAAGGCCTTGTTGATGAAATAGGGAAGGAGCATGTTCTCCTCCACCGAAAGGTAGTCGAGCAGATCGAGTTCCTGAGGAATGGATCCCACACGAGTGATGCGAAGCGATCGCTTCTCCGCTTCGTCTAACTTTCCCACCTTGTGACCTCCCAAGCAGATCTCCCCAGCTTCGGCCTTCAGTAATCCGGTGACCAAACGAAGTAACGTGGTCTTCCCACAGCCACTCGGTCCAGTGAGGGCCACCCGCTCGCCTCGCTGCACCTTGAACTCGTTCAGGCTCAGCTCGAACGGCGAGTCCGGATAGCGATAGACCAATCCTGAAACCGCGATGATGGGCTCAGCTTTCGACATCTGCTAGTTCTCAGGCTCGAGGGTTTCCGGATTGAGACGTTTCTCCCGAGAAATTTCTACGTCCATGATCCGCCAAGTTCCCCCTGATTCAGAAAGAAGGTAACGGGCCTCATAGTCATTGAGACGTTCATGGGTGTGCCCATGATGCTGAACCAACCCATCCACACGCCAATGACAGTCAAAGGCGTAGCCCTTCTCATCCTGCTTCAACGCCGTAGGCTCGCACTTCACATAGTCCAACTTCCTCACCCGGCACACCGCACCACCCTCATCCTTGAGAACAAGGCTCTTGTAGACATCTCGATAGATCTGATCGAGCAGATCACCACTGACACTCTGCGCAAGCGTATCATAGATGGCATCGTCGTCTTGATAGTCGAACGCGCGATAGATATTCTGATGCAAGTCTCGGAACCGCTGAAGGGCGTCCTCGCCGGCGAGGCCACTGCGGGCTGATCCTAGAGAAAGCGTCAGCGGCTGGTGCGCTGCCACTGCAGCCACGGCCATCCCTACAAACGCCACTGCTAACGCTGGCCGTCTCTTGGCTCCCATGACGATGCCACCAAGAGCAAGCAGGCCTGCTAGTGGCCAAGCGAGTGAGAATTTGCGCACTGAAGCTTTCGCTGCGGCTGTTTCCACTGCCTGCAAACGCTTCTGTGCATCGACCGACAAGATAGGCTCCGGCGTATGCCAAACATACTGGGGTTCCGATGGCGTGAATTTCATGAGATCAAGCTCGCCGAACGTGTAGAAGATGCTGCCCACGGTCTGTGGATCGTGCCCAGTCGGATCGGGCGTATCGGGCACAATGTCTTGCACTTTGTCAGGAAGGTAGAGGCCCCAACGCATGTCTACCGTTTGCGGACGCGTCTTGATCGGATAGCTTAAGATCATGTAGGCCATGACAAAATTCGTCACTTCGCCAAGATTCACTTGGTTCTCCATCGTCGCGTATTCAATATCATCTAACACTGGTCGCACCTGAACACCATCGATGACGACCGGACAGTATTCCGTAAAATAGGCTTCCAGATCCTCACGCACGTCCTCAGGAGTCGGAAACGGCTCTGATCCGTAAGTGATCTTCGCCAACGGAGGAATGAGGGAGGTCTCAGCACTGACATCATAGCTCAATTTCTCTTCAGTCAGTTCCGCAATGAGCTGAAGGTTGGCACCTGCCACCTCGTGAGCCTCCGCGCGCCGGGAAGACGCCAGATAGAGAAAGCTACAAGCAAGAATGAGACACCATCGCATGCGGAGATCCTAAAGAGCCTTGAAACGTACTCAATCTAGATTCCTCAAGGACGCGAAACTCCCACCAGAAACCGGGCTCAAGGCTTGCCTGCATTGAACGTTCCACTAAGACTGGTGTCAGAACACCCTACAAGTCGTGCCTCAACCCACTCCTCAACCCTCCGGGAATCCACAAGATCCAGCGTTTCGCGAGCATGTCATTCAGCGCATGCTACGTGAGAGAATCTCCGCGAAGGCCATCGCGAAGGAATACGGGCTCAGCGCCAAAGAGGTCCAGTCGTGGAAGACAAGCTTTCTCAAGCAGCTGAAGACCGCGACCAAGGGTGCCGCCCCCCGCAAGACCGCTCGTCCTCGTCCGAACCCAGCGCCGATGGTCGAGGACATCAGCAACAAACGGATTCGAAAAGAGGACGCAAAACGTCCTCCGCAGACGTCTCCGCTTGTCCCCTTCCCGGACCAGCCAGGCTCCGAACCGCTCACTGCCAAAGATCGTCAGAATCTTGAGAAAACGCAGCGCCTCATCATTGAGAAGGGGCAAATTGCAGAAGTAGGCAAGAAGTTGGGCATGATGCCTCGCCATCACTACGAGGCCCCTCGCGCCGAACCCATCAGCGAAACAGGTGATCCCTCAACGGGCGGCGCCAGCATGCACGAACTCGCCGACGATACGAAGGAACGCTTCGCCAAGAATTGGGCGAAAGTCGGGGCCAACGATCCACCGATTGCACAGCAGCAGCTGCCACCGCCTCCGATGGTCCCGAACTTCAAGGAGCGACTGGGCACGCGCCTAGCAAGTTTACCCGTCATTTCATGGATGCTGCACGGCGGTCGCTTGCGCAGCCCTTGGCTCGCCCCTATCATTCTTCTCATTGTAGGCGGAGCGGTGTATCTGCTCTTGCAGGACTGGGCCAAGTATCAACGTCAGGATAGCTTCTCTGCTGAAGAGCTCAAAGAAACCCCGCGTTATCTCCAACCCATCGATCGAGCGGAAATCGAGAGTTCCGAGAAACTCATGCGAGATTTCTTTGCCGTTCGCACGATCGAAGGCCTCGAGCCTTACGTGAGGATGCCTGGCACTGTCCTACCACTGATGCGACGTTACTACCTCACCCGTGCCGTGAAGCCGCTCGAGGTGAAGGGATTCGACTATCATCGTCGCTCAGATGTTTCTACCGACGACATCACCGTCCACGGCGCACACCTCGGCCACCTAGGGAAAGTGCGAGAGATCGCTATCGAACACACGCCAGATGGCCCCAAGATCGATTGGGAAACAGCCGTCCGCTACCAGCCCATGGAGTGGCAACAGTTTCGGCGAAGTCGTCCCCGGGAGACCACCTACTTTCGCCTCTCCTTGCAGCCCTCAAGCTACTACGAGAAGCCCTTCCACGACATGACGGTTTACCAGTCTTACCGGATCATCTACCCTGGTGAGCTACGTCCTCTCAACGGCTTTGCCATGATCGATACAGAAGCAGAAGTCGCGCTGCGCGCGATCTTTAAAGATCCCTCAGTGACCAAGTCACTGATCGTCGGCCTGAAGTTTCAATCATCGGCGGAGACAGGAGGTAGCCTCGTGGAAATCACCGAGCTTCTTCAAGATTCATGGATCATGTCGTATGAAGAAGGCGAACGCCACATCGACCTTCGCCGTCGAAAGAAGCCTGAACTCCCCACGCTCCCAGTGGAACCAGCCGTTCCTGAAACAGTGCCCGCCAAGGTGCTGGAAGCCGAAGAATCCTCTGAAACACCGTCAGAAACCACTCCGAAAGAATAGCTTCTCACACTCGCCGGAGAAACAGGCCGATCAGCAAGAGCGCAAGCGCTCCAAGATAGAACCACGAGGCCACTGATCGGCGCGCGGCAAGCGGCCGAAGACCTTCACGCAAACCCACCTCGGAAAGGCGCGGCAGGGCATCGAGCGATTCAGAAACGTTGCCGGACAGCGCATACTCTCGGGGGTAGGCTCGGTGGTAGTGCAAGACCCTTGAGAAGATCATCCTGCGTGTCGTGTACTCGCAGTGTTAGCTTCTCGTGCCCCTTGAGTGACATCGAAGCTTCATAGCTTCATAGCTTCATAGCTTCATAGCGTCCCAGCCCCAGCCCCACTTGTCGCACCGGCACATTGATATTGTTCCCCAACGCATCGGTCGCCTGTGCGTCCCAAGACACATTATTGACAGGGTCCCGATTCGGATCGCGCCTGATCATCTGAATACGCCACAGATCATCATCAATCGTCTCTGTGATTTCGAGGCCGCGCGTGAACGCCTTTCTAAAAATAGCACGAAAGACCTGAGCCCAGAACTTGCCGCATTCCTCCCAAGCCAACCACTCCGCGCCCCATTTCTCGGAGAGATCCGAGGTGTAGGCCAGGCCAGTGCCAAGACCATACCGCCCCATAGCCAAGAGAAGATCACCCGTATCCGCCGAAAGAAGGACTTGAGACGTCGACTTGGGCTCCGTCATAACATAGCCTAAAGAGAATGGTAAGTCTTCCTCGCGATAACCAGAGAGCATGGCGTGGTCTCCCGTGATCAGTGTAGAATAGAGATCCTCTTTAATCGCTGAACGCGAGGCCTTCATCGTCTCTTTGGTAAAGATCTGCGGCACCGTCGCCGGATCGACCGTTTCATAATAGCGCCCCCGCCCCAACTCAGCGATCATCGCAAGCAACTCACGAGCAGCAGAAGTCCCCAGAGCAACGGACGACACGGTGATTCCATTCTCAGTCATTGCTTGGACCAGCCCGTGGAAATCAGCGGCGCCCGTTTGGCCGTCTGTCATCACGATCATGTATTTGATCTTCGCCGTCGCATTGTCCAGCATGTCCTTCCCCGCTACCATGCCCATATCGACATTCGTGCCTCCGTCTGCCGCTATGGAGTCGATGGCAGACTGAATCGCCTCAGACTCTGAAGCAGGTCGCAGCTCAGAGATAATCTGAGGCTGCCCATCAAATCCGATCACGCCTATCTGATCCCGAGCGCTGAGCACCTCGACCGAGGCCTTCGCCGCTTGGCGCGCGAGTTCAATCGGCAGGCCTTGAATGGAGCCTGACTTGTCAATGACCAGCGCCAAAGCGAGTGACGGCTTCTCCTTCTCCTTCTCCTTCTCAAAGCGTGTGATCAAAGCGTGAGATCAAAGCGTGAGATCAAAGCGTGAGATCAAAGCGTGAGATCAAAGCGTGAGATCAAAGCGTGAGATCAAAGCGTGAGATCAAAGCGTGAGATCAAAGCGTGAGATCAAAGGCAGCACCTCCTCGACAGGCGTCTTGTAATATCCTCCCAAACCGAAGGAGTTCTCTGAACCTAACATCGCCAAGCCTCCCCCGAATTCGATGACGTATTGTTTCAACAACTCCATCTGCTGCGATGTCATGACGGTTGCCGGCACATCTGCCAGGACAACAGCATCAAAGGCTAGCAAACCTTCTATCGACTCTGGCAATCCGCGCACGCCGCGAACATCCACCTCAATCTCCTGCTCCTTCAGGGCTCGGCTCAAATTGCGCATGTCTCTGGGCGAGTCATGGAGGACAAGCAGACGCGGCTTGCCTGTCACACTCACAGTGACCGCACGTTGATTGTTTAAAGGAAAGTGATCGCGCTCTGGCACCAGCTCCGCCGTCCACTGACTTTCCCCAGGCGTGATCATGGGAACATCCACATCGACCTCCTGTTCTCCGTCGATCAGAGCAACGTCGACTTCGCGCATGACGACTCCCTTATGCAAGATACGAAGCTTGGCGGCCTGAGCTTCGTTCGCGGCAAGAGTCACCCGCATCCTCACCGTCTCTCCCTCAAAAGCAGTGAGCGCATTTGCTTCTACCCTTACGACAGCGGCTTCCGAGGCTCGCAGACCAGCCAAGGGATGCCAAAGGACATCGATCTCCTCTTTCGCTAGCAGAGGCATGGCCTCAGCGACGGGGCGATGTGTTTCTCGATCATCTGAGAAGAGGACAATCCGGCGCGCCTTTGACGCAGAAAACCTGAGGCGGCTCGTTAGAAGCCCTTCAGGCAGTCGCGTCGCGCTACGGAAAGCGTCATCGACGATCCCGTCCCGCCATTGCTCGAGCAGCGTGGTCATCTCATCCACGCTTCCAAAGAAGCGAACGCCATCACCCAAGATTCCAACGGTATAGGAGACCGTTACGTCCAGAGAATCGATCGCGCGCTCGATCTCTAGCACGGCCTAAAAGACAACAGGCAGATCGACCGATTCTGACACATCCACCAAGAAGACAACATGAAGATCTTGAGTTTCCCGAAGGACAAACGGTCGGCACAAGGCAAGCGCCAAGAGCACCACCGCGCCAGCCCGACACACGAAAGAGGCCACCTTCAATGACCGTGGCCGATCGACCAACGAAACCGCATAGCCTACTCCCAGGATCAGTAGGAGACCAAGCCAGAAGAGTGGTTGGTAGAACGCTAGCTGCATGGACCTACAACCTAAGCAAAGGGCCCTCGGCACGTCATGTGCATCGAGGGCCCCGATAAAGTCGACTTAGAACAGACGTTGTTAGTCCTTCGCAATCGTCACACTCTTAATGTAGGTGAGCTTGGGGAAGTCTTTCTTCATGTAAGCATTGCCCTGAGATTGGATACGACCTTGGCTAGGCCCGCGACCACTAGGAGCGCCTTCGCCATAGCCTTTGTAAATCTTGTTCACGTTGTCGATGCCTTCGACCACTTTTCCAAACGGTGTGAAGCCCATGCCATCGAGGCGAGCATTGTTGCCAAAGTTGATGAACATCTGAGTCGTGCGGGAGTTCTTGCCGGAGGTGGCAAAGCTAATCGTCCCAGGCACATTGGACGCCTTTCCCTTGGGATCATCCTGCAGCTTGGCATTCTTCCAATTCTTGGAAATCGCTGGATCGCCATGGATGCCGAACTGAGCCATGAAGCCCTCGATCGCGCGGAAGATCGCAACGTCCTCAAAGAAACCAACCTCGATCATATTGTAGAAACGGTCAGCGCCGAGCGGCGACCATTCGCGGGTAACCTCAATCGTGAAGTCACCTGCCGTGGTCGCGAACTTCGCTTTGAACTTGGCGGGAGCCTTGGCCGTTGCCTTCGAAGGATCGGTCAGACCAGCAGCCTTCTTTGCTGCAGGAGCAGCTTCCTTCTTGGCATCTTTCTTATCTTGAGCCCCAGCGAAACCTGTCAGCACGAGGCTGACACCGACAAATACAGAGAGTGAGTTCTTCAACATGATAGGCTGAATTAACCGATCTCTAGCGCTCTGGCAACCAAGTCTCGCGAACAATGAAGACACAAGGCTACTCCGATATCAAAAGCCGGTAATAGGGAGACGGCTGCGCCGGGAGGGCGTAGGTCAAGGTTTCGCCTAATCCATCGAGCGCAGGCAGCCCTTCGGTCCCCCACTCCACGAGATCTTGGCTTTGTTGCACTTGATACACGCTCCCAGACGTGGACTCCCAAGCGAGGCGGAGCTGGCCTTCGGAAAGTCGTTCGATCCGGAGGTTTACACCAGGAGTACTCGTCGGGATTTCTCGTTCGCCAGCCTCGCCAGGCGATCCGCCGACCTCAGCACTCACCGCCCACGCGCTGGATTCGCCATTGGTAGCCGCGGGGGCCAGCTCATCGAAGACGAGCGACCGACCAGCCGCCACCACCGGCCAGGGCGATTCGGTGTCGTATCGAATCTCGGCAATCGTGCTACTCGTGGCGTCTTCCAGTTTGAGCCGCTCGCCTGAGTTATCCAAGCGCGTGTCATTGGCAAAGATTCCCGCGACTGGCAGCCCCGCACCATAGGCAGTTTCAAAAGCCGCCACGTCACTGACAATGAGCAATCTCCCCGCTGGCTCAAGAGAGGTGATTGAACTGTCTGCAAAGTCAAAGTCGATCCCTTGGACAAATCGCACGCCTGTTAGATCGAGCGGGGCGTCGCCCTTATTGAGAAGCTCCACAAACTCGGCTCCAGTCTGTTCAGCGGGGAAATAGAGAATTTCCGAAACGATAAGATGCTCTTGCAAGGCCGAAGGCTCACCTTCGTAGGTTTGCCGAAAAATTTCCTGTCCTTGGTCATCGAGCAAGACAAGTTCTTCGCCAAAGTTTGATAGGTGATTCTGATAGCCTCCTTGAACAAAGAGACCTTGATTACCCGTTGGCCCCTCTTGCCGAGCACGGAAGACAACGGCATTCTTTGCCAAGTAGAGGTCGCCAGCGCCAGGGCTGAATAAGCTAGAGCCGGGAATGACCGTTCCTGGCTTGAAGGTGAAATCAATGCCTCCAGAGAGCGTCCAGCCAGAGACATCGACGGCAGCCCCTTCGCCATTCACGATCTTGATGTACTCTTCGTCCTGATTGCCTGACGCAGGATTGAATTCAACGTGCTCGATCCTTACTGTCGGCTTGTCGGCTTGCGGGCCAGGAATACCAACACCTCCGCCAGACTGCAAATAGATCAGACGTGGCCCAAGGTACTCCGTCTTGATGCGCTCGACCGTTTCACGCATGGTGTCCCGCCTGCCCCCAAAGTGAGCCTGACCGCCCCAACGCGCACGATCCAGCTCCACATCAGGCTCCATGAGTTCGACCAGTTCGTCTAAACGATTGGTGAAGTAGTCACTCGCAAGATAGCGATCCGTTAGTGTTCGAATACGGCGAAAGAACATCGCCTTCGTCCGGGAATCCACCATAAGCCTATCGAGGTAATCGTTGTGCTTTCCTGCTCCGAGTTCGACTTGGCGGCTGCCTAAGAGCGGATTGATGGCCTTGCGATTACCAGCGTCATCTCCGTCCGCCATGATGAGATCTGTATTCAAGGCATCTGGACCAAATGTTAGATCCAAATCCCAAGGCGTCATGAACCACTCCCCACTGCCTCGGGTGTCCCGATAGAGGAAATGGTTCTTGTCACTCGCATCGATGTTCTGAGTGATGACCACTCCAGCCATGAAATTAATCTGGGCAGGTAGATCGGCCACATCGAAGAGGAATTGCTCGCGCTCGTCTCCGCTAAGCCTAAGCCCGTCGATAAACTCCTGAGCATCATCCTTGCCCCCCTCGTAGCGGCGCGTCTTCTTCTCGAACGTGGAAACTGAGCTGTAGAACGATCCCGGATTAGCTTTGTAGTAAACGCCTTCTGAATCGAGGTCTCCCCGCCGTAGAAAGTCTTTGTCAGGCTGCTCCACATAGAGCGACACACTGTAAAATTCGCCATTCTGTTGTACCCGCATGGGAAAGGTGATCGGCGAATGCGTGCCAGACTCTTGATGAAACTCGGTCGTGAGGATCGCCCGGCAGTATGACTTGTCCGTGTAGGTCGTGTTCTGATCAAACTCGGTCACTCGCGGCAAGTCCGCATCAAACTGGAACTCATGGTCGTCATTTAGCTCAATCTTGTAGGCTTTCTTCGGCCAACTCGTTGCCGTACCACCTCGGATTCTCACAAAGACATTGTCATAGAACTCGGCTCCAAAGGAGCCTTCGTAAAACAAGGCCCCTCGAGTGCCACCACCAGTTTCTGCCCTATTCGGAGACTCAAAGAAACGATGCAGCACTGGCAATTTCGTATCGATAGTAGGATCGACCGCCACGGTACCACGATAGATGTCCGAGTCATCTGGATCATGAACCCATGGATCGCTAAACACCGCGCCTTGATCATCCTCTGCCTCCACCCGCCAACGCAACATCTGGCCTGGCTTGATCGCCGAGCCAAACAGGGTCGTCATGCTGAACGACGCTGAATAAATGCTGTCACCTGCCGTTTCGTCCGGCGTTTCTCCATCGTCCTTCATTTCTAGCATCACCTCATTCCTAAACATGAAGCGGTAGAAGAGCGTCACCTTCGCAATCTCTGATTCATTCGGCACGACCTTCGCCGTGATCACGGTGGTCTTGGTTTCTCCGGACACCGGTCGTCCCGTCACATTCGTCACCTCACTGACATAAGGCCCTAACGACTCGATTGCGCCGTTCCCCTTTCCTGGTGTCGGGGTCTTGAAGTATCCCGTTTGCCCTGTGTCAGAGATACCGTAGGAAACGTCCGCCACCTGACGCGGGTAGCTAGGTCCATAGGCATGCTCGATCGTCACGCCGTCAGGCTGCACCAGTGCTAGATAATCTCCCGATGACGAGAGTTTGAAATTGGTGTGCGTGAGTTTGATCGGATCACTCTGCTGAAACAACGTCTGCCGCGTGTGCTGATCCTTTCCCGAGGCAAAGACCGTGATCTCGTCGCCTGCACCGATCTTCAGACTCGGAAACGCCCATTTGTCCAAATTCTCAGGATCATCCGTCAGGAAGTATCCCTGTATATTCGCTTCCGCGCCCCCCTCGTTACGGATCTCGATCCAATCGCTGGAAGCCAGCTGTTCATCATCCAAGGTGGCCAAGTTCTTTGCTTGAAACTCGGCTATCCGCAGGGCAGCGAACGTTTCAAACGAGAGAGTCCAGGCAATCGCAGCACTGGCAAGCCCTATCGTTAGGACATTTCTGAGGGGGTGTTTCATGATACGGGATACTTACTTCTACTTTGCTAGCTCCTTGGTCCAGGCGGATATCAAACCGGAAATAACGCCACGGACAACCTGGAGCCCCACGGATCGGCGCTTTTCAAGCGCCCCACCCTAGCCCGGCGGTTAAAAACCGTCGCTCCTTGGAGCCGACCGTTATTTGGAAGATCGCTGCTTAGTGTAGCTCGGGCATCTTGCCCGAGTCGCGGCCTGGAAGGCCACGCTACCTTAAGTAGCGCCTGTTCGTATCCGAGCGTGTTTGTCTGGAGTTCGCTTTCCATGGCAATTGATTAAGATAACAAAGTGGAATTACGCAAGATTCATTACTATACGACAGCTAGCTCACTGCCGTCCAGGATTCACTATACCCTATCATTTGAAAGCAAAGAGACACCTGCGGAAACGCAGGTGCCTCTCGAGTCTAAGTCTTAGATTAAGCGATTCTACTACTGCTTGCCCCTATAGAAGCCAGCAGGAGCCGCTTGGCGACCTGCATCTGTCTCTGAGACCGTGCCGGTGACACCAGGAGCAATCACCTCCCAATTGATCAGATCCGTTGAGTACTCGATGTCTGCGGTCAAGCCGTCAGCAAGCGTGGCGCTAAAGGCCCCGTCAGCACCGATCCCAACTGCCGTCAGGTCTGGCAACGGATCGAGAACGACGCCACTTGTAAGACGCTGACCAGCGAGACCGCGATTGTAGACTTCAGTCACATCGGCAGTAGAAAGCGCGCGATTAAACACGGCCACTTCGTCGAACAACCCGTTGAAGTTCTCGAGGGCTGCACCATCAGTTCCCGCCTGACCACCGAGGTAGAGGGGCTGCGCATTTACGGGAGCCGACGTGATATCGCTTGAGGCGACCTCGGCACCATTGATGTAGTAGGTCAGGTTGTTACCTGACTTCACCACAAGGCGATGAGACCACTCGCCTTCGACGAACACCGTATTATCGGCAGGTACATTCTGTCCAGCACCGTCTACATGCCATTCGAACGTTGTCGGGGTGAACTTCACAAACTCGCGGGGAGCGAAGTCCACGCCATCCGTCATGTAGCGGTTGCCAAAGACGATGTCATTTACACCGGACGCACTTGCATTGACCCAGAAGGACCAGGTGAAGTCCGTATCGAGCCCGATGACCGGTAACATTCCTAAGTCGACATAAGATCCACCACCAGATTGGTAGACACTTCCGAGCGTTTCGTCATTCGCCCAAGCAGCATCTGGTGCGATGATCGTGCCGTCATTGCCATTGCCACTGGAATCGGCCACTGTGCCGCCAGCACCTTCGTTGAAACGCCAATAGCCGAGGACACCCGCCATGTCTTCAAAATCAACGGGCACGCCAAAGTCCGCCGCAGAGGCGACGAAGTCAGCGAGGATGTCCTCGTCAGACAGGGTGCTATCGAAGATGCGAACCCTACCGATCGAGAGCGAACCTTTGAGCGGATCCGTGACATCGACGCCATTACCCTCACGCTGCGCCCCCACGAGAATCCCGAGGCCGCCAAAGGTATCGAGAGCGGCATCCTCAGA
>CALLLI010000101.1 GCA_938082635.1 uncultured Verrucomicrobiales bacterium
CTGCCGCGGGGAACCCTCGGCGTTGCGGTAGGATTCGACGAGTTGAAGCAACGGAGTGCCTTTGATAGTCTTGGTTCGGAAATACACGACCGCCAAGCTATGGGACCGCGGAAGAAAGCCAACCTTAATAAGTTAAAATTAGGCACTACAAAATGAAACCCAGAAATCGAGTCGTTGATTATCAACGAGTTATGATGTTTCGAGTTGAAAATAATCGTCAAAATAGCCGATTTTGACATACTAACAAGAAACTCGGGTTAATGGCGTGGCTCGTCGACGCAAGCCTGAGCATCTGTTGAAATCAGTGGTCGCTCCTCAGTCCGATATCGCTCCAGGATTCGGGATGCAATCGGTCACTCTCAAAGGTGGTGATCTCGTGACGGGGACGGTAGTGTCTGAAGACAAAGATAGCGTGACCATTCGTGAAAATGGTCAGTTGCGTCGATTGCCCCTGAACGATCTCAGGTCGTCAGTGGGATGCCGCCAGCTGGATTGGTCTTGCAACCACGTGATTGCGAGATCTGTTAGCGTTTCTTCAATCTCTTAAATAGTCTACGCCAAGATCTTGTCTACAACCTCTCCATGCACATCTGTGAGTCGGAAGTCACGGCCTTGGTGGCGGTAGGTAAGCCGGTCGTGATCGACGCCTAGGCAATGAAGCATGGTGGCGTTGAGGTCGTGAATGTGCAGGGGATCCTTGGTGATATTGTAACTGAAGTCGTCTGTCTCGCCGTAGCTGATGCCGGGCTTGATGCCGCCGCCTGCCATCCACTTGGTGTAGCAGCGTGGGTGGTGATCGCGGCCATACGTGTCGCGGGTGAGCTTGCCTTGGCAGTAGACAGTGCGTCCAAACTCGCCGCCCCAGATGACGAGCGTGTCGTCGAGCATGCCACGTTGTTTGAGATCATTGACCAGTGCCGCGCAGGGTTGGTCGATGATGCCGCATTGGCGACGGATGTCGTTAGGTAGGTTCCCGTGTTGGTCCCATTGGCGAATGAAGACTTGGGTGAAGCGGACGCCGCGTTCGGCAAGGCGGCGTGCTAACAAGCAGTTGGCGGCAAACGTGCCCGGTGTCTTCACATCTTCGCCGTAGCTCTTGAGGACGGACTCCGGCTCATCCGAGATGTCGGTGAGCTCTGGGACCGAAGTTTGCATTCGATAGGCCATCTCATACTGCGCGATGCGGGCTTGGATTTCTGGGTCACCGACGTCTTGGTATCGTTGGTGGTTTAACTTCGCCAATTCATCGAGCATGCGACGGCGCATGCTCTCGCTCATGCCGTCGGGGTTCGATAGGTAGAGCACAGGGTCTCCGTTAGAGCGAAGGCTGACGCCTTGGTGACGTGTGGAAAGGAAACCAGCTCCCCAGAGGCGAGCGTAGAGGGCTTGACCGCCAAAGCCGCCATTCACCGTTGAGTGAAGCACGACAAAGGCTGGCAAGTTTGCATTCATGCTACCGAGACCATAGGAGGTCCAAGCTCCGGCACTGGGTCGACCTGGAAGCTGGCTGCCTGTTTGAATGTAAGTGATCGCAGGGTCGTGATTGATCGCTTCGGTATTCACCGATTTTAGAACAGCGATGTCGTCGACAATACTAGCGGTGTGAGGCAGGAGTTCGCTCACCCAGGTGCCGTTCTTGCCATGTCGATTGAACTTAAAGGTCGAGGGGGCGATGGGAAAACGCGTCTGCCCGGAAGTCATCGTGGTGATGCGCTGACCATTGCGCACGGAATCGGGTAGGTCTTTGTCGAACCAAGGTTCGAGCTGTGGTTTGTAATCCCACATGTCGAGCTGCGAGGGCGCTCCTGACATGAATAGATAAATGACTCGCTTTGCTTTGGGCGCGAATTTCTTGTAGCGCTCAAGATCTTGAGCGCCGAGTTCTTCCGTGGAAGGAGCGGTGGCGCCGAAGAGGTTGGGATTGAGTAGGGAAGCAAGGGCTGCGGTGCCGATACCTCCGGCCGCACGTCCGAAGAAATGGCGTCGAGTTTCGACGAGTTGGGCTTCGCGTAGAGGATTCATGAGTCGGTTGGTAGGGGGGGAATTGCTTCAGCCTTTGGTGACCGTTTCGCTGAGATTGAACACGAGGTGAGCGATCATCGTCCAAGCGGCGAGTTCGGAGATCTCAAGTTGTTCATCGCGAGGGGATTCACCTGCCGCGAGGAACTTTTTCGCTTCTTCTGGGTTGGCTTTGAAGTCAGCGAGGTGTTCTTGTAAGAGGCTGCGGACCGTGGCTCGTTCTGCGTCGCTTGGCTTGCGGGCGAGGATAGAACGGTAAGCGAAGGCGATACGTTCATCGGCACTCTTGCCTCCTTCTTTCATCACGCGCTCGGCAAACTTGCGGGCGGCTTCAATGAACTGGACGTCGTTCATGAGGACGAGTGCTTGTAACGGTGTGTTTGTCCGCGCTCGACTTACCTGGCAGGTCTCACGATCAGGAGCATCGAAGGTCGTCATGGCCGGTGGGGGACTGGTGCGCTTCCAGAAAGTATACATGCTGCGCCGGTAAAGTTTATCGCCCTTGTCTTGGACAAAGGTCTGGGTGTTGCTGCCACCAAAGGCGACGGGCTTCCAAAGACCGGCTGGTTGGTATGGTTTCACGCTGTTGCCACCGGTTTTCTCTACTAGCAGACCACTTACGGCCAAGGCTTGGTCTCGGATGATTTCGGCATCGAGTCGGAAACGAGGGCCTCGCGCTAACAAGCGGTTCTCGGGATCGATCTCCAATTTCTCCGGGGTGACGCGGGAAGACTGGCGGTAGGTTGAGGACATGGCGAGCATCTTGAGAAAGTCTTTCACGTTCCATCCGGATTCGATGAATTCGAGAGCGAGCCAATCGAGCAGCTCTGGATGGGAGGGGTGCTCTCCTTGCACGCCAAAGTCTCCCGCCGTCTTGACGAGACCGGTGCCGAAGAGTTGCTGCCAGTAGCGGTTCACCGTGACCCGCGCGGTGAGGGGATGGTTTGGAGCGACGAGCCACTGAGCCAGACCGAGACGATTGTTAGGGGCACCTTCTACGGGTGGCGCAATCCATTCCGGCACACGGGATTCGACTTTATCGCCCTTCAAGGTGTACTCGCCGCGCTCGAGAATGTGTGCTTGGCGAGGTTCCTTGCGCTCTTCCATGACAAGCGTGGCAGGAATGGCTTTGTCCAGGTCTTCGAGACTGCTCTTTAGCTTCTCCTCACGCTTGAGGGTATCGGCGAAGGCAAGCGTGGTCGTCGGGTTGACTTTTTTTAGATAGTAATCGGTGAGCTTATTGGACTGTTCGTCTTTGCGATCTTCTTGTTTGGCGTCCAAGATCTTCTGAATGTCGCCCGGTAGGGTGGGAACTTTAGTCTGAGCACGATACTGTTGCCACAGAGCAAACGAGACTAACTGATCATCCGGAAGCGGCGCGACGGTGACGATACCAGCTTTGTCCCAGTAAGCGGTGCCCCCGAATTGGGTGAATGCGAGCCCATTGACTTTGGCGCCTGGTTTCAAGCCGATGGCGTCGGCAGCGACTTCGAGGCGGATCCACTCCCCAGTCTTAGGCATACTGCCCATCTTCAAATTGCTAGCATTGTTGTGGCCTTTGCCGTGTCCGCGATCTGCGCCCCAATAGGCGCGGTGCTCCCAGGAGCCATCATTGAACTGAAGCTGAATCGTCTTTGGACGATTGTTGGGATCGAGAAAGACGTAACCATAGAGCTTGTCGCCCTGACTGATTTCAAGGGGTTTCTTTGCTCCCGTGAAGAAATGCTGGCTGAGACTCTCGGGCGCTGTCCGCACAAAGGCTTTGCGCCCTGCATGGTCTACTGACTTCCAGGAATCCTTGCCTTCGGCGCCATCTCGTTTCGCTCCTTTGGGGAGTTCATCGTCGAACCAGACGGTGTCCTTGCTAGCGAGATCTCCGAGTGTCTCGTCTGCGCGTGCGTCTTTGTAGTCGATGCTCTCGTAGATCGAAGCGACCTGCTTCCGAACATCCGCTAGTTGCTGATCGAGGTCGAGCTTCTCGGCGGCCTGTGTTGCGGTCGGAACCTTGATACTCGGGGGCGGCAGGTTCACGTTGCCGTCCATGGCTTTCTCCGTGAGGCTGTAGAAGTAGGAGAAGAGCTGGTAGAATTCTTTCTGCGATATAGGGTCGAATTTATGGTCATGACATGCAGCGCAACCTGCGGTGAGACCCAGCCACACGGTGGAGGTTGTTTCCACGCGATCCACAGCGTAACGCATGTAATACTCTTCATCGATGGAGCCGCCTTCACTCGTTGTGACGTTGCATCGATTGAATCCCGTGGCGACGCGTTGTTCGAGAGAAGGCTTCGGCAAGAGGTCGCCGGCCAACTGCTCCACGGTGAACTCGTCAAAAGGTTGGTTCTTGTTGAAGGCTTTAATGACCCAATCGCGGTAAGGCCAGATGGTGCGTTCGTTATCGAGATGCAAGCCGTGGGTGTCAGCATATCGCGCGGCGTCTAACCAATGGCGGGCCATGTGCTCACCGTATTTCTTGGAACGCAAGAGGCGGTCGATCACCTGTTCATAAGCTTGCCCAGAGTCATCGGCGAGGAAAGCGTCGACTTCTTCAACGGTGGGAGGGAGCCCGGTGAGATCGAGCGAGACGCGACGGATGAGTGTCGCTTTATCTGCCGCAGCCTCGGGAACTAGCTTCGTGCTCTGTAAGGATTTTAGAATGAAGGCATCGATGGGATTGGATTGATTCCAGGAACTCGGTGTTTCTGGAACCTTGGGCTTCTTTGGGGCTTCGAATGCCCAGTGACCGCCCCATTCCGCACCTTCGTCGATCCATTGTTTGATCCGTGCGATCTCCTCAAAGGAAACGGTCTTTCCAGAATCGGGAGGCGGCATCTGGTCGTCAGGATCCGTCGACATGAGGCGCGCCGATATACTACTAGCGCTACTATCGCCTGGAACGATTGCGTGATTGCCTGACTTCAGCTTGGCGACGGCTCTGTCTTGTTGGTCGAACTGAAGCCCTGCCTTGCGATTCGAGGAATCTGGACCGTGGCAGCCAAAGCAGTTGTCCGAAAGCAATGGGAGGATCTCTTTGCTGAAATCCACCTTCTCGGCTCTGGCTGTCAGCGTGAAGGAGGCTGTTGCTAGAAGAATGAGTTGGGAAAGCACACGTGCGCTAAGCATGACCTTGGAACACTACGGAGCGCCCAGAGTAGCGTCAATAACGGGTCATTCCAGGGCGTGTTTGAGTATCTCATCTACGGTCCTGACCGGAACGATTTCAAGGCGTTCACGGACCTCCTCTGGCAGATCTGGAATGTCCTTGGCATTGCCGGCAGGAATGAGGACCGTCTTTACTCCTGCTCGCAAGGCGGCGATGGTTTTCTCCTTCAAGCAGCCGATGGGCAAGGCAAGCCCGCGCAGGGTGACTTCGCCGGTCAAAGCGACGTCGTGTCGCACCGGGCGATCCGACAGAAGAGAGGCTAGAGCGGTGAACATGGCGATGCCTGCCGAGGGGCCGTCTTTGGGAATGGCTCCTGCGGGAACGTGGACGTGAATATCTTGTTCGCGGAAGGCGCGTTTCTTGATACCTAAAGCTTTCGCGCGACTACGAACGAGACTGTGGGCGGCCTCGACGGACTCCTTCATGACGTAGCCTAATTGACCGGTAAGTTTGATTCGTCCTGACCCAGGGTATGCGAGGGCTTCGATGTGTAGCACATCGCCACCGACGGCGGTGTAGGCGAGGCCGTTCACCACTCCGGGCAGGCTTTCGCTGACCTTGGCGTCACGTTCGTATTGCTTGGGTCCGAGACGTTTCTCGATTGCTTTTGGTGTCACTTTGCTAGACTCGATGTCGCCCTCAACGATGCTCGCAGCGATGCCACGGGTGACAGCGCCGATTTCGCGTTCGAGATTTCGAACACCGGCTTCACGTGTGTAGTGCTCGATGAGCGTTTCAAGTGCGTGATCCGTCCACTTGATTTGAGATTTCTTCAAGCCGTGGGCTTCGCGTTGTTTGGTCGTGAGATACTTCTTCGCGATATTCAGCTTTTCGGTCTCCGTGTAGCCTGGCAAGCTGGTCACTTCCATTCTGTCTAACAAAGGCGCGGGAATGGGATCCAACTGATTTGCTGTGGCGATGAAGAGCACTTGCGAGAGGTCGAAAGGGACATCGAGGTAGCGATCGACAAAGGTGCTGTTCTGATTGGGATCGAGTAATTCTAATAAAGCGCTAGCAGGATCCCCGCGGAAGTCCGCGCCGATCTTGTCGACCTCGTCGAGGAGGATGACGGGATTTCTGGTGCCAGCACGTCTGAGTTCTTGAATGACGCGTCCAGGCATGGAGCCGATGTAGGTCCGACGGTGGCCGCGAATCTCGTATTCGTCGCTCAATCCACCCGCACTGATACGTATGAATTCGCGTCCGAGTGATTCGGCGATGGACTTGCCCAGGCTGGTCTTGCCGACACCTGGAGGGCCTGAGAGGCAAAGTATCGCGCCTTGGCCGTCGGGCTTGAGCTTGCGCACCGCAAGGTATTCCAGGATACGCTTCTTTACTTGATCGAGACCGTGGTGATCTCGATTAAGGATCTGGCAAGCTTTCTTGAGGTCGACGGTCTCTTCGCTCATCGTTTCCCATGGCAATTCTGCGAGAGTCTCTAGATACGTGACAATGACAGAGTGCTCTGGGCTTGCGGGTGGGATCATTCCAAGACGCCTGAGCTCGCGATCCGCCTAAGCCTTGGCTTTCTCGGGCAGGCTCGCTGCCTTGAGACGCTGCGCGAGATCGGCGAGCTGCTCTTCGGCACCGTCGTCTTCACCCAGTTCTTTCTGAATGGGCCGCACTTGTTCGCGGAGGTAGGCCTTCTTCTGAGACTCGGACATCTCGGTGTGCCGGTCGTTTTTGAGCTTTCGCTGAAGTTCAGCGATGTTGAGTTGCTCGCTGAGGAACGTCTGAACGACTTTGAAGCGATGCTCGACGCTGGGTTGCTCTAACAAATGCTGACGCGCGGCCATGTCGAACTTGAGATTCGCGGCTAGGACATCTGTCAGGAGCACTGGATCGTCGATCTGACGTAAAGTCTGTTCTGCTTCGCTCGGGATCTCGTCGTCGAGCTCGATCAGTCGATAGGCTGACTCTCGCAGATTTCTCATGGCAGCTTCCCAATAGGCGTCGTCGTCCTTGGGAACTCGTGAGTGGGAAGTTCTCATGAATCGGCAGACTGATTTCGTAGTCGGGCCATCTTCCCTCTCGACAGCTCGATGCTGAGATCTATCAACTCGCCTGTCAATTGTTTGAACTTCTTATACTCAGCGTTCTCGGAGCCCAACTCTTTCACATGTTCGGGCCAGACATGCTCAGTGCGGCTCCTCATCTTGTGCGAAAACGATTCGGCTTCCGAGGAGAAGTCCGAACTTGAATGCATACGCGGAGCGCTGGGGACGCACCGCCAAAGAGTTGTGCAAAGACCGAATGATATTCTTTGGGGAGAGCTCATTGCGGAAGGCACTCTCTGAGGTGGAGATCTTCTACAATCGCGAACGACCACATCAAGGGATCGACAACAAAATCATCC
>CALLLI010000102.1 GCA_938082635.1 uncultured Verrucomicrobiales bacterium
TGTTCGTGGGTCAATCAGATTGAGATCTGGTTTAGCATTCTGGTTCGCAAGCTGCTTCGAACTGGCAGCTTCGCTTCAACTGACCAACTCCGCGACCGAATCATGGCCTTCATCGATTACTACAATGCGACCATGGCGAAAGCATTCAAATGGATGTTCAAAGGCTTTCCCGCCTAAACGGACTTCCGCCGATCTGTACTAGTTTGCTGCGGGCAACCAACGTGCTCGCAGCAGAAGTACGGCAGCTCAGATTTGATATTCGATCTGGTGCTAGAGTGTCAGTATTAACTGAACACTACATCCGGTCGGTCACGCGGATGCCGAGAAGGTCGAGGCCTTGCTTGAGTACCTTTGATGTGAGTTCGCAAAGTAGGAGTCTGGAAGCTCTTGTGTTGCCTTCGGATTTCAGGACGGGGCATTCTTCGTAGAAGCCGTGGAAGGTCTGAGCGAGTTCGAAGAGGTAGTTCGCTAGGAGATTCGGACGGAAGTCATTGAGAATGTCCGGGACGGTTTCTCCGAATTGGGCTAGCTTGATGGCGAGATTCCTCTCGCCTGCAGCTTCAAGGGTGATGGTGTCAGGGAAGGTGACGTTGCCATCGAGCTTTCTAAAGATGGCCCGCGTCCTGACATAGGCATTCATGAGATAGGGTGCGGTGTTTCCTTGGAAGGAAAGCATCTTGTCCCAGGAGAAGATGTAGTCCGTCATGCGGTGCTGTGAGAGTTCCGCATATTTGACGGCTCCGAGGCCGATGGCTTCTGAGATGTCTTTCTGCTCGTTATCAGAGAGCGTTGGGTTCTTCTCTACCACGAGGACCTTTGCGCGCTCGACGGCTTCTTTAAGCACGTCGAGGAGCTGCACGTTGTCGCCATCGCGTGTCTTCATGATCTTGCGATTGCTGCCCAAGATGCTGCCGTGGGTGATATGAGTCATGTTGACGTCGTTGCCCCGCAGTGTGGTCGCGGCAAAGATCTGTTGGAAGTGCAGTTGCTGGGGAGCGCCGACGACGTACCAGATCTTGTCGGCGTTCCACTCGGAAATCCGATAGTCGATGGTGGCGAGGTCGCTGGTGGCGTAGTTGAAGCCGCCATCGCGTTTGCGTACAATGGCGGGCTTCTCTGCTAGGGCCGGGATGTCTCTAAAGAAGATGCATATGGCGCCATCGCTTTCTTCGCCGAGGCCTTTCTCGATGAGTTCGTCGACGACTGGGCCCAGCCGATCATTGTAGAAACTCTCACCGAGGTAGTGATCAAACGAGATGTCTAACCAATCGTAGATCGACCGAAGCTGATCGAGGGATAGATCGACCGTCTCTTGCCAAATAGCGTGATTTTCAGCGTCGCCCTGCTGGAGTTTGACCAATTCGTCTCGGCATTCCTGCATGACGGCTTCGTCAGCCTTGGCTTCTGCGTTTACCTGCCGGTAGACGCGCACGAGTTCGCGGATGGCGTCTTCTGCTAGGGCTTCTTTGTTCAGATACTTCTTCCATCCGTAGATGATCATGCCGAACTGCGTGCCCCAGTCACCGATGTGGTTGTCGGTGATGACTTTGTGGCCCAGGTAGCGAGCGACTCGGTTCAAGCAGTCTCCGATGAACGTGCTCCGGATGTGCCCGATGTGCATGGGCTTGGCCACGTTTGGCGCACTGAAATCGATGATCACCGTATGCGGAGTGGCCGCTTGAGGCACGCCGAGGTGGCCGTCAATGAAGACGCTCAAGGTGTGCTTCTGCAAGATTTCGGTCGTGACCTTGAAATTGATGAAGCCCGGTCCGGCAATTTCAGGAGTCTCACAGAGCCCGTCCCACTCCCCGGCGTCGACCACTGCTTGCGCGAGTTCTCTTGGATTCTGCTTGAGACGCTTGGCCAAGATCATGGCGCTGTTTGATTGGTAGTCGCCAAAGCGCGCGTCTGTCGCGAGACTGATGGCGACTTGAAAGCCCTCAGGAATCTCGGCGTCGGCTTCCTCTAAGGCTAGTGTTAGCTGTTTGCGCAGAAGTTGAGGTAAGAGTGTCATGATGAGATAGACAGGGAAAAGCGATTAGTTAGGCTCGAGCGGACTTGGTGCTCAAGATAGTCAGAATTTCGGCGGCGTCTTTTGCCTTGCTGAGCCGCTCGCGTATGCGGCCATTTGTCAGTGTCTTGGCAATGGCGGCGAGCGTGCGGAGGTGCGTGTGGTACTGATCCCCAGGTACCATGAAGAGGACGATGAAGCGGACGGGGGCGTTGTCGATCGATTCGAAATCGATGCCCTGGCTGGAACGGCCGAAGACGGCGATGACTTGGTCTAGTTTATCTGAGAAGGCGTGGGGAATGGCGACGCCAGAACCGATGCCGGTGCTGTTCTGATCTTCGCGCTGCTGTAGGGCATCGAGGATGGTGGAGCGGTCATCGGAAGAAACGAGGGCCTTAGCTTCAAGGTGGTCGACGAGTTCTACGATGGCGGGCCAGTGCTCCGTCGCTTCCATCTCAGCGACGACTTGTTCGACCGTCAGGAGGGAAGCCAAATTCATAATACTGAAATAGGGCCGCTGTGCGGCTCCAAATTAGAGTTGGCGAGGTTAGCGTCGCCCAGACTCTTGGCAAGTCAGTTTTTTACTCTGATCTTCTGTGTAAGAGGGAGTTCAGTTCTCTTGTCTTGCTACACTGGATACTTAGAGTTATGGCTCCCCACGCGTAATCATGAGGACGAAGACGGACGAGCAGCAGATCAGGGCGGTAGGGAAGCAATTTCAGGTCCATGGCCGGTTTTTAAGGGCTTTTCCGATTGGGAAAGGGCACATCAATGACACCTACGCTGCTGACTACGATTACGGTGGGCGGACCGTCCGCTACGTCCATCAGACGATCAATCACCATGTCTTCCCTGATCCCGCAAAGGTGATGGAGAACATTGATCGCGTCACGAGCCACAAGCGTTCCTTGCTGGTGAGAAGTGAGGACCCGGATGCGGGGCGCAAGACGCTGACGGTGATTCCGACGCGGGACGACAAGCTTTTCTTCCTGAATGATGCAGGTACGTTCTGGCGCACGTATATCTTCATTGATCGGGCGGAGACTTTTGACACGATCGCGAGCCTGGATCAGGCTCGTCAGGTGGCGGGTGCCTATGGTGGGTTTCAGAGTCTTTTGGTCGACTTGCCTGGGGAGCGCTTGCACGAAACGATTCCCAATTTCCACCATGCGCGGATGCGTTATGACTGTCTCATGGATGCGGTGGAGAAGGATTCTCAAAACCGCGCTGCTGTTGCGGCGTCGGATATTGAATGGGTGATGGAGCGGGAGGATAATGTCGATGTCTTGCTGGACTTAGTCAATCAAGGAGTGCTGCCTGAGCGGATTACACACAATGATACAAAGTTGAACAATGTGATGATCGATGACACCACGGGTAAAGCCATCTGTGTGGTGGATCTTGACACGGTGATGCCCGGATCGGTGCTTTATGACTTTGGCGACATGGTTCGTACGGCGACGAGTCCTGCGCTGGAGGATGAGCGTGATATCAGCAAGGTGACGATGCAGATCGACATGTTTGACGCGCTGGTGGATGGTTATTGGCAATCTTCCAAAGGCTTCTTGTGTGATGTCGAGCGCGATCATCTAGCATTTTCAGGGAAACTGTTAGCTTTGATGATTGGGATTCGTTTCCTAACGGATCACTTGGAAGGGGACGTCTATTTCAAGACGCATCGTCCGGATCACAATTTGGACCGAGCGCGCAATCAGTTTCAGCTCGTCCGTTCCATGGAGGAGCAGGAGCAGGCCATGCACGCCGTGGTGGCTGAACGCTGCGTGTGAGCTAGAGACTCGCGGCCTCTAGAATCCTGCTTACATAAAGACTCGGCGCGTGATCTAAAAGCGCGGGAAGAGGCTCGCCTACGTGGTCGCCCTCGATCATGGCGTGCACGGCTTCGCGCCAGGATTTGCGAGAATGTGGAAGGTGCGTTTCGTCTTCGACAGCAATCGGGCAGTCTTGGCGAAGATGAGTGACTGAGCCGACGTGTTTGTAGGCGATTTCTTTGAGGAAGCTGATCTCATAGGGGATCGTGGTTACGATATCCTGATTGTGGACGACTCGATGAATTCTAGAAGCGGCTTCGCAGGCCTCAGCAAATCGAGGGCTACCGGCACGCGGACAGCCAAAGGTGTAGACGCTTTCGTTGGGGTGCTCGTTTGCGGCGAACAGAGCAAAGGCACCCCCGAGGCTGTGCCCGGTGATCCAGAGATGTTTCGGCGGAGTGCAGGACAGGTCGTCCGTGAGAGACTTCGCAAGCCGCTTGTAGGCGCTTGCAAAGCCGCCGTGGACTTTGCCGCCGCCGGGCCACGACGTGAGAAGGGTGTTCAGATTGAAGAACCAATGTTGTAGATCGGCGGTGCCCCGAAAGGCCAGAACGTGGTGATCTGGTGCGGTGAGCGAACGCAGACGCGACCAGTGGAGGTTCTGGGTGCTGTGGTGGGCGATTTCTTCCATGCCTGCTCTATTCAGCGTGGACTGTCGGGTCTCGGGATCCTTCTCATAGGTGAGCTGACAGAGCCACGCGAGCGCCAGAGCATTGTCTGTGTGGAATTCTGGGCCCGTGTGAAGCGTGGGAAGCTCAAGAGTTGTCAGATGTGCCGCCGGTTTGAAGACCAATTGCCACAGGCGCGCGAGGCGTTCGCTCTCAGAGGGCATGCTCATAGGTGGAGAATCTAGCACAAGAAACGCGGATTTGTCGTGAACCTCGCTTGAATCGAGGGGGTTAGATTCGGTAGTCTTCTCAAACCCTATGCGCTTTCTTGCTCTCACTTTACTCTACAGTTTCGGATTGGTTGTGAATCTCACCGCAGCGCCA
>CALLLI010000103.1 GCA_938082635.1 uncultured Verrucomicrobiales bacterium
ACAAAATCAACGTCAAAAGGACGATCGCGATCCTTCGGGATCAGATGAGTGTGCTTTACCAGGCCAGTGACGAGAAGGCTGAGCAAATCCTACGCCTGATCGGAGATCGCATGATGAAAGGACTCTCGCTGGTACGAGCCGGGCGAAGCAGTCCACGAAAGCCGCGCCCCAAACGAATCTACGCAGATCCTTACAAACTAACATCATGACGAGCCCGATCCTTGCTTAAGTCAACGACATTGATCCTCGATTGGTGACTGGGAAGAATTGAAAAAGCGTTACAACCAAGAGATTGAGAAGTTGAACCGGCTTGGCCGAACGTACCTTCACCGGCATCCAGCCTTGATTAAGCAGAAGGCCCTCGTTGGTGAGATTGCGAGGAAACTTGGCTATACTGAGGACATTATTCGAGTGGCCGCTGCTGTTTCGGGAATTGTTTCCGAGGTCCACGTGTTCCGGAAACAGGAAGTTCAGAAAAGCAGTGCCTTGTTAGAAACCGATAAGCAACATGCTAGTGCGGCATGGAAGGCGGCAGAGGTTCAGCTCAAGTTGGCCCAGACAAGATTGGACGTGATCTTGCGATCCTATGAAGCGGGGAATAGTGGGATCGCAGAACTGAAGGAAGTGCAGTCTGAGCTGCGGGCGGCGGATACTGCAATGGATGTCGCCAAGATCGACTTAGAAGACCTTACCGTCCGAGCGCCCGCGGATGGCGTGGTCCTGAACGTGGATGTGAAGGTGGGCGAGTATGTGTCGCCTGAGAATCCCGTGGTGCAGCTCAGGGCGAAGTCGCCTTGAGAGGGGTGGTGTTGGTGGGATGTTTTCAAGGAGAGGCGCTTTTTAAGCGCCTGGTCGGTGGGTGGCGCTTGTAAAGCGCCTCTTCTTGGGAGGGGGCTTACTTCGAGAGCTTCTTTCGCTCTTTCACATACTCCTTGAGGAGTTCTCCGGGGAGATCGGTCACGGCGACGTAGCGGGCGGACAGCTCTTCCACCTCGGCGGCGTGTTCCTTGAGATAATTGTCCACGCCGACATCACCAGATTCTTGTTTGCTGGGATCCACGCGTTGCAAGAAATCCTCCACGATCATGTGACAGTCTTCGGCGGCGATCCATTTCAGGGCGTCGAGGAAGGTTGGGTACTCGGCCCCGCGTTTCTTGGCAAAGGGCTCGCCGAGTCCTTTGTTACGAATCTGTTTGTCGAGAGCGCGGAGGATCTTGGCATCGACGGGATCTTCTTCGGGGACATCGCTCGTGGAGGGTGCTCCCTTCATCAGTTCATTGATGAGCCCTTCTTGATTGGACACCTTCAGCTCAAAGCAGGAAATATCAGCTCCGAGTTCGACCAGCGCCTCGACCGTAGCCCGGTCATTTGCCATGATGGCGAGGATGATCGGGGAGCTTCCGCTGTGATTGATATCAGCACCATCTTCGATGGCTTCAGTGATAGCGTCGCGAGATCCTACCCGGCAGGCGAGGTCGAGCTGGCTGTTTGCGAAGGGATCGTTCATCAGTGAGACCGCTAGTTTCATAATTCGTAGTTCGAAATGATGATGTTTTCAAGGCTCGATTGATGATGAAATGGGATGTCTAACTCCCCCCGATGCATCTTGATGACGCTGGGGTTCGAGATCACATGAGCTTCAAATGGTATTGGTGTGTTCTGCTAGCGATAATGGGAGCCCCAGCTTATGGGAAGCTCCCGCAAAGTCTGTGGGTGGTAGAGCCTGCCGCATGGTCGCGCCCGGTGCAGACGATGGTAGCGACTTTGCAAGGGCTGGTTGCTCAAAGTGACGCTCCCATTTGGATCAATGAGCAGAATGGAATGCATGAGGTGGTCCTCAAGGAGCTTGTGAAAGAAGGCGTTGAGCTGCTATCTGCTGAGGATCCCTGGGGGCTTGTGGAGGCGTGCCGCGAGGCGGTTCAGGGGTATGTAGTTTACGATTCTGGTGGGAATAGCATAAATTCGGCCACTTCGTTGTGTGGTGTAAAACAGGCAGTGGCCGTGACTCCAGACTTGGTAGAGCAGGCTCAGGCGGCTGGGCTTCAAGAGCTGGCTGATGTGCGAGGACTGACGCCAATGGAGGTGTTTGAGAAATATGCGGGCTCCTGGGCTAAAGGCCGGTTGGCGGTGCAGGATTCTGCGAAGCATAGGCATCTGCGGGATTGGGTGGTGGCCGAGAAGGCCTTCTGTTATCAAGACCTCAGCCAGGATGATCGCGCACGCGTTCACGGGGCGATGGTGCCCAATCATTGGGTGCTGGGCTGGGATGGCGAGCACGACTTTGTCAGACAGGTCAGTGGTCAGGGTGGCCTGGTTCTGCCTGCAGATTGGTCATGGAATCTCTCGGTGACGTCTCGGTTGGAAGTGACTTTGCCAGAGCCGCCTGCCACGAAGCTGGTACCCGCAAAGCCGGGAGAACGGATTGTGGCCTTTGTTATGAGTGATGGCGACAATGTCCAGTGGATGGGTGGGCC
This sequence comes from uncultured Verrucomicrobiales bacterium, assembly GCA_938082635.1. Classification (GTDB taxonomy): domain Bacteria; phylum Verrucomicrobiota; class Verrucomicrobiia; order Verrucomicrobiales; family DEV007; genus JAACDM01. The sequence goes on from CALLLI010000103.1 coordinate 2,475, forward strand.
ATTTGTTAAACGTTCGGGCTTCTGGGCGAGTCCCCATCGTGGAAGCTTTCCGATGACATGGGAAGTGCCTCCGCTGCTGGCGGAGCTGAATCCTCGCGGGTTGCGTCATTTGTATAAAACGGCGAGCGCTGGCACAGTCACTGATGGATTTGTAGCAGGCCCGAGTGGGGCGGGGTACGTCTTTGCCCATCATCAGAAATCGCCCGCATCATTTGCAGAGTACACTGAGAAGATGATGCTGCGCAGCCATCTACGAGTGACGACAATGTTGAACTCGGGCGGATCGATGAAAGACTGTGAAGCGATGTTAGATCGGCCAGAAATTGATGGGTCGCTCTACAAGGGCTGGCTCTATGATTCTGAGAAAGGGCGTATTTACTGGCATAACGACAAACCGTGCGTGTCTTACCGTTACCTCTTGTGGGAGCCTCATCCCGATAAGAGTCCTGAAGGTGTGGCCAAGGCCATCGCAGACTTGCCTAGTGATCCTACTAAGGATGAAGGTAGCTATGCGCTGATCAATGCGCATGCCTGGTCTTTCAAGGATATCGGTGGTCCCATGGAGGCTATCCGACGGACCATTGCTCTCTTGCCTCCAGGAACCCGGGTGGTCACGGCCAACGATCTCGTTCGTCTGCTCCGGCACCACCGAGCGGGATTGCGGGAATAAATGCTTGCCTCGGCCCTCGTCTCAACGCCATTACGTGCCCGAGCCTATGTTATCTCCCACCGTTGCCCCATTGATCCCGTCCTTTGCCTCGACCTTGGCTAAGCACGAGGTGAAATTGGTCCGGGGCGAGACCAAGGTATTGCAGCTCAATCTGGGGAAACTTTGCAACATCACCTGCACGCACTGCCATGTGAATGCTGGGCCAGGGAGGAAAGAGATCATCACTCGGGAAACGGTGGACCAGGTGTTAGACTGGTTTGACCAGCACCGGCCCGGAACGATCGATCTGACGGGCGGGGCGCCTGAGATGGCTCCTGACTTTCGCCACTTGGTCAAACGAGTTCGTGAAATTGCTCCAGAAACACGGATTCTCGATCGCTGTAACTTGGTGATTCTCAATGAGCCCGGCTTCGAATGGGTGGGGGAGTTTCTGCGTGATCAGCGGGTCGAAATTGTGGCCTCCATGCCATGCTACTCAGCGGAGAACGTGAACGCGCAGCGCGGGGATGGTGTTTTTGATAGAAGTATCGCCGGTCTGCAAGAGTTGAACGGTCTTGGTTTTGGTAAGGGCGACCCGAGCTACCCGCTCAACCTCGTTTACAATCCAGGAGGCGCGTGGTTGCCGCCGGAACAATCCGGCCTGCAGGCGGACTACAAACGGGAACTCAAGCAGCACTTTGACATCACGTTTGATCAACTTTACGCCCTGACAAACCTGCCTGTTTCACGCTTCGCGTCCTTCCTGCGGCGGGAGGAGTCATACGATACCTACATGGAGCTTCTGGCCAATGCGTTCAATCTCGGCACCGTCGAGGGCCTCATGTGTCGAGACACGCTTAGTGTGAGTTGGAAAGGTGAAGTGTACGACTGTGACTTTAACCAGATGCTCCAACTCCAACTCAAGGATGATGCGGGGGCTAAGCTGGACTTGTGGGATGTGGATCCGACCAAGATGGCAGGTCGGCCCATCGCTTTGGGGAACCACTGTTATGGCTGCACGGCAGGGGCGGGCTCAAGTTGTGGCGGCACGCTTGTTTAATCTAACGCTCTTCGTTTCCACTTAATTTACATGTCTACCGCTGCACCACTCAACTACCACGATAACTCTCAGAATTACTACGGCGAAGTGCTCAATGGTACGGCCGACTTGAAGACGTCCGCCTGCTGCATGGCCGATGCGCCGCCCATGTGGTTGCGCGAGTCGATCAAGCGCTTGCCCGAAGAGATCTTGACGAAGTTCTATGGTTGTGGCTCACCTTTGCCTTTGGCTCTGGACGGATGTACAGTCGTGGATTTGGGGTGCGGCACAGGACGCGACATCTACACGGCGGCGCAATTCGTGGGGCCCAGGGGCAAGCTGATTGGAGTGGACCTCACCGCGTCCCAATTGGAAGTGGCCAATCGCTATCGTGGAGAGTTGTCACAGAGCTTTGATCTACCGGATGATGCCATCAGGTTCGTGCAAGGCCCCTTGGAGGATCTTGGTGCCTTGGGGATCGAGGAAGGGTCCGTGGACATTGTGATCTCGAATTGCGTCCTCAATCTTTGTCCTGACAAACGCATCGTTCTCGATCAAATCGCGCGGGTTCTTAAGCCGGGTGGAGAACTTTATTTCTCCGACGTGTTTGCCTCACGGCGTTTGCCTGACTCGCTTAGAAATGATCCAACGTTTCATGGCGAGTGCCTCGGTGGCGCGTGGTATTGGGAAGACTTTCGCCGTCTTCTAGCAGGTTTACAGATGCCAGACTATCGCGTCATGAGCCAAGCGCCGCTTGATGTGGAAGACGAGTCGATGCGGGTAAGAAGCGAAGGTATCCAGTTCGAATCCGCCACGATCCGAGCTTTCAAATTGCCTTCTCTGGAAGATCGCTGTGAGGACTATGGGCAACTCGTCACCTACAAGGGGTCGGTGCCGCAAAGTCCACGTGTCTTTGAATTGGACCCGGCGCATCGTTTCGAAGTCGGCAAGCCGGAAAGAGTGTGTGGTAATTCCGCCGCCATGATCGAGGAAACACGTTTTGCGAAGCACTTCGATGTTCAAGGCTATCGTGATCAGCACTTTGGATTATTTGATTGTAAGGATGCGAAGCCTGTCTTGCCATCAAGTTGCTGTTAGGAGAGTTGGGATAGGATCTCCCTGGCATGTTGTCCATAATGGCCGCGGAAGAGGTTGTGGTGGTTGAGCACATGATAGAGATTGTAGAGCGGGCGACGCTTGGTGTAGCCCGCGTCTCGCGGATAGGTTTCTTCGTAGCTTTGATAGAAAGCGGGGCCAATGCCTCCGAACATTTCAGTGAAGGCAATGTCGGTTTCGCGGTCTCCGTAGTAGACGGCGGGATCGTAGATTACGGGTGTGCCACTCTGATCGTAGCTGACGTTTCCGCTCCAGAGATCGCCGTGAAGTAGGGATGGGGTTGGGTCGTAGTCTTGGAAATAGTTGTCTAGCCGATCCAAGAGTTGAGGTGCTTCTGGTAGAATGAGGCCGCGTGTGGCTGCGAGTTCTATCTGGTAGCGGAGGCGGTGTTCGCGAAAGAAGGTCGTCCAGCTAGCCTCGTAGGTGTTTCGTTGGGGAGTGTCGCCGATGGCATTGTCACGATCCCAGCCGAAAGCATTTCCTGTGGTGCGATGGAGCGTGGAAAGGTCCTTTCCGAGTTGTCTCTCTGAAGCCTCTCGATCTTTGGGCCGTTGGAGATCGAGAGCTTCCATGATGAGATAGGCATGTTCTTCGAAAGTTCCCGATTGAACAGGCGAGGGCACTCGAATCGTCTCGGTCTTCGTGATTTCTTGGAGGCCTGCAGCTTCGGATTCGAAGTTCGGCAGACGGTTGGCTTCGTGTGATTTGAGAAAGTGTCGATTTCCCCCATCATCCGTGACAACGCCGGTCACGTTGATGCAGCCGCCTCCGACTGGATGAAAGCGGAGTCTGCCATCGGAACCGAGGATTTCTGAGACGTGTTGAAGGAGGCCTTCCATGCCTGCTTTTTAGCTGGGGGTGGTTGACAAGGCAATGGTGGTCCATCGACGCTATGAGCCTTGATCTTTGCGAATCTCAGTGTGTTGCCTCCTGACATCTTATCGTCGTTCCTTCGCGCGACGGTGCTTGCGATAGTCGCCATTCTACTGAATAGCGTGCTGTTGCCTAGACTGGTGTCGAGCCGTCCGCCGCTTTGGGGGCCCTTGCTCTGGGCGATGATCGTGTTGCCATTTTTGACTCCGCCACTACTCACGGCCTACGCTTACACAAAGCCGTTTCTCTACCTTGTGCGCTACCCGTGGCTTGAAGAACTCAGCTACTCAAGTTTGGTGTTTCTGAGAGTGTATCCATTGGCGTTGCTTGCGGGCGCATTGATTCCCCGTCGTTTGTCTCAAGAGGGGAAGCATTGCCGGGCGTTGGCATGTGATAGGGCGCTGTCATCTTGGTCGTTTCAATGGCGTCATATGGAGCCAGCGATGTGGGTCTCGGGCTTGCTCGTGTTTCTTTACGCGTTCCATGAGTTTGAAATGGCGTCTCTCTTGCAGCGCCCCGGGTGGACGGTGGCGATGTTTGATGCTCAGGCTGAAGGATACGCGTTAAGTGCTAGCTTGAAGATGCTCTGGCCTCTTGCTCTCTTGCAAGTTGTGGTGATGTTAAAAGTGTTCAGGTTGTTGCGAAAAGACGACGGTGGGGCGGCGACCGATCAGAACTCAGATCGCTCCTGGATTCTCTGGGGCTATGCCAGTCTTGCCGTTGTCGTGGTTTCGGTATTTCCGGCTTTGTTCATTCTGAAAGATGCCGTTCGCGGACTGTCGCAGTTATCGGCAACCTTCTCGATGCAGCGAGAAGTGGGTGACAGCTTGATCGTCGCCTTTGTGAGTGGGACGCTGGCCTTTTTGTTGGCGCGGGGACTGAGCAATGTGAGATCGAAAGCCCTGCTTGCTGTGTGTTTGATGCCGGGTTTGCTTGGAACATTGCTGCTTAGTTTGGGCCTGCTCGGTTTGTTCCAATGGCCTGGTCTGGTGTCTTTGCGGGATCGTCCCATTCCTTGGGTGGTTGCGTTGGTGCTGGGTCTGTTGCCTTTGCTTACTTTACTGACGGCTTTGGCAAGGCGCCGGGATCGTTCCGAAGCGAGCTGGAGCGCTGAGCTGATGGGGAAGCGTCGTCTGCGTTGGGTCTTTGGACGCGGGCCTTATTTTGCAGTGTGGGCTTGTGGTTTCTACTTGGCCTACTTTGAGGTGACAACTTCAGCGATTCTCGCGCCTGCCTCGATGACTCCGGTGATGGTGCGGCTCTACAATCTGATGCACTATGGGCGTGATACGATGCTCTCGGCCTATGTGCTCATTGTGGTGGCGGTGCCTTTCCTTATTCTCGTGCTTGCCACTGCGTTAGGCTACGCACTAACGTCTCGTCGTGGTTGATTCAGTGATCAGATTCGAGAACGTCAGCTTGGGCGGTCGGCAGAAGCCTCGCCTTGAGGGGCTGTCTCTAACGTTGTCTGGTGGCGTGACTGCGGTGATGGGAGCTTCTGGTGCCGGGAAGACTTCCCTGCTCAATATACTTGCTGGCTACGAACGGCCCAGTGCGGGGACGATTCAGAATGATCTTTCGGTGGCCTGGGTGCCGTCGGGGTTTGGGCTATGGCCGGGTTGCCGGGTGATTGAGCATGTGAAGGATAAGGGATTGTTAGAATTGCTTCGTTTGGATGATTGTCATGAGGCGTTTCCGAACACGCTTTCGTTAGGTCAGCAGGCGCGTCTTTCCGTGGCGCGGGCACTTGGAAGTTCGGCTGAAGTGCTGATCATGGATGAGCCCTTGGCACACGTGGATCCCCGTCATCGTCCAGCGTACTGGCAGGTCATCCGAGATTATCTTGGAGATCGGACATTGGTGTTTGCCTCGCACGAGCCGGAGACGGTGTTGGCTCATGCAGGGGAGGTTTGTTGTCTCGCGGATGGGATGCTGGTGTATCATGGCGACACGATGGAACTCTATGTTGATCCCGAGACAGAAGACTTGGCGCACTTTCTAGGGCGGACTAATTGGCTCAGTGCGGAGGATCAGCGACTCTGGCTTGGTGGCGTGGGCGCCGGTGCCCAGAGCTTGCGTCCAGAGAGAGTGGATCTGTTGCCTAGTTCTGGTGGAAACGTTCGTTGTCTGAGTAGTCAGAACCTTGGTCTTTACGCGGAGTCCTGTTTGAGAGACGACGAGACCGGAGAGGAGCGCGTCTTTCTTCATCGCTCGACGACGAGTGCGCTTACTGGGGTGAAGGTGGCCGTGCAGTGGCTCGCGTTGCTGATGGTGTTCCTGATAGTTGTGGGGTGCGCGAGGGAGTCTGCTCTGCCGGAGATTCCTGTGTCCGAGTTCAAGGCATGGCGCCTTCCGATCGATGGGCCCAAGTTGCCCTCGCCGCGAAGTGTGGCCACAGGATTAAATGACGAAGTTATTGTGCTAGACGATGCGGGGCGTGTTCTGGTCTTTTCAAGTGAGGGGGATGTCTTGCGACGCTGGAGCATGCCTGACGTGAAGATCGGTCGGCCGGAAGGTGTGGTCGTGTTAGATAATGGTGAGATCGTTGTTTGTGACACGCATTATAGCCAGATCCAAGTCTTCAGCCGGGAAGGGAAGGTCTTGCGGACGTTTGGGCAAGTGGGACGCGGTGAGGGGGAGTTCATTTACCCGGTGGCCATTGCCCGAGACGCACAGAATCAGTTGTACATCGGTGAGTATGGTTCCAATGATCGCATTCAGAAGTTCACGGCTGCGGGAGATCATCTACTCACGTTTGGAAGCTTTGGGACGGGGCTTGGCGAGTTTCAGCGCCCTTCTGGGATTGTCTGGTACGAGGGCACGCTCTACGTGGCGGATTCGGTGAACAATCGGATTCAGCTCTTCAGCGATGACGGTAAGTTTCTGCGAGAGCTCAAGATCACGCACGAAGGTGAGTCCGTGTCGCTGCACCTTCCTTATGATCTGGTCTTGGATGCGCAAGCGAACCTGATCGTGGTGGAATACGGTGCGGGTCGGGTGTTGTCTTGCTCCCGCGAGGGCAACTTGATCGGCGTGTACGGACGCCAAGGGGCCGGGGTGGGCCAGTTTCATACCCCGTGGGGCGTGACGGTCGATTCACGGGGACACTTGAGGGTCGCGGATACGGGGAATCGGCGTCTGGTAGCGATGAAGGTCGGCTTGTAATCTGCCTTGCCTTTGGGCTGAGGCTTCGTTCCTTAGAGGTATGAAATCGATGCTCATTGCCGCCGTTTCCGTGCTTTTCTTTTCTGTATTCGCTTTGGCGGACAAGCCCCTTGGCAAATCTATGGTGAAGCATGTGAAGGCGAAGGAAGCGGGTGAGTTAGTGAATGCTAACAAAGATAATGCGGGCTTTGTCGTGCTCGACGTGCGAACCGCTGGCGAGGTGAAGGAAGTGTGCATTCCCAATGCGATGAATATCGACATCCGTTCGAGCGAATTTGTAGCGAAGGCGGTGAAGCTAAACAAGGAGAGGACTTACTTGGTCCATTGTCGTTCAGGTGCCCGGAGCCAGACGGCCCTGAAGGCGCTTCAGAAACTCGGGTTTCTGAAGCTTTACCATTTGGATGGCGGTATCATGGCCTGGGAGAAAGAAGGCTTGCAAGTTGAGAAGGGAAAGTAGAAGGATCGCTCCTCAATTGTTTCCATGAAAGCCTACGAAATCTTCCAGAATCTCGACGACAAGCTTGCTAATGAGATCATTGGTTATTTCCGGGTCGAATCTCGAGACATTTACAAAGCGACGGTCACAAGCCTAGCGACACAGAGGAAGCTACGCGCTGCCTTTGTGCAGAAGAAGCCAGGTGCCGACCAAATTGCTTGGGTCGTGAAGACGCTCAAGTTGAAGATGGCGGACACAGTGGGCGAGCACTTGCTTCAAGTGTGGCTGCTGAAAGAGCAGAAAGACATGTTGATCCGGTTCGTGGGCGATCTCGGGATCGAGCACGATGACGACGGCGGTGTAGAGAATCTGCCAGAAACGATCGAAGCCGACAAGCTCAAGGCGGCTATTGATCATTTGTTAGAAGAGTCTCCTGCGAATGTGGTGACGCTTTATCTTCGCGTCTTCCAGATTCAACAGCCTGGAGGCTGGCCTGCTATTGCGGAGGCTTTGGAGACGGACGGGCGGTTGAAGTTGGGATAAGGGCTGTTCGCTGGCGTTCGAAACCTTTGTAAAGGGCCTTGAACAGGCAGGGAAAGCCGCCGTATGGTGTCTATACAACCCCTACTTTTATGTTCCGCGACCTCCGATTGCCCCTGTTTTCCATTCTGCTGGGACTGACGTTTCACACGTTAGCGCCCGCTGCGCCTATTCTGTCAGAATTCATCGCTGGAGGAAGCGACGCTCCTGCCGCCGCTGACGGCTCGACGCCGGATTGGATCGAGATTCACAATCCCGATGCTGACGCGGTGAATCTTGCGGGTTACGCGCTGACAGACGACGAGGAAGTCCTCCAGAAATGGGCGTTTCCCGACGTCACGCTGGAGTCCGGCGGCTATCTCCTGGTGTTTGCTTCCGGGAATGAGTCTACTGGCGAGGAACTCCATGCGAATTTCCAACTCGATAGCGGCGGTGAGTACCTTGCTTTGGTCGATCCCGCGAGTGTTGTTCTAACGGAGTTCGCGCCGTATCCTGAGCAGCGAGGTGGCGCCTCTTATGGCACCTTTGGTGACGAGTTGCAGTTCTTTCAAGAACCCACACCGGTAGCCGAGAACGGCTCAGGGATCGATGGCTATGTCGCTGATACAAAGTTCAGTGTGAAGCGCGGCTTCTACGATGATGCCTTTGAGCTGGCGATCACGACGGCGACCGAAGGGGCTAATATAACGTATTCGTTAGACGGAAGTGATCCGGCGAAGGCCTCGATCTTTAGCCCGGCCTTGAAGTATGAAGGACCGCTTACCATTGGCACGACGACGGTGGTACGCGCTCTAGCAAAGAAGTCTGGTTGGCAAGCGACGAATACGGATACCAATACTTACATCTTCCCAGAGGACGTGGTGAAGCAGTCAGACGCTCCAGAGGGCTTCCCTTCCAAATGGGGGCGTTTCAACGTGGACTATGAGATGGATCCTGACATCACGGGCCCAAATGCAGGTGAGATGACAAATGCGCTGCGTTCGTTACCTACCATCTCCTTTGTCGGTGACAATGACGATTTCTTTGGTTCGAAAGGCATCTATGGAAACCCCGAATCGACTGGTGTGGCCTGGGAGAAGCCGATCTCCTTCGAGTGGCTGAACAAGGATGGTTCGGAAAAGTTCCAGGTCGATTGTGGCGCGCGGATTCAAGGCGGCTTCTTTAGGCAGGCGAGCGCGTCTGAGAAGCACTCCTTCCGACTCTTGTTTAAGAGTGAGTATGGAGTCGGACGTCTACGTGCGGACATTGTTGATCAACCCGGGGCGGCGGATAGCTTTGATACCATCGTCTTTCGTGCAGGTGGAAATGACGGCTATGCCTGGGGCGGTGCTGGGACGACGGTGCAGTTCTTGCGCGATGAGTTTGGGCGACGCATCGCAGCGGAGGCTGGGCATGCTTCTCCTCGCGGTGGCTTCCAGCACATGTATATCAATGGGCTCTACTGGGGACTGTACAACCTGACGGAACGGCCAAATGAGAATTTCTCGGCCACCTACTATGGTGGAGAGGACGCCGACTGGGACTCTATCAACTCTGGTGAAGTTAAGCAGGCCGGTGGTGAGGAGAATGGGAACGATGCTTCAAATAGCGGGTTACGCGATTGGAATGCTTACGTCAGTGATGCGAGGAGTGCTGACACATACGCAGATTACATGGCGCTGCAGGGCCTAAACCCAGACGGGACGCGCAATCCTGACATGAAGGTCTATTTGGATGCGGACCACTACGCGGATTACATGATCATCAATTTCTGGGGTGGAAACTGGGACTGGCCTAACAAGAACTTCTGGTTTGGCCGTCTAAACACTGCTGAGAGCACGGGCTTCAAGCACTACACCTGGGATTTCGAGAATACGATGGGAAACAACCGTGGGCGCTCGCCGCTCACCATGAAAGCGCCACGCAACACCCAATGGGTGGGCGGTCCCTATGCTGCGTTGAAAGAGCTCCTTTGGTTCCAGGTGAAATGGGCGGATCGGACGCAGCGCCTCTTCTTTGAGGGTGGTCTCTTATCCCCGGATTCGACCATCGGCAGATATAGCGCCATGGCTGCCGAAATCGAGCCGGCCATGTATGCCGAAACTGCCCGTTGGGGAGATGACAACCAGTCAAGCCCTCACACGATCGAAGAGTGGCGCGACGAACGTGACTGGATGTTGGAGACTTATCTTCCACAGCGCACTGACATTGTTTTAGGGCAGTTTGAAGATGAAGACCTTTATCCTGGCAAAGCGGCTCCTCTGTTCTCTCAGCACGGAGGCTCCGTGAGCAGCGGCTACAGCCTGACGATCGAGAACGGGACGAAGGACACCTACTACACCTTGGATGGTTCTGATCCTTACAAATTTAACGAAACCAGTGGGGCCATTGAGTTACGAGACACTGCTGTTTCCTATGAGGCACCCATTCCCATCAGCGGAACGACGACGGTGAAGGCTCGCTACTGGAAGAAGAGCCTGTTTGGTGGAATCACCTGGTCGGCCCTCGCAGAAGCCACGTTCACGCTAGGAACCGATGATCTGGTGATCAGCGAGTTGATGTATCATCCTACGACACCCACGGATGCTGAGCGCGCCCATGGGTGGACGAGCGCGAGTCAGTTCGAGTATCTCATTTTGAAGAACACGGGTGCTGCTGAGGCTGATCTGGAAGGAGTGCGCTTTGATGCGGGAGTGAACTTTGCTTTCGCTGTGGGCGCTAAACTGGCAGCCGGACAGACATTGGTGCTGGCCCGGAATCCGGAAGCTTTTGCTGCGCGTTACGGTGCCGAGCCAGTAGCGGGTGATTTCGATGGTAAGCTTGATGATGGTGGCGAGACTCTGCGTTTGGTCGATGCGGCTGCGCAAGTGATCCAATCCTTTCGCTATGATGATAGTGAGGGCTGGCCTGCCAATGCAGATGGTCAGGGAGCAACACTGGCTCTTCTCGAGCCGGATACCCAGCCGGATGCTAGTGCGGCTGCAAATTGGGGCGAAGGAACGGCCTTTGGTGGTGGTGGAGTGGTCGTTGGGCCGAGTCTAAACGACTGGTTGACTGAGAACGGCCTGGCAGACGCGAGTGGTGATGGCGACGAAGATGGTCTCACCGATCTCATTGAATATGCGTTAGGGACTGATCCTAAGGTACACAGTGGTGCGCCACTTTCCGTTACTTCCGGTGTAGGTGATTCATCGACCTCAGTCAGTTATCAACGTCGACAAAGCATTTCCGGAGCAGAGCTGACGCTTCAAGAAAGTTCCGACTTGGACTCATGGGCTCCCATCTTTGCGGGCGATTGGCAGATTGAGGAATCGAGTGTGGGAGGGGAAGCTGGCCTGGTTCAGCTGAAGCTGACTCCTAAGAATGCGACAGTATCAGCTGTGAAGTTCCTTCGCATCGCTGTTTCTCAGAACTAGAGCTCTCGTAGTCGACAGTTGCGATTTTTCGCACAGTTGAACCTCTAAGGAGGTGCTAAAATTGTACCCTTAGTACCCTTAGTTACGATATTTAGTATTTTTTACTTTTTTTCTAGAAGTGGCATCAAGATGATCTTAATTATTGTTAATCTAATTCTTTATGCCTCAAAGGTCGTCTGCAGTTCCTGAGCTTCCGTGGTACGGTCATCCGTTGCGTTTGCATGGGCTGACGCAGGCTGTGCTTGGATTCATGCTTCTGGGTTTGGGTACGGTGAGGCGAAGCTCCAGGTCGTTTTGACGTTGAAAGACGCTTCCTTAGAGGACCTTGGCGGCCTCTAAGGGGCCGTGAGTGGCAATCCGATGCTCGCGGCTAAGATTGGAGGACCTCTCTTGGTTGCTTTTGTTGGCGTGATCGCTGGGCTGAGTCATCTGGTCGCCGGTATTGGACGGGTGACCCAAACGGATCATCAGGAGCGGGGCGCGCGCCCTCTGGATGGGAAGCAGGAGGTGATCGATGCTCTCCTGCACGCGCGGGTGCCTTCAGGAAAGGGGACTGACGGTGATTCTTTTTTTCAGTTTGTGCGTTCCAACTTTACGGATCGCGTGGATTACGTCCCTCCGTCGTACCAAACGCTCATCCGGGACTACATGGGCTATTTTATCACCGTCCTCATCATCTTGACTGGGCTCTTCCTGCTAGGAGGCCAGACATTGCAGTTTGGGAAGTATCAGGGTGTTGGCCAACTCTACTTGGCACTGCCCTTCACTGGGAGTCTCATGGCGATTCTGCTCGTCGTCACGGCGTTGAGGTTTGTTTTGGCGGCGCTTCTTCTCCCCCAAGACGCCGGACTCGGACGTGCTCACCTCACGGCAGACGTTCACCCGAGCCAGACATCCGCGGACGGTCTTTGAAGAGTTGCGTGGTGGCTTGGCTAAAGTGTGTGGAGGGCGCCTTGGCGATATCCTGGAGGAGCATGATTTGCAAATGGAGCAGGATCCCATGAGTGACGTGGGGCGCGCTCGAGGAAGCCTTATTGTCGAAAGTAAACCTGTGCGGATCGATGATGCTTCTACCACGACCAAGTGGCTCGGCATGGTTCACTCGTTTATTGGCGCGTTATCCTAAAAACGGCAATGGGATCCCCGAATTCTGCGCGAACCGTTGAAATGTAAGCAGTTGTGCATCAACGAGTAGTCACCCAGAAGGTCCATTGCGAAGCGAATAGGAATTCGCTGCGAATGAACAAGTTACGAATCGTCCTCAGTTTCCACTCTCGTTTTTAGGGTTATTAGTGTTTGGTGGTCTCTTCGTCATGCTTAAGTTGAGCTCCGTTTCCGGTAGCGAAGAGGGCTTCAATGTGGGCCCGCCGATCATGACGATCTTTGCCGGATTGCTAGCGTTCTCCAATGGTGGGCAGTTTTTTGAGAATGCCGTGACCCTTCTTCAGCGAGGACTTTATAAGAGTCGTCTTTATGGGATCGAATTGATAGGGACGGTTTATCGAAATGAAGTCGGAGTGGGGATGGCCAATACGGATTCGTTTCGATCCTCTTCCGTCACCGTTCGAGGGGAGATCTTCATCGATTACGCAGTGGCCACGTGTATTTCTGAGAGTGTGGATGGCGAGAGCCGTCGACTGATAGAGCTGCAAACTGATGAAGACTTGCAGCTGCTAAAACAGACGGTAAAGGGGAGCGAACAGCACCAGGCGCCGATCATGGGGATCCCGATCAAGGATTCCGAAGAAGTGAGGGAGATTGCTCGGGCGAATGCTGCGGTGGCCCTTCAGAAGGCGGCGACCGAAGCCATGCATCAGCAGCAGGCCCAACAAATGAATCAACAGGTGCCAGGTTTTAGCCAAGCGATCCCTACTGGCTATATGGATCCAGTTGCGGCCACTTCGCTTCCTTCAGCGCCCGATCCTTCGCAGCCGATCTTTGGGGAGCCTGCTCAGATTCCTGATGTTTCGACAGCATCGCCTGATGTCGTGACTTCGCATATTATCGACGCGGAAGTCACGGAAGATGCGCGGACGGTGTCGCCGAATGTGGCGCCTGCACCAGAAGCCCCAGTGAGCCCTTTCTCGAAGGTAGCCTCAGAGACGGCTCTTCCTTCTCCAAACGTGCCTCAGCTGTCCAGCGAGTCCTCCAGTCCCGTTTCTTCCGAAGAGCTGCCTTCTGGCGAGATGCCAGCATTTGTCTTCAATCGGCCACGGCGCCCAGAGGTCTCAAGTGCTCCCATGCACGGGTTTCCTCCGCGATCGGGGATTCCAGTGCCTCCTACGATGGTCAGAGGCTCGGCTGAGGTCTTAGCTCCTCAAGACGCTCTCAGTCTCATTCAAAAGCAGCCGGCAGAATCTACGCGCCCTGTGGCACCCACGACAGCTGGAGACACCAAGGCTTGTCCAGAATGTGCGGAAACGATCAAAGCAACCGCGATCAAGTGTCGTCTGTGTGGAGTGAAGTTCTCTTAAGTTTCCAATCTATGGGCTCTTGAAGATCATCCCTTGACGGGGTGACCACTCCGAGAAGACAGTCCTGTCCATATGGCGGAAGCGCAGCGCTCGTCGGACCCCTCCGCTGTGGAGGTGGTGAATCAGCTTCATCGTAGTTACGACCAACTCCGCGAACAAATGGGCGGTGTTATCGTGGGGCTTGAGGACGTCATCGAACAGCTCACGGTGGCTTTGTTATGTCGCGGGCATTGTATTCTCGAGGGCGTGCCTGGACTGGCAAAGACGAAGATTGTCTCGACCATGGCCTCTTTGCTCAATCTTAGCTTTCGACGGGTGCAGTTCACTCCCGATTTGATGCCGTCTGATATTACGGGAACGGATGTGCTCGAAGAAGATCGTACGACGGGTAAGCGCGTCTTCCGCTTTATCGAAGGGCCGCTCTTTGGATACATGATACTAGCGGACGAGATCAATCGGACGCCGCCGAAGACCCAGAGTGCCTTGTTAGAGGCCATGGAGGAACGTCAGCTTACGGTGGGTGGCCAAAACTATCAGTTGCCTAATCCTTTCCTTGTGCTTGCGACGCAGAATCCGATCGAGCAGGAAGGCACCTACACACTGCCGGAAGCGCAGTTGGACCGCTTCATGCTCAAAGTGATTCTGGGCTATCCGGATTTCAATGAAGAGATCGAAATCATGAAGCTAGTGACGACCGCCTATAATTTCGAGACGAAACAAGTGTTAGATGGTGAGTAGTTGCTGAAGCTCCAGGAGGTAGTTCGGGCAGTGCCGGTGGCGGATCATGTTTATGAGTACGCAGCTCGTATCGTGCGATTGACTCGGCCGGACCAGCCGGAATCGACACCCTATATTAACGAGAGTGTGAGTTGGGGGGCGGGGCCTCGCGCAAGCATCTACCTCATCATGGCTGCGAAGGCTCGAGCCGTGATTAAAGGCCGCTATCACGCGACGATCGAGGATCTCCACGCCGTGGCTCTACCCGTCTTGAGGCACCGTGTCATGCCGACGTTCAATGCTGAAGCTTTAGGAATACGGTCTGATGACATCGTAGAGGAAGTAATTCGTGTCATTTCTGGCAGCCAGGTTCAGGTCGGCGCAGCATAGGGACTTCTCTTCCAAACACACATGGGAGACCCCAGCCTCTACCGTGATCTGGTCCTGCCTGAGGATCAGGCGTCCTTACAGGATCTCGAGTTTGTCGCTACGCAGATTGTCGATGGTTTCATTTCGGGGAACCATCGCTCGGCCATGCGCGGTGGGTGCACGGAGTTTGCCGAGCATCGAGCTTATAGTCCGGGCGCTGAAGTGCGTTTGTTAGATTGGCGGGTGTTTGCCAAGAGCGACCGTTACTATGTGAAGCAGTTCGACGAAGAGACCAGTCTCAATGCGCTGCTCGTTCTTGATGTCAGCAGCTCCATGGGTTTTGGCATGAGCACGGCGAGCAAGTTTGCCTATGCGCGTTCGGCTTGTGCCTGTCTTGCACGCTTGTTGCTAAGTCAACGTGATCCCGTTGGGCTTGCCTTGTCTTCTCTCCAAGAAGGCACTTACATTCCTCCACGATTTACGGCGACACACTTTCATCTCTTCCTGGACCGATTGGCCAAAGCCCGCCCTCAGAGCGAAACGAGTCTTCTCGCGACGCTCGATGAAATGGTTAAGCGTGTGCAGCGGCGTGGCGTCTTTCTGATCTTCAGTGATTGCTTCGTTGATGTGCCGACCTTGCAGCAGAAGCTTAAGATCATTCGTGGCCGCGGGCATCAAGTCGTCGTGTTTCACACCATGGCGCCTGAAGAGTTGGACTTCGAGTTTCCTACCAGCTCCCGATTTGAGTGTCTTGAGGTCAACGGCTATCACCTTGACCTCGATCCTGTGGTCATTCGCGAGCAATACCTGGAAGGGGTGCATGAATTTCTCGATCAACTCAAAGCTGCATGTACCAGTTGCGGTTGTGATTACGTGCCCGTGAATACTGCCGTGCCTCTTGGCGAAACCATTGCTGCGTATCTTCGTGAACGCACAGCTAAGACATCCATTTCTCGCTAGATGTCCTTTTTTAGCAGCCTCTTTCTTTATGCGCTTCCGGCGATTGCTTTGCCGGTGATTGCGCATTTGCTGGCGCGTAAACGAAAGAAAGTGATCCCATGGGGAGCGATGCAATTTTTGACTAAGGCCAACCCGCGGGCGCGTCGCAGCTGGCGATTGAAAGACCGCTTGTTGCTGCTGTTGCGCATGTTAGTGCTAGCATGCTTTATTGTAGCACTGGCTCGTCCTCTAGTGCCCGCGACCTGGTTGGGAGGGCATGACACACGAGATCTCATCTTGGTCGTGGATCAGTCCATGTCCACTCGCTGGGACTTTGGTCAGGAGACCGCTTATGAACGCCAGATCAAGTTAGTCGAGGAGCTGCTCTCAGATTATGGGGCGACGGATTTCGTTCGGTGTGTCGTCGCAGGTGAGAAGCCGCAGTGGCTGACGCCGTATTCACTGAAGGCGGATGGTGCGGCCAAGGAAGGCCTTGTGAAGGAGCTCAAGGAATTGCAGCCTGTTCTAGCTGGACCTTCGCCGAAACCCATTTTTTTGAAGAATCAGATAGCGTCCTGTTAGTCTCTGGTTAACGTAACCCGTTGACTTTTAGAATATTACCACCAACAGAATCCGATCTCTATGCTCGGCAAGAACTGCTTTTTGAGGCGGAACTCTCGTCAGAACTCAACAGTTTCGTTAACCAGGCCATCGAAATCACCTATCAATTCCCGGAGCTTGTTTCTGAAGTT
>CALLLI010000104.1 GCA_938082635.1 uncultured Verrucomicrobiales bacterium
GAGAATTCAAGGCGGCAATTGACGGAAAGATTCGTGAAGCCAACACTTCACTCAAACACCGCATGAAGTCGCTTCTAACATTGAATTTTCAGATTCTTCCGAATGATCCAGATAGAATCTTATGATGGCGCTTGGTATAGCTCTCATCACGCGCCCGTTCTATTGAAGGCAAGCTCCCCTTTCTCACCGCCACGTCCATGCGGATCTGTCTCTTGTTGAAGAGGTTCTTCACCTCAACCTGCTTGCTAGGCACATAGGACAATGGCAACGGAGGTGGCGGCGGGGCCTCAGGATCCGCCTCAATATCACGGCAGACTATCTTCTCCCTCACCACTTCCACCGAAACTTTCTTCACCCGCTCCACTTCGACTTCCTTAGTGACTTCGACAGGCACTTCTTTGAACACGACCCGTTCTTCGATGACTTCTACGGGCACATTCACCTCCTGCACCACAACCTTATCCGCCTTCCAATGATCCATCAGCTCCTTGGCACCTTCACGGGCGGGCTCAAATATCAGCACTCCCGGAATGGCGATTAGGCTACCGATCGCTCCGCTTAAGAAGGCTCGTTTAGAGAATTGACAGCGAGGCATGGTCAAAGCGTGCTACTTCAGCTTGAACACCACTGGCACGTTGACGACTTTCGAAATGGGATTGCCTACAGAGTCCGTCGCCGCTTTGAAGCGCCAGCGCCGGACAGCTTTCACCGCAGACGTATCCAAAGCGCTATTTCCTGAACTTCGAACCACACTCACCGCGCCAGCACGCCCGTTGGGATCCACTCTCACGCTAACCACAACAGTGCCCTCAATACCTTTACGCCGCTCAGCTTTCGGGTAGCTCGGTTTCGCACGCCGCGTCGCCACGGGCGTGCCGACGACTGGACGCTTCTTGGTAGGCTTTGCCCTTGCCCTTGGCTTTGGAGCCGGAGGCTTCAGAGCGACCATCCGTGGTTTGGGCTTCGGCTTGGGTTTGTAAACCGGTTTCAGTTTGGGCTTATAAACCGGCTTCGGTTTGGGCCGCACCGCAGGCTCAGGTTTCGGAATCGCCTTGGCTTCAATGACCTTCGGTTTGATCGGCTCCAGTTCTGGAATCGGCTCCAGCTCTGGGATTGACTCCGGCTCAGGGACTGGCTCGGGTTCCGGTTCCGGTTCCGGTTCCGGTTCCGGTTCCGGGATTGGCTCGGGTTCGTTAATCGGCTCGGGTTCTTCGACAAGCTCGATTTCTATCATCTCATCCTCCAGAACCTCGATCTCCGGAGGCGTCGTGCGCCCCACGGCCAACGAGAAGACTCCCACATGCACCAAGGCAGTCACACCCAGCCCGACGCACCACCCCCTAACGCTCTCTAGATCGTGAGAACTAGCCATTGCCTTCTCCTTTCTTCATCAAAATACCGATAGATTCAATGCCGTGAATCCGCGCCGTTTCCAACACCTCAATAAAGACCCCGTAGTTGGCTGCCTGATCTCCTCGAATCTCCACGCGCTTGACCGAATCCTTCTCCACCCGCTGCTGAATGACCGCTCCAAGATTCTCCCTACTAACAACCTCAGCATCTAACAAGATCGTCCCATCTGCCTCAATCGCAAAGGACAGCTTCTCTCGCGAGAGATCCACGGTGCCAGCCCCACTCTGCGCCTGAGGCAAATCCACCACCGCTTCAGGTTTGGTAAACTGACTGCTCACCATGAGAAAGATCAGTAATTGAAAGACCACATCAATCAGAGGCGTGAGATCGATCGAGCTATCAATGCGGCGCTGTCTAGTGATCAATGCCATATGTTTGTCAGGATTGCTTGGAGAAACACCATTCGTGAAGGTGAGAGGAAACCTCGTTCACATCATGGACCAGTTTATCTATCCTCGCCTCAAAGAGACGACACATCGTCACCGCAGGAATCGCCACTAACAATCCAGCAACCGTCGTTAGCAATCCCGTCCAAATGCCTCCCGCAAAGTCAGCTGGGGAAACCTTGTCCCCCAACGCCGAGATCTGCGCAAACGCGTTGACCATTCCCCAAACTGTCCCTAGCAAGCCGATAAGCGGTGAGATACTACCAATCACACTCAACGTCCTAAGCCCGCGTTCATGTCGATTGATCCAGCGGGAAGAAATACGCTCGGTCAGATTCCGACAGTGTTCCTCCCCTTCTCCAGCACTCGTTAGAAAGACCTGGCCAATATCAAGCATGGGATTCGCATCCGCATCGAGCATTTGCCGATTTGCCCGTGCCACACGCAGATCTTCTAGGCTCCCGCCGACCCGATAGCGATGCCGCGCATAGAAGAACACGCGCTCCGCGATGATCGCCAGCGAGACAACGGACAGAAACAAGAGAGGCCACATGAAAGCGCCACCTTTGTGAAAGAGGTCAAGAACGTGAAAGGACATGGTCAGAAGCTGACGGAGAAACGGCGTCCCCCAATCTTAGTATTAAGCAGAGATCCGTATAGGATTTCAGTCAAGCCCTTGTTGCGACTGAGTCTCAATAGCAACACCCTGCATATACTACCCTTTCCGTACATTTCAGTGGCTTCCGTGGTTCCTCCTATCTTCTAGACAGAACAAACGGGTGGCTTTTTATGGACTGGGACGCTCGCAAACTTTGGCCGGACGGCCAGGAATGGCCATCCTACTTGGGGTCATACTGGTGATTCTTTACGTAGTTGCACTAAGGTTGCGCCCCAACTTCCGGTCTGCTCATCGCCTAGGCGAAAGCTGGCCACGGCGGGATGCTGGCGAAGCTTCTTGTGCACCAGCTCGCGGAGAGTGCCGGTGCCCTTCCCGTGAATAATTCTCAGGGAGTAGATCCCTCGATTGAGACACTCATCAATGTAATCAGGCACGAGTTCACGCACGTCCTTCGGACGGAAGGTGTGCAGATCAAGTTCGCCCGTGATAGGGATCTCGATCGGATCTTCGGGCGAATCATCCATGGTAAACGTGGGCTGCTAACTGCAACCGCATCCGCCAGGGTTTCAACAACCGCCTGCACCACTAGCCGGAGTCGTGCCGCCACCAGTGCTGAGATAGCCTCCTGTGATGACACGCCGAATGGGTGTGCCAGTATCAGGGTGAGCATCCAACGCATCATCCATCATGCTCTGACGGATTTCGAAGCGTTCGACAGGTTCATCAACGGAGCCTGGGATCGATTCATAGACGTAGGTTGCCATGATACAGAGTTGGGAGGAATCGGCAGAAAAGCAACCCAAGACGGCCCCCACCCAAGCCCGCAACCTCTCGACCAACGCGCTGAGCATGGAATAGGCTGCGGGAACGAGAGCGACCGAGCTTAGCGCACGACGGGGATGAGTTCGAAGCGCAACGAAGCGACGCGCTTTCGATGGGTAGCTTCGGCGATCGCAGCCCGAAGAATTCCGGTTGCTAACACTAGCCGAGCGTACTGATCATCGAGAGCCTCCACTGTCTGCACTTCACTTCCTAGCGTGACACTCAGAACAGCACATCCTTTCTTAGGACTCACATCGATCACTTCTAAAGCCGGCAAATCAGCATCGCAAAGATCACAGGCAAGCGCACTTTCGAGCGCTTGCCGAGCTTGTTTGCAATACTGCCAGTCCCAGTGACCGCCACGCTGTTTACGCGCGCGGTCACGGAGGCTCTGACGAGCTTCATCAGCCGGTGATCGCCCATCATCTGAACTCCAGGTCTCACATAAGACTACGATTGTCCGTGGACACGATTTCTTCTTCATCATGGTGTCGTCTTATAAACATCAACTTTCAAGCAACTGTGCGCACGACTACTTTAATCTGGACACAGATAGGATCAGACCGACTTTGTCTGACAGTGCAATAAACGGCGAGGCACCACCTTCTCAGGAGGGTGTCCAGAGGACAGAGATGTCTCGCTTTACGCCAAGTCGGCAAGAAGTGAAGCAGCGAAGAACATTGAATACGGACCGTTCATGGCAACCTCCAAGATGGATTGCCAGCCGATAACAGCGTTCTTACAGAAGGTCAACTCCTTTGCCGCGCATCGCGTTTCATCATCCATGTATGGACAAGCACACAGATCAGAATCATCCCGCTACCAAGATAGAACCCCAAAGACAAGTCATCGGCCTCCCCTAGCAAGACGGCCGCCAGGATCATCCCGTAGACAGGCTCGAAATTTGCCGCAAGATTGATAGTGAAGACCGAGAGGTACTCTAGCAATTTCACGTAGGCGACATAAGCATACGCCGTGCAGAAGATCACGAGAATGGCCATCCAAACCCAGTCCATTGGTGTCAGTGCAAACTGAGGCAAGTTGCCGTCAAAAGCAGACAGCACTAATAGAGAAATAAAGCACGCCGAACTGGCACCAGCCATTTCTAAAATGGTCACGCCGATGGCATCTTCACCTCGAGCCCACTGGCCGTTGAGGATGGCAAAAATGGCCGCAGCAATGGCCGAGGCCACCCCCAAGAGCAACGGAACCAGATGATCCGCTTCCGCACGAGAAATCTGAAGGAGTGCCACCGTGATGATCGCTCCCAGCGCAATCTCTGACCGCTTCCAACGAGCGGACGTTAGAAGGGGCTCCAGAAGCGCCGTCCACAAGGTGGTCGTCGCCAGCCCTGCGAGCAAGACAGAGGCATTCATCTTCGCCGCAGCAAAGAAGAGGACCCAGTGAAAGCCGACAATGGCACCATTAAAATAGAGTCGCCAGAAACGGCGTGGCCATCGACGGCACCTTCCGTCACGTCCTTCGAGCCCTTTCCAAATGACTAGGAGTATGATTCCGGCAAAGAACGTCCTCAAAAACACCAGCTCAAATCGAGGCAGTGTGATCCACTGTCCCAGAATCGCCGTGAAACTCCAGATGAAGACCACGAAATTGAGCTTCAAATGATGCCGCCACATGAGATGCCACCAACAGAGCCCGAGTCTTGGCAATTCGCGGCAGATTTCCTTGTCGATCTCTCCTTTTGTTCTTGCCCATGATTACAACCGGCGTCACTTTTATGGTAATTACAAATGGCTGCCGACCGTTACGAAATCATCAGTCCTATCGGTAGTGGCGGCATCGGCACCGTTTCGAAAGCTCGTGATACGCAGCTGAATCGACACGTCGCGATCAAGCGGCTGAAGACCCAAACCGACGGCGAGGCGCCTGATCCCGACGAGGAATGCAAACTTCTCCACGAGGCTTCGATCACGGGGGCTCTGCAGCATCCCAATATCGTCTCCGTATACGATGGTGGCGTGGATGATAAAGGCGCCTTCCTAATCATGGAATTCGTTGATGGCGAGACGCTTACTGAAGTCTTCCAACAAGGCACGCTCACCGTGGCTGACTTCGTTGAAATCACGACTCAAACGCTTGAAGGACTGATGGCCGCCCAAGAATTGGGCCTGCTCCATCGCGATCTGAAGCCGGGAAATCTGATGATCACTTGGCTGCCTTCAGGTTCGTATGGGGTCAAAATCCTCGACTTTGGCATGGCCAAGTCCGCTCCTGTACCTGTCCACCAGACAGAAGATCAGGATAAGGCGATCTACGGGACGATTCATTTCATGGCCCCCGAGCAGTTCAAGCGACAGCCGCTGGACTCCCGCACCGATCTCTACGCCCTCGCTTGCATTCTCTATCTTGGACTATCTGGAATGAACCCCTTCCAAAGTGACAACCCAGCCAAGATCATGAAGGCCCATCTTCAGTCGCGCGTGCTCCCCATCCGGATGATTCGAAAAGACTTGCCGCTACCGCTATCCGAATGGCTGATGTCGATGCTGGGTCGAGATGAAGAAGATCGTCCTCAAGACGCGGCCGCCGCCCTCGATAGTTTTCAAGAAGCCATCGCCCTTGCGGAGGCTTCTGATGAAGACAAAGAAGAGTTACAACAAACCGGATAACCTGTCGACTAGGTCACTGGAGTTCTGCGATAAGCCGGAGCCCTTGTATGGTAAGGTCAGGTTCATAGAGCTTCGCGCCCAGCGTGTCATAGAAGAGTTCCCCAGCGCCACCCGTGGCAACAATCGTGACCTCATCTGGCTGAGCAAAGGTGGCTAACAATTCGTCAAGAATGCGGCGCACCATACCCGCGTAGCCATAGTAGGCTCCAGCCTGCATCGCCTCTTCAGTGGACCGACCAAGCGGTGACGGGTCCTTAATCAACTCGACCCGGGGCAGCAAAGCGGTGCGTTCACTCATGTAATCATTCATCATCTCGACCCCGGGAGCCAGGACTCCACCGCAGTAATTTCCTTCTGCGGACAAAACGTCAAACGTCACCGCCGTTCCGAAATCCACCACAATGCCAGGCTGCCCGTGAAGCTTGGCGAGCGCTGCCGCATTGGCCAGGCGATCCGCCCCGATGGTTTCAGGCTCCGGGTAATCAATTCCTATACCTAACGGAATGTGACAGCTAACAATAATCAAGGTCTCCCCAAAAACGTCTTGGAAAGCCGCATTACGCCTGGGAACGACAGAACACAGGACTACTTGTTCAGCTCGGTCTTTCCAGTCCCCGATCACTTCAAGAATCGTCTCTCGTGAGATCTCTGCCGTCGCAAGCTGCCGTCGCTCTAGCAGTTGCGCGCCCTCAGCAAATACCAACTTCGTAAGCGTGTTCCCCACATCGATCAATATTCGTTTCATGCCCTTCTAAGATCTTGCCGGAAAGTAAGTTCCAACGCCTTTGCCAGACACAAGATCGCCTAACTGATCCGGGAGTCTTCCGTTAGCAATGTACACATCGATTCCTGCCTCAGTCGCCTTTTGAGCCGCACGCAGCTTGGTCGACATTCCGCCGACGGAGAAACCACCTTTCTCCGCAGAGGCATACCCGAGCACGTCGTCGACATCATCGACGCGCGGCACCAGTTCATTCGTCTCTGGATGCAAAAGGCCGTCAACCGAAGTGAGGAGAACGAGGACGTCGGCCTCGACCAAGGTCGCCACATCAGCTGAAAGAAGGTCGTTGTCACCATAGCGGAGCTCCTCCACCGCAACCGAGTCGTTCTCATTGATCACAGGAATCGTCTGTGAAAAGGAAAGCAGCTGATTCAACGTGTTTGTCACATTGTTCCGGCGTTCCGGAATACGGAGATCGTCATGCGTCAGAAGCAGCTGAGCCACATGAAGCCCATGAAGGCGAAACAGCGACTCATAGTACTGCATCAGCCGCGTCTGGCCAACCGCCGCGCAGGCTTGCAATACTTCGAGCGATGTTGGGCGAACTTCGAGACCAAAGCTCGGCAGTCCAGCTGCAACGGCCCCGCTCGACACCACCACACACTCGTCGCCAGACTTGCACAATCTCGCGATCGCCTGGGTCAACCCCACAAACTGCGCGCCATCCAAATCCACGCGCTCATCGGAAGTCAGAATCCCGGAGCCGAATTTGAAGACGAGTCGTCGCGTCATGCCCTGAGCGTGGCGGCAGAGTCTCGCTTGTCAACGATGACTAGTCCGCATTCACCAGGTTTCTAACATAGGTCTCGACCGCGAAGGCATTCGACTCAAAGGCAAAATCTTCCGCTTTCACGTCCTCGGGCCGAGCGATAAACCAATCTTGCACTTCACTCGCATCCGACTCGATCCCCTCGAAGCATTCCACCTTCGCGGTGTAAAAAAAATCCGTTACCTGGTAGGCCACGCCACCATAGGCATAGGCATTGTCGTGCGATATTAGGTAAGTCAGCGCGCCCAAGGTCAGCCCCACTTCTTCATAGGCCTCCCGACGAGCGGCCTCCTCTCCGCTCTCGCCAGGATCAATGAATCCACCCGGCATGCCCAACTTTCCCTTTCCAGGATCACGTTCTCTACGGATGAAGAGAATCCGCCCGTCAGCATCACTTACCAGCGTACCTACCGCGCCCGCTGGATTAAAGAAATAGCGGAATCCGCACGCGCAGGCCAGCGGATTGCCAGCCTCTTCACGCGCTTTCCCACAGCGCGGACAATACTGAAAGGCCGCCTCAACCGGCTGAAATTCAGGATGGCGCATCTGCTTTCTTCTCTTTGGTTGGTGTCGCCTTCTTCTCAGGTGCTCCTGGTTTTTCAAAGATCATGAAATGCTGACGTGGGAGAAAGTCCCGCGTCTCCACCCAGCGAAAGCCAGACGCCGCATACTCTGCCTTGGCTTGCTTCTGACTCATCTTGTGGAGCGGCTTGATAGGAACCAGAGGATCTTCCGCTCGATACTCTAGCAGAAAGATGCGACCACCAGGCTTGAGCGCCCGATACATCGAAGCCAGCATTTCTCTTGGAAACGAGAACTCGTGATACGCATCTACTAGCAAGACAGCATCAACCTCATTCTCAGGAAGCTTCGTATCATCCTCCACACTCAGAAGCGTCTCTAAATTCTCAACTCCAAAAGCCTTCTGACGCTTCTTCAGGATATCAATCATCTCCTGTTGGATATCCACAGCAATGACTTTCCCCTTCGGAACCTTCTCCGCGAGTTTAAAGGTAAAGTAGCCTGATCCCGCTCCGATGTCGGCAACCACCGCATCTTCGGCCAGTTCCAGATTCTTCATGAGCAAGCTCGGCTTCTCCTCTTGCTCGCGCTCAGAGCGCTCCAGCCATCCAGCTCCCAAATGTCCCATAACCTGAGAAATCTCCCGCCCCATGAAGTACTTGCCGATCCCATCGCGGGTCTTGGGGCCTTCGGTGTATGGCTGAAAGGACTTCTCAGGGATCTCGGCCCAAGCGAGCGAGGCCGTGAGGGTGATGAGCGAAAGGAGCAAACGCATGCTTAGAATTTAGCAGAGAAACCCGCTCGTTCAAGGCCCCACGCGAAGCACGGCCAGAAAGCTCTGCGCTTGGCTAGGATCATTTAGAATCACGTTCCCAGATTTCAAGCGCCTCCGCCCATTCTTATAGGTCACCAAATTTGGAGGGGCAGCACTTTCGATCACTGACGCCAATTCAACTAACGAAGCGACCTCGTAGCGTTTAAAGTCTCGACGAGACAGAATTTCAAAACGCATAGACACGCCCTTCACCACCTGCCTGCCCAACTCAAGCGCGACGCGGCCCATCGTGTAACGCGGATTTATCTCAATGACGGGATGGTGCCTCAACTCGCCATCCGCATCGCGAGCAATCATCGTATCGACACCGAGCGGGCCTTCGTAGCTCAGCCTTTGCAAGTGCGGTCGGATCAGTGAAGGGAAGGTTTCCTCATAGTAGCGCTCCACGTGCCTAACCCCACCATAGAAATACCGCATGAGTTGCTCATCGCCGCCAGCGGTGACCGCTCGATGCACGGAACATGCTTGGAATCGCCCGTAGGCATCATTGTGCAACTGGGTGTAGCCTAACAAACGCAATTCCTGATCATACTGCACAGAGAAATCGAGGACACGCTCGAGCTTGGGCTCCACCACCACCGTCCCTTGCTCTTCCAAAATTTTAACCAGCCACTCCTCGTCCTCAGCCGCTATCTCTGAAGATTTCACGAATCGAAGGCCCTGCCCCGCCACTCCATAGGGCGCTTTCCAGACAGATTCGCCCTCTGTTGCCTCAAAAACCTCCTCAATGGTCGGGCAGACCCGCCCCTGCCCGAACTGCGCAGAGAACGCCTTCGAATGCACCTCATGCCATGCCGGATGCCATCCATCGCCCGTTTGCGATGTTTGAGATCCTAAAGGACTCAGCCATTCCGTGTCGGGGCTCCACGCCCACGGACGCAATTCGTTCAGCTTCCGCCCTTCTAGGGCCAACGCGTCCCGCGCCTGAATCTCGGGCAACACGAACCCTGCATGGGACAATTTCTGCAAGAACTCAAGACCTGGCTTCTTCGTCAAGATCGCGATGTCATCCTGACGAGCAAGAAACAAAGATAGACTGCTGAGATCATCGCCCAATGCTGACAAACTCTTCGGCAGCGCCTTGGGAGGCAAACCTCGCACCTCTTGAGCAATGGTGATCTCAGCCTGAGGATTGAAATGAAAGACATTCGGAGTGCGACCTTTCGACTGGGTAAACACCTCGAGCTGATTAACAAAGTCAGGATCCAGCCCTGCCTGCAAACGCCCTTCACGATTGAAGAAGCCGCGCCCTTTCGCACGACTCGGAGACAGAGGAAACGTCAGGCGCTGGCGGAAGCTCTCCCAGTCAGATTCACCTGGTGACTTCCACTGACGAAACCACTCCAGCCCATAGCCCACATGGTTGATCTCATCTCGATAGATACGATCTAAGATCTTCGCCGTCCTCGTATCACCGGCCTCCTGAAACAGTCCCGCAAAGTGGCGAGAATAATCCAAGTTCGCTTGTTCAAATGACAGGCAAAGTCGCGAGACATAGTCAGCAGGCGTCTGCATCGTCGAGACAGAGTTCCAGAAGAAACCATTCACCGGCTCAGACCCAAACGGCACGCCACATTCCTGCAAACGCTTCATATACAGTCTCGTATGCATTTGCTCTTCCTGTAACGTCCTCGCCACTCCCATACGGAAATCGGCAGGCGCTTGAGGAAATTTCAAAAGAACGAGCGCCATTAGCTCTGCCGCGAGCAATTCATGATTGGCAAAGAAATGCAACAAACGGCCACGATCTTCATCATCCCCCAGCTGAGCTAGACTAGGCAGCACCGTGCGGGCCTCCTGCCCCTCAAAGATCAACTCATCGGGCCGCCCAGGCATCGATGGCGAGAGCATCGCTTCGCCGCGCGTTTCATCGGTCAGCCGGGAGTCCGGAGGTGCCAGTTTCTCTTCTAGCGTTGTCGCCAAGAGCACTCGCTCCGCAAATTCACGTAGCTCCATGATACGTTCTCTAGTCTACCGAATTAGCCAAATGCTCACGATGAAAACGCGCGACGTGAATGTATTTCTCGGCCAACTTTCGATTACTCCGTTGTTCCTCTTCGGTCAATGCCCGCACAACTCGAGCTGGACTTCCTAACACAAGCGAACCCGGCGGGATCTTCTGATGCTGCGTGACCAAAGCCCCCGCACCAATGATAGAGCGCGCACCGATTTCCGTGCCGTCCATGACAATGGCGCCCATCCCAATCAGGACCTCATCATCAATACGGCATGCATGGATAATCGCCCGATGCCCGATCGAAACATGCGCCCCCAAAGACACACCATAATCATCCGACAAATGAATCATGGTCCCATCCTGCACATTAGTTCCTGGCCCAACAACGATGCGATGAATGTCCGCCCGCAAGACCGATTGATACCAAACACTAGCATCTTCCATCAGATGAACGTCACCGATCACAGTCGCATTTGGCGCAATAAAAGCCGATTCCGCAATCGTTTGCGCTCTAGTTAGAAACTCTGGACATTCCATGATTTGTCCCACTGGGAGCCGAAATTGCTTGTCAGGCAATGGCTTTCCTAATAAAAACTGTAAAATTGTCACAAACTGGTCCACTTTTTAGATCTTCACTGGATGATCGCGGGACCGCCCACACTCCAAATCCTCATTTAGTTA
Source organism: uncultured Verrucomicrobiales bacterium (assembly GCA_938082635.1). GTDB lineage: Bacteria > Verrucomicrobiota > Verrucomicrobiia > Verrucomicrobiales > DEV007 > JAACDM01. The sequence continues at coordinate 11,416 of CALLLI010000104.1, forward strand.
GAACATATTATTATGAATAAAACGGAACTCATCGACTCAATCCACGAGCGTCTAGGCGAAGACGCTACCAAACGCCAAGCTGAAGACGCTCTTGCCGCAGTGCTCGACGCCATCGCAGTAGGCGTGAAGAAAGACGAGAAAGGTATCCAACTCATCGGCTTCGGCACCTTCAAGGTAGCCCATCGTGCTGAAAGAATGGGCCGCAATCCACAAACGAAAGAGCCTATGAAGATTCCTGCATCGAAGACGATTCGTTTTATCCCGTCTGCGGCATTGAAGAAGACTTTATAGTTCCGACTATCACAAGACTTTCGAAGGCCCGCGCTTGGTAACAAGCGCGGGCCTTCTCCGTTTAGGAGCACGCCAATTATTCCTTCTCATCGAGAAAGGCAGTCTCACAAAGAGTCGCGTAGGTTCCCCCAAGAGCCAGCAGTTCCTCGTGGGTCCCCTCTTCGATCACACGCCCAAGATCTAACACATAAATGCGATCTGCTCGGCGCACCGTCGACAAGCGGTGCGCTATAACAATACTCGTCCGACTCGTCATCAATCTCTCAAGCGCTTCTTGAATAATGCGCTCCGTCTCTGTATCCACACTAGCAGTAGCCTCATCAAGTAAAAGTATCGGAGGATTCTTCAATAACGCGCGCGCGATCGAAATGCGTTGCTTCTCGCCGACACTAAGTTTCACCCCACGTTCACCTACCACTGTATCTAGCTGGTCAGATAGGCGCTTCACAAACGGCGTCGCATTCGCAATGCGCAATGCCTCCCACATCGCCTCATCAGTCGCCTCGCGATTCGCGATTCGCAGATTCTCACGCACCGTGTCATTGAAGAGAAAGCTCTCCTGAGTGACATACCCGATCTGCTCACGCAGGGACGTCTTGTTCAGCGAACTCACAACCTGCCCATCAATCAGAATCTCCCCGCTGTCGTACTCGTAGAAGCGTGTGAGCAAATTGATGATCGTGGACTTGCCCGCCCCCGTCTGGCCAACCAACGCAATCGTTTGACCTGCCTCTGCTTTGATCGAGACGCCTGCCAGCGTCGGCATCTTCTCGGTATAGGAAAAGCCGACATTTCGGAAGTCGATCTCACCGCAAACCGCACCCAGGGTAGCTCCGTCGTTCATTCCAGGCTCATCCTCGGTATCCAGGATCTCAAAGACGCGCTCCCCAGCCGCCCGACCAGACTGTATCAACTGATTGAGCGAATGAAGCCGGTTCACCGGATCATAGAAGAGTTGAAGCATGAGCACGAATGCGGCCAACGCTCCGGGCTCGATCCGCCCTTCAATGGCCGCTTGCCCACCAAATCCTAAGACAAGAACCAAGCCGGTGGAGGCTAGAAAGGTCATCGAGGGGTTATACATCGCCCAGGCTCGCATGACAACGAGTGAAGCTTGCCTCAACCTATCACTCGCTTTATTGAATCGAGCGTGCTCCGCCTCTTCCATCGTATAGGCCTTGATCTGGCGAATGCCTGCGATGTTGTCATGTAAGAGCGAATTCATCGCGCTCGTCGCCTTACGCACCCCTTGGTAGCGCTTATGCGCAGTCCGAGTGTACAGTGAGGCTCCTAACACAAGAAACGGAATAGGTAGAAGTGACATAGCCGCCAACTTTGCATCCATGTAAAACATGACGCTAGCAATGACCCCTATCTGCAACACGGCGACGAGTCCCTGCTCAATGCCATCGATGAGAACGCGCTCCATCGCGGTGACATCTTCTGCCACACGTGTCATGACATCACCGGTGGGCTTGTTATCAAACCACGTCAGACGCAAGCGCTGAATCTTGGAATACAGTTCACTGCGCAGATCAAAGATCACCTTCTGCTCGAACGTGTTGTTCAGGAAGATCCTCGCAGAATTCAAACCATCTCTCCCCAGGAAGGCTAACAAAGCCAGCCCCACCATCGGCCAGAGCAGTTCATGTTGCTCTTTTCCAATGACGTCATCAATGATGATTCTCGTGACCTGAGGAAAGACGATGACCAGGAGCGTGCTGACGATCGCGCAAGAGAGCTGCGCCAGCGAAAGCCATGGATACCGTTTCGTGTAATTAAAGACTCTTAGAGTCGTGCTCATATTTATAGAAAATCCAGTTAGGAATTACCGAAGGAATGTGGTTGGTTCCAAGTCACAAGCCCGATGACTTTCTTAAAAAAAGGACTGCGCTTACTCTTTGCCAAGCACCTGGAAGGCTGGCGTCGAGCTGTGTTTCTCGTGATTGTGTGGATTCCTCTCGGGGTCATCATGTTTGTCGCTGCATGCAATCTCTGGGTCATCGGGTCTACGCATAGGTTCATCGCGAAAGATGTGAAATCCGCAAGAGTGAATCAAGTCGCTCTCGTTCTTGGTACCTCTAAGAAGGTCGCTCCCAAACGCGCCAACCTCCACTTTCGCAACCGTTTGAAGAAGGCGAAAGAGCTGTTCAATGCAGGCAAGGTCCAGCACCTGCTAGTGAGCGGCGACAATGGCACCCGCTTTTACAACGAGCCACAAGACATGCGAGATGCCTTAGTCAACATGGGCATTCCCAGCCATGCCATCACACGCGACTTCGCCGGCTTTCGAACGCTTGACTCGATGGTGCGCGCTCGCGAGATTTTTCAACTAGACTCCGTTAGTGTCGTGACCGACGGCTTTCATCTTCCTCGCGCCGTCTTCATCGGTCGGCACTTCGGTTTGGATGTCACCGGAATCGCTTCCGATCCCGTCCCCTTGAGGCAGTCTTTCAAAACTCACCTTCGTGAATACTTGGCCAGGGTCAAAGCGGTGCTCGATGTTCATCTCTTAAACACACCTCCTAAGTTTGGTGGTGAGCCTGAACCCATCATGGTCAGCCGCTAGGCAGCCATCGCTTTCTGCGTGGCACCTCCCACAGTCCTGGTTCAGGTCCTATTCTGCGCCCTCCTGTGGGGAGCAGCCTTTCCCCTCATCAAGCTTGCCTATACTTCGTGGGAACATGTCAGCCTGACACTTTGCCTCTTCTTTGCCGGAGTTCGATTCACAATTTCTGGAGCAGGGATACTCGCCATTTGCAAACGCCCCTGGCAACGCATCGCGCGCGCTAACCGGAAGCTCCTCCTGGGTCTGACCCTTGCTCAGACCTGCATCCAATACCTCTTCTTTTATCTAGGCATGTCTCTCTCGAGTGGCGTGTTAGGAGCCCTACTCGTCAGCTTCGGCAGCTTCTGTTGGATTCTGTTAGCGCCACTCTTTCTGAAAACACCCACGGCGACTGCGCGGGACTGGATAGCCATTGCTCTGGGCGCCCTCGGCGTCACTCTCGCCGTCTACGCGCCAGGCGCTGGCAGCGGCCAGGTCTTGTTAGGTGGGCTCTGCTTTCTTCTCGCTTCTTTGAGTGGCGTCCTGGGTCTCATCATGATGAAGCCCCTGAGTCAAACCATCGATGCTAAGACCGCCACGGGCGCTTCCTTGCTATTCGGAGGCCTCATCCTACTCTTGTTAGGGTTACCGGCAGCAGCCACCTTTCAAAGGAGCCTTTCGATCGAGCTCGTCATCGTCACGATCGCACTCGCGGCCATCTCAGCCATCGCCTTCACCATCTGGAATCGCCTCGCCCACACCTATCCAGTGACACTCCTTGCTGGCTATCGGTTCCTCATTCCCCTCTCGGGAACTCTCCAAGCCAGCCTCTTCATCAAAGGCGAGACACCCGGTGTAGGGCTCATTCTCGGAGGCAGTCTCATCATTGCCGCGGTCTACATCGCCAGCCGCCCAAAAGAATCCGACCATTCTGCGGAATAAGACCGTTTCACTGAAGGTCAATTGACTCGAAACCAGCGCAGCTCTACCTTCTCCAAGTAAGCAGGTGCCCCCCGCCATGTCTCCCTACATTTCCATCGCCGCTCTGCTCTGCCTGGCCCTCACCGGAACCCTCGCAGTACCTCCTGACGACGCTGAAACTCGAGAGCCCAGCAAGCACACCGTCACCTATAAGACGAGCTCAGAGCTCTATCATATTCTCTATCGAAGCACTGGCCTAGACGGCACCTGGCGTCCAGTCCGCATGAAGCTTGGAAATGAAGGTCCCACTGATGTCATGCGGGACACCGTTCCTTATAAAAGCCAAGCCTTTTACAGGGTGCTGTCACTTCCTCTCGATGAGCCACAAGATACCGATGCAGACGGGCTGACTGATATAGAAGAACTAAATCTATCAGAAACACAACACCCACTCAATCCAGCCATCGTCGCCGAATCTCATGGAACGGCAATCGTGACCTCGCGTGAACAGTACGAACGTCTCGCCCGTCGAGACAGCGTCCCCGGCGCTAGCAATATCCGAGAGATGAAGTTTCTCATCACCGAAATCGATACCGCCCATCCAAAGCTACACCTCATCGACACCAAACGGCATCAATTCCACCTCTACTTCTATTGGTATGGCCTCGGCAATCGCCACGTCTCCCACGCCACCTTCAACAATCAAACCTACTTCACGAACACCCACCGGAAGAATGTCGCAGGCAGCCTGCTAGCACATGACAACTTCACCGCTGCAGATGGGCGGCAAGGAATCTACACGATGGAGTTTTGGCCCACCGATCCCATAGCCTTCCGTTTCGTAGAGACCGCGTATGAAATGCTCTCCGCCAGCTTACCCTTCATCGATGGAAACCTCGCCTACCACCCCGCCGGAGAGACTCAACGAACAGTCTTTTCAGATGAGGTAGGGAACTTTAAGTCCTCGATGATTCGCACCGTCCAGACGGAAGAACTTTTCGGCAGCAAGACCTTTGAAGCACTCAATCCTGGCGTAAGTTTCGGACGGCTCATTATCGCAGACGGAGCTAACATTTCACTCACTTCTAGAGACATCGTCATCTTCCGGAATCTGCCCAATGACTTAACTCACGTCGCGGGCATTCTGACAGAATTACCGCAGACGCCCCTCTCCCATGTGAATCTTAAGGCGAAGCAGAACAACACGCCCAATGCCTATCTTAAAGACGCCTCTCGTTTACCTGAGATCCAGGAGTTGCTCGGCAAATACGTTCTCTTCGAGATCACCTCAGATGGCTACACACTGCAAGAAGCCACGGCAGAGCAAGTCGAACAGTTCATCGAAAGCATTCGCCCCAAGGAATCACAAATTCCCGTGCGCGACCTTTCAGTTGAAGCGATCCTACCACTTGGTGAGATTGACTTCAGTCAAAGTACGCAGTTTGGAGCCAAAGCCGCCAACCTCAGTGAGCTTCGCCGTATCTTGCCAATCGAAATGACGCCTGAAGGACACGCCATCCCGTTCTCCTTCTACCACCGCTTCATGCTCGCAAACGGCTTCTATGATATCCTGGTGCGCATGTTAGCCATCCAAGGATTCGCCCAGGATCCTGATCTCCGTGAGGCCGAATTGGCCAAGTTTCGGCAGCGCCTCCGTAAAGCACCAGTGCCAGAAGGCCTCTCTGCAAAGATCAGCCTTCTCCAAGCAAGCCTCCCGGAAGGCACAGGGCTGCGTTGCCGCTCTAGCACAAATAACGAAGACCTTCCGAGCTTCAATGGCGCAGGCCTCTACGATTCCTACACGCACTACCCTCACGAAGGCGCCTTGAAGGAGACCGTCAAACAAGTGTGGGCGAGCATGTGGAACTACCGCGCCTTTGAAGAACGCGAATTTTATCGCATCAGCCACTTCGATGCCGCCATGGGCGTCATCGTGCATCCCAGCTACCAGGACGAGATCTCCAATGGCGTCGCCGTCACACGCAACATCATCGACCCCAACTGGATCGGTTATTATGTGAATGTGCAAGTTGGAGAGAACCTCGTTACCAATCCCACCCAAGATGCCATCCCTGAAGAATTTCTGATTTCTCTCCTTCTAGCGGATCCTGAGATCGGAAACTACGAATATGAGATTCAGTACGTTCGGAAGTCGAATCGCCGTGTCGATGGCCAGCCCATTCTATCACAACAGCAAGTCTTTGACCTGGCTGGACGCCTACGCCTGATCCAAACCCATTTCAAACGACTCTACAAAGGAGACAACGACTTCGGCATGGAGATCGAGTTCAAGATCAACCAATCTGAACAGCTTGTCATCAAGCAGGCACGCCCGTGGATCGACTAGCAGCCACCGAATCGATTACTTCCTTTTCAAGCATCTTCGTTTGCCCGCGTAGCCAATACTCTGGGTAGGGCTCTTTGAAAGTTCACCTTGATTCGCCGCATCTCATAACGCCCCGTAGTGTACAGAAATTCGATTGGGACGTAAGTTGCGGACCTTCAATCGGTTTCGGAATCGAAGGGACGAGATATCGATCTGCATTTCTTCGATCAGTGATTGCAAGAATCTGAAGTGGACTTCTTCAGGCTGATGTCTGTGGTACGCTGGCTGAACCAGCAACAGGAGCATGTGATCGACTACTTATAGGAGGAGATCCGAGTTCTCAAGAAGCAGCGGAGGAGTAAGAGAATGAGGTTCACCGACGATCAAAGATGTCGTTTAGCACGCGAAGGGAAGCTGGAACGTCGAGAGCGGTTAGGCGGAGTACTTCGTTACAACTACCGGGAGGCGGCATGAATGCAGGGCGATTCGAGTTTTCGGACACCACGGGTTCGCCGATGATGCCCGAGCAGATCATTCGCCCCCAAACTACCTGAGTAGTTACCTTTGCCGCGTCCTCTGGATCAAGGATTGCAGTTCCTATCTCTGCCCAACTCTTGTCCGACCACACTCCCAGCGGAAACGTATCTCCCTTATCA
>CALLLI010000105.1 GCA_938082635.1 uncultured Verrucomicrobiales bacterium
GAGAAGCGATCACGAGTAGGCCCGCCTTGATGCAAGGAGTCTCACGGCAAGTGCAAAGTGGAGGCCAGCGTAAGATCAAAATCAGTCTGATACACGAGAAAGGAGACGTGATTGCCCGGGCCGTGACGTTGATCAGCAGCCAGTTACATGCCATGATGCGCATTGCGGAGCAATGGACGATCAAGGAACGCTGGGCACTGTTATTAACGCGATTATTGCGGCGTTGGTTAGGTGGCAAATGGATCACAGGGGTGCCTCCAAACTCCGATCGGATACTCAGTGGCTGATACGTTCCATTAACTCGCGGCCCATCACCTGACACCGAATGCCGCCCGCCATTCGGACTGTATTTCTGTGCCCATTTACGTTTCTAGGATTAGGCAGCAATCAGCCAAGGCCTTGCCCGAAAGTAGTCGATTGCTCCGCAATAGAACTCGGGATTGTCTGATCGAGTGCGATTTCGGCGAAATAGCCGAGCATGACTTACGGTTGCTCTACCCTGACGTTCTCCTAAAAAGGGATGTAGTCATCCTCGTATAGTTCTCGTTCTTTCGTATCGACAATATCGAGTATGGGTGGAGATGAAGGCTCTTTCTTGGGGGATTCGCGATAAGTAAATTTTTGTTAGTCGGTGCAGGTCGACGAACACCTGTTTCGATTACAAGGACGCTTTCAGGCTGTGAGCGCTCGAAGCGCTATTCATAGAGTTCTCCCAAGTAATCTTGCTAGAGGAGCCTTCCAGAGTTGCGATTTGTTAGGAGAGATCTCGCCGAGCGATTTGGGTGTCATTCCAAGATCGTGTGCCATCTGAACATGGGTGTGCGTGAGCTTATCACGCTTCCGGGCGTCGACCCAGGGGCGCGGCTTGTTTGGAATAAACCCCTTCTTGGGCATGCTCCCGACGGATGCTGTTCTAGGAGTAGATCTCGGCGCCCGAGTCTTTGAACTCTTCAGCTTTCTTCTGCATGCCTTCTTCGATGGCTTCTTCAGAGGTCATGCCGTGCTCTTCAGCGTATTGGCGGACCTCTTCGCTGATCTTCATCGAGCAGAAGGTGGGCCCACACATGGAACAGAAGTGGGCTGTCTTGGCGCCGTCTTGAGGAAGCGTTTCGTCGTGGAAGGCGAGGGCTTTCTCTGGATCGAGTCCGAGGTTGAACTGGTCTTCCCAGCGGAATTCGAAGCGAGCTTTGCTCACGGCGTTGTCGCGTTCTTGAGCGGCCGGATGACCTTTGGCGAGGTCAGCGGCGTGGGCGGCGATCTTGTAGGTGATGACGCCTTCTCTAACATCATCGCGGTTCGGCAAGCCGAGGTGCTCCTTTGGAGTGACGTAGCAGAGCATGGCGCAGCCATACCAACCGATGAGTGCCGCACCGATGCCACTGGTGATGTGGTCGTAACCTGGTGCAATGTCAGTTGTGAGCGGTCCAAGCGTGTAGAAGGGGGCTTCGTGGCACCAGTCTAACTGATTCTTCATGTTTTCCTCGATCATGTGCATCGGCACGTGACCAGGGCCCTCACACATGACTTGAACGCCTTTGTCCCAGGCGCGCTTGGTGAGTTCGCCTTGTGTCTTGAGTTCGGCAAACTGCGCGTAGTCGTTGGCGTCTGCAATGGAGCCAGGACGGAGACCGTCACCGATGGAAAAGCTGACATCATACTTGGCCATGATGTCGCAGATATCATCCCAGTGCGTGTAGAGGAAACTCTCAGTGTGATGTGAAAGACACCACTTGGCCATGATAGAGCCGCCGCGGGAAACAATGCCAGTCATGCGGGTGGCGGTGCGTGGGATGTAGCGCAAGAGCACGCCAGCGTGGATGGTGAAGTAGTCGACGCCTTGCTCGGCTTGCTCAATGAGCGTGTCGCGGAAGACTTCCCAAGTGAGGTCTTCAATTCGGCCATTCACTTTCTCCAACGCTTGGTAGATGGGCACGGTGCCGATGGGGACCGGGCTGTTGCGAATGATCCACTCGCGTGTGGCGTGGATGTTCTTGCCTGTGGAAAGATCCATCACATTGTCCGCACCCCACTTGGTGGACCAGCGGAGCTTCTCGACTTCCTCATCGATCGTCGAAGCCACGGCTGAGTTGCCGATGTTCGCATTGATCTTCACGAGGAAATTCCGCCCGATGATCATGGGCTCACTCTCCGGATGATTGATGTTGTTAGGAATGATGGCGCGACCGGCAGCGACTTCGTCTCTGACAAATTCAGGCGTGATGTAATCGGGTATCTTGGCACCAAAGGACTGGCCTGGGTGCTGATGGTTCATCACATTGCGAGGGCCATTGACGGAATCGTCTGTGGCTTTGAAGGCTTTCTCACGACCGAGGTTCTCGCGAATCGCGATGAACTCCATCTCCGGCGTGATGGTGCCCTGACGTGCATACCAAAGCTGCGTCACCGGATGATCTTTCGCGCGGAGTGGTTTGCGGACGAGACCGGGGTACTCCTTCAGGCGGTTCGCAGCTTCCTTGTTCTGGTTGTAACGCTCAGCATGCTCGTCGCTGAGATAGCCGTTGTCAGCAGGAGCCACGTCGCGGCCATCGTACTCCTCGACGTCGCCACGATCCATGATCCATGGACGACGAAACGCTGGTAGGCCTTCCTCGACATTACCATCAAATTCAGTATCTCCCCAAGGACCACTCGTATCGTAGATGCGCACAGGAGCATTCTCTTCGACGCGTCCGTTGGGATGATTGGTAGGCGCTAGCTCGACTTCGCGCAGGGGCACTTCGAGATCGGGATGCACGGTGCCTTTGATGTAGACACGCTTGCTCTTGGGGAAGAGCGGATGGTCACGGCGGATGGTCTTGTCGTCGTCTTTGGGAGCAATCATGTCTGTTGGCTTGTAGTTGTGTCTTGTTAGGCTATCAAAATAACAAGACAGGCAAGCAGATCGCTCAGACTTCCTTCGGCGGGGCAAACCGCATCAGGTTCTAAGGGTTTCCTTGCAGTTTAGCAAAGATCTCAGCCGAATCGCTCCGGCTCCCCTGTCTTGATGACGGTAGGGTAGGGGGGCGGTAGGAGGGTGTCAACGGTAAGCAAGGCCTATGAAGCCGTCTTTGTTGGACCAGGAAGCTCGAGGACTTTCTTCAGATCCTGCTCTAAAGCGGCTAGTTTCTCCGTGTCCTCGACCTTCTCACCAGCGGCATCCGTGACGAAGATGCTGTCGATAGCAGCGCCTTTCTCAGTCATGATACGGGAGTGGGTGATTTGGAGGCCGTGTTCAGCGATCACCATAAAGCAGTCGTAGAGGAGACCTAGCCGGTCCAGTGCTTGTATCTCGATCACGGTAGCGTCAGCTGCCGCTCGATCATTGATGAAGACACGCTGAGGAAAGACCGCAGCGGTTTCATGATCGATCGGATTCTCTAGGCGGGCTTTCTCAATGAGCTCACTGAAATCGTAATGCGCCTTGGCCAGAGCTGTCTCCATGAGCTTCTTCACACCTTTGCGCACGCTCGTGTTGGTCACGGCTTCGAGGTTGAGAGTGCACACGCGGAAGATGTCTAGCACAATGCCGCCTTTCCGGCGGAAGAAGTCTGCGCTGAGGATATTCAACTCTTGCGCAGACAAGACGCCGGCAATGCAAGCCAGCAGCTGTTCGCGATCATAGGAACAGACAATGAATTGGCTGTAGTTTGCCTCGGGATGATCGATCCAGCGGAAGATAGGCCGATCCAGTTTTACGGTGGGATCTTTCTGGTCAGCCTGATAGAATTTGCGGATGAGGCGAATGTCCCGGCTTGTGCTTTGGGCGCTGCGGAAGAGGAAGTAGCGCTCTGGCATTCCGGCGAAATGGGTCTCTACCTCTTCTTCATAGCCGTCTTTCAGATGCTTGAGCACCTCTGCTTTGAAGTCTGGGGTAGAGCCCTCCAGAGCTCCGTGATCATTCCAATAAGCGAGTGTTGCATGATAGAGCTGCTTCATGAGCATCTCTTTCCAGTCCGTCCAGCCCTCTTCATTGGTGCCTTTGGAATCCGCGTAGGTGAAGAGAAGGAGAAGATCGAGGTGGCGCTTGTCGTGCATCTGCGCAGCAAAAGCGATCACTGTGTCAGGATCATCGATCGGCATGGTGGTCGCCGTCTTCCAGAGAGTCAGGTGGTGATCCACCAGGAAGAGCATGAGATCACGACGGTGCCCTTTGACCTGCAACCTTCGGCAAACGCGCTCTGCCATCGTCGTGCTGGCATCACTGTGAAAGCGGACATTCTCAGCGCGACCGGTATCGTGTAGGATGAAGGCGAGGTAGAGAATGTAGGAGTCCTCCACATTGTGAAAGAGATCACGGAAGAAGGCGACTTTAGGTTCTTGCGTGTCGGCTAGTTTGTCTAGCTGGCGAATGCACTGCAGCGTGTGGTGGTCCGCCGTGTAGCGGTGAAAGAACTCGTGCTGCACCAGGCAATCCAACGCTCCGAATTCCGGCAGGTACTTGCCTAACATGCCTACGCGATGCATGTCCTTGAGCACCCGGGCGACATTTCCTCGTCGCGATAGAATGGCTTCGAAGATGGTGCGGGCTTTCTTATTGTAACGAAAATCGCGGCCTAGCAGGTGATCGCTTGCGCTGATGCGCTCCATGATCTCGGGGCTCAAGCGGAGGTGACGCTGTTGGAGATGCTGGAACACACGCATCAAACGATGAGGCTCTTCTTCAAAGATGTCATCGTTCGCAGGATAGATGCGCTGATTCCAACTGTAGAAATTGCCGAAGAATTCCCGCTTCTTACGGCGCCTAGCCAGGAGGCTGATGACACCGCTCTCACCATCTTCTTCGTGGGCGAGGTGGAGTTTCTCTAACAACTTCCAAGAGCAACGGTAGAGGCTCCGTGTCGCGTGGTAATACTCGCGCATGAAGGTCTCGATGCGACGGAGGATGTTGCGACTGGGGTAGTTGAAGTTCGTCGCCACCACACCTTGCTGCTGCAGTGTCAGGATGTCGTTGTCACGCCCTGCTTGATAGTGTAGCTCATTGCGCACGCGATGGAGGAAATCGTAGGCCTGCCCGATTTCCTCAAGCTCTTCCTTCGTGAGAACGCGCTTCTTGACGAGGATATCGAGGCTCGTCGAGCCGTAGTGGACAAAGCTGATCCAAATGAGGTTATGATAGTCACGAAGGCCGCCGCAGCCGTTTTTTACGTTGGGCTCTTGCACGAAGACGGTGTGAAATTGATTGCGTCGCTCGCGCATGTCGAGTCGGCGCGTCGTGAGGTATTCGTGTTCTTTTCCGTCGATGCAGTGCTGTTTGAACTTCCGTTGCACCCGCTCAAAGAGAGTCGCATCACCAGCGATCATGCGTGCCTCAATCAGCGAGGATTTGGTGCGCACATCGGCATTTGCTTGGATGATGGTATCCTTGACCGAGCGCACCGCGTGTCCGACTTTGAAGCCGACGTCCCACAACATGTAGAGAATCTGTTCAATGATCTCATGGGCCTCCGGACTGGGCTGCCGTTTTGACGGGTAGAGAAACTGCATGTCAATGTCAGAGCTTGGATTAAGCAACTGACGCCCATAGCCGCCGGTGGCGACCATCGTGACGGGAGCGGCCGCTTCCTCCATTTCATCTCCCAGATTGTTTGCGAGTACTTGATGGAAGAGACGATCTAACACCACATCTAATAGATCCGAGCGCCTCCTCGCGACCTCAAGACCTGTGGCCCCGGCATGGTGACGCAAATGAATGCGCTCATTCTCCAGCCGGAGAAATTGCTTGTAGAGCGCGAGCAGGTCTTCCCGGCTCTTTGTCTCCGTGCCGGCAGCGTCGACTAACCGTTGCCGAGCTTCTTCCTTTGCGCCATCGAGCTCGGTCATGGGATGAGCGGTGTTAGCCTTGGAAGGTGAACGTGTCTTCGCGAGGTGCCTTGCCTTCTGCTAGACTCACACCGGGATCGTTGTGCGCCATGTGAATAAGGCTATGATAGACTTCTTCTGCTGTCGCGGTTTCGCCTGAGGCGGCTGGCTTTAGATGAGGGAGAATGTCATCGGCTGTGAAGGCCTTGCCGGGTGAGGTTTGCAAGTACGCCCGTGTCTGTTGGAGGAAAGCCATGAAGGCCTCGGCGGCGACTTTGCCAGCTTCCACACCGGGCTGATGATAGGCATTGATATTCACGATCGCAGCGTAGTAGCCAACGGCACGTTCAAACAAAGCGATGAGAGCGCCAACGCTGCGAGCGTCGACATTAGCGAGACTGAGGGTCATGGAGGGGCGTTTCTTATCTGCTATAGCACGACGCGTGCCACGCAGGAAGCCCTGGAGATAATCGCCCGCCTGGCTCGACTCTCTGCGTCCATCTGTGAAGCTTTCGCGCACTTCGATAAACGTGGCGAAGAAGTTGTTCACCCCATCGCGCAGCTGCTGCACGTAGGCGTGCTGATCCGTGGAGCCTTTGTTTCCATAAACGGCGATGCCCTGTTCGACGACCTTGCCGTCCAGGTCGTGCTCCTTGCCGAGCGATTCCATGATGAGCTGCTGGAGGTATTTCGCCATCAAGGTGAGGCGATCTTTGTAAGGTAGAATGACCATGTCTTTCTTGCCCACGCCATCGCCAGCAAAGTGCCACATGAGTGCCATCAACATCGCGGCATTGTCAGAAGTATCTTCGCTGCGGGTGTGCGCATCCATGAGGCGAGCCCCTTCGAGAAAGGCGGTGATGTCCAAGCCTTGCAACGCCATCGGCAAGAGGCCGACCACGCTCGTCACCGAAGTGCGTCCGCCGACCCAACCGGTCATGGCGAAACGTTTCAGCCAACCCGCTTCTTTGGCAACTTTGTCGAGTTTGCTACCGACACCGGTCACGGCTGCCGCGTGTTCTGCAAATGTAAGTCCAGCTGCAGCGTAGGCTATCTGTGCTGCTTCCATACTATTGGCGGTTTCCTTCGTGCCACCGGATTTGGAGATGACGAGAGATAGCGTCGTCTTCAGTGGCAATTCCCCTAACATACGCGCATGGCCATCGGGATCCGTGTTATCGAGGAATGCGACTTGCATGGCATCGCGATCACTCCCTAGCGCATCAGCGATGAGTTGGGGCCCAAGTGCGGAACCTCCGATTCCGATTACTAACAGGTGTGTTAATTTGGCCGAAGCGTGGGTTTCTTTGGCAAAGTCGAGGATCGCCTGATTGCACGAACCGATGTAGTCGCGGATCTCTTCGTCCTGGTTGTCCTTCTCAGGAGCGAGCGACGCATCGCGCAGCCAGTAGTGACCCACCATGCGATCCTCGTCCACATTGGCCACGGCTCCGGCTTCGAGTTCACGCATGTAGGTGTAGGCTTTCGCGCAGGCATCCGACTTGGCTTCCACATAGCCTTCCGGGAAATGCATCTGGCTGATATCGAGAGACAGACCGAGGTCGGCATAACGAACGAGATGCTGAGAATAGCGTTGCCAGGAATCCATGGGCAGTCCGTAGCAGAGGCTCGGAAGAAGAGCAAACGCCCCTTAGCTCAAGGAGATATCCACCATGAGATCGTGGCTCACCTCCTCCAGATCTTCTTGGAGCTGGGCCAGTGCCACGCCGCTGGGCACTTGCAACGTCGCGTTCGCTTTGAAGAGTGTTTCACCCGACATGGGCGCGCTTTCAGCCGTGGTTTCGATCTCCTCCACGTTCACGCCACGGGCTGCGATGACTCGAGAAATTTGCTGCACGATGCCGGGTCGATCTGTCCCCACCAGTTCCAACCGAACCCGCTGGGTCACCGTCGTTTTAGCAACGCTCGCTCCTAGCCGACTAGCGGTCACCTGCAGGCAGCCGTCATGCACGCGGTTCAGAGCCTGCACCAGCGCCTCGCGATGCGCTGAAGCCACCTCCACCTGCAAGATCCCCGCAAATTGTCCCGCCAAACGCGCCATCCGGCTCTCCAGCCAGTTCCCATGATGATCTGCCACGATGGTGGCCAAGCACTCCACAAGCCCCGGCTTGTCGTCGCCGATCACGGTGAGAATGACAGATTCGGTATCCATAGGCCGCTGATTCTAACCCGAGTTTCTTGTTAGTGTGTCAAAATCGGCTATTTTGACGATTATTTTCAACTCGAAACATCATAACTCCCTGATAATCAACGCTTCGATTTCTGAGTTTCATTTTGTAGTGCTTAATTTTAACTTATCGAGGTTGGCTTTCTTCCGCGGTCCCATAGCTTGGCGGTCGTGTATTTCCGAACCAAGACTATCAAAGGCACTCCGTTGCTTCAACTCGTCGAATCCTACCGCAACGCCGAGGGTTCCCCGCGGCAGCG
>CALLLI010000106.1 GCA_938082635.1 uncultured Verrucomicrobiales bacterium
TTCCTGAATACCTACGTAGCTCAGCCAAATGAACACGCCAGCCAACCCACGGCTCAGGAAGGCTTGCTACTGGCTCCACGTTGCCCAGGTGGATGGAGACACCCCCGCTTCTGTTGTCGATGCTACAGGGCACGTCAGGACGCCACGGGGGCAACTAGCGAAGGAGTCGCTCTTGCGGAACCTCACCATCTTAGAGCGGCTTGGATGCCTCGCAGAGGACAACCTAGCGAAGCTTCGTAGAGGACGTGCTCCAACCATCACACGCGGGCCTTACGCGGAAGAGATCGCTGAGGTGGATCACATCGTTCCTGTCTCCAAGGCTCCGCGATTCGAGAACTGGATAGGAAATCTCGAGTTCATGCCGCAGACACTGAACCGGAGGAAAGGAAACAAGCTCACAGCACGGTCCTTCAGTCACTTGAAGAAGCTGACGGCTGCTCTCCAAAATCAATTTGCTCGTGTGGTCGTGAAGCAACCTGCATTCCAATAGCGGTGGTTACAACGCCCCTGATTGAGGCTCCGCACAGTGAGAATGTTTTGGTTCGGTGGGAGCACGCCTCGGCGCACCTAACCATTTCCCTATCCGACGCCTACACAACAGCAAAGACGGCTCCTTGACAGGCCACAAGCACTTGCTGCATACTCGAAGTCTGATGTTTAAGACCTACAAGGCTCCTGAATACTTTTCGATGTTCGATTGGGCTATGCCCATTGAGTATCGCGATGCTCTAGAGAAATGCCAATTCGAATACGGCGACTTACTTTATGACAAAGAGGCGGCTTATGAGGAGGAAACGTGGGGCGAGGCTTTGAAACAGCTTTCCTACGTAATCAGTATCCAAAGCCCGCCACGATCTCAAATTACCCAAGCCAGTGGGATATCCGAAGGCCTGTTCGAAATCAACTGGAACAAACCTGTCGAACTCAGACTGCACAACCTGAAGACCGATGAGCGAAAGTCTATTCACACCTCTCAAGGCAATCTCTACATGGCTCTCTGGAAGGGGCTAGATCACCTCGAAGGCGATAAGCCCCCGGCACCCCAATCGGCTCTAAAAGGGCTAAGCGAATGCGAAACCGGAGGGCGACTGCTAAGAGAAGCGAGGCTCCATACCAGCGGCCCCTCGTTTATCATGCCATTCGACGAAACCTACCCGTTACTCAGAGAGAAACGACAAAAAATACTAAAGAGGCTCAAGAAGGCTGGCATTCCTTTCAAACTCTTCATCGCCCGACTGGAAAAAGTTAGGCCAGGTCGCTTTTTGCCTTCTGCTAACATGTTGGCGATTTGCGCTGAATGTGATAGTGACACTAAAATGCTAGCCTGTCTGCGTAAGGCGCTTTATGTGGAGAACAAAAATGTTGAGAAGCGCACTTTCCGAGTGTTTAGGCATGGCTTTTATGTGGCCTCTGATCTAAAAGAGAATTCTTTTGTTGATGACGGCGTGGAGGTGGTGATCGGCCCTGAGTAGGCTCGATGTCAAGCCACCGGGACGATGTCACGATCAATCGTGACGTTCACAAGCAACGTTAGCTCAAGAAAGAACAACGCAATGCGTATATACAAACTCAAGCTAGATAAGCCGGAATGGTTTTACGATCCCCCAACGAATCGCCAGTTAAAGGTGCTGAAATTTTTTGGCGAGGATCTCCCACCTGATCTGAACAAGGGCAAGGCATCCGGAATCGTATTACGTCTATTTCGGGATGGGGAGAACAAGGAAATTTGGGAGAAGTATGTCTATCACACGGGCGATGATTCACAGGACAGTCCCAGCCTCGCTGAATTCGACATCGAAGAGTTGCAGGCTATAATCATTCCGGCCGACTGGAAGCCTAATCGCGCGGCAGGCATACCTAATAACCGCCAGAAACGCTTGCTTGAGATGATCGCCGAGATATTAAGGGAGGGCAGTCCGTTTGATGACCCTGTTCCCGCGATTAGCTTCGATGGCAAATCGTTCGTTTTCACAGGAGAATTTTCGTGTGGCTCGCGTCCTGATTGCCTAGAAGCCGTCAGGGCATTCAACGCAATTGGGCAGGGAAACGTAACTCGTGGTACGGACTATTTGATCGTTGGAAGCAAGGGGAATGGCAATTGGGCTGAAAGCAAATATGGTCGCAAGATTGAGAAGGCGATGATGCTTCGAATGGAGACTACTTCTCCGATTATTGTCTCGGAGTCTGATTGGCTAGCTGCTATCCAAAACGAGAAATCAAAGAGCAAATAGGCGTAAGAAGGTAAAATGAACCATGGGGTGAGTCCGCTAACACGGCCTCAGCTCCAGTTAGGCCCAACGAAGCTCGAAGGCTACTTCGATCTCGGCCTCTACGATGAAGCCTGGCAAACCATCGACAATCTACCGGCAGACGTCCGAGAGACCCGTGATGCATTTGGCCTTAGGCTGAAGATCCTGGCCGCAACCGAACGCTGGGAGCAATGTCAGTTTCTCGCCGAAGGACTTGTGTTGAGTTTCCAATCGTGGCCCATGGCGAGGCTGCTAGGAGCCGAAGCACTCGACAAACAGGGAGAAACTGAACGCGCTCTAGCATTCCTCACGGCGGCCAGCATAAAGTGAGGCAAGCAGCGGTTCCGCAAGGACCTGGCGATGCGATGGGCAAAGTGGCTCGGGTAGAGTGTAAACGCCGGAGCAAAACCGGTACGGGTGCCGGGGTAAAACCGGTACGGGTGAGGTTAGGCAGGAAGGGTGTCGATGGGGGCTGGGGATGTCAAGAAGGGGCTGGGCGGCCAGATCGCCCATCTGCGCCCGATTTCGCTGGCAAAGGAGGCACGTCGATGGTGGGTTAGCGACGTTCTGCGGGGAGGTAGGGC
>CALLLI010000107.1 GCA_938082635.1 uncultured Verrucomicrobiales bacterium
TCGATCAAGAAGTTTGGGCTTCGCGAGCCTGAAATGATCGAACAGGGCTAAAAATGCACTGCGAAGGGTTTTCATTGCGCGAATTCTCTCACTATCACCCCGCAGGCATGCCCCGAACCCTTTTCGGCTAAGGTCTAGCTCGAGGAAAGTTCGTTCAGGACATTCCGAAGAGGTGTGGGGTCTTCATTGGGAGCCGCGATGCCGTCGCCTTCTTCTACCTTCCAGTTATACCCCACAGTGCCTTTCATACGCCCAGCACTATCCGTTTCCGTGTAGGTGACTTTGATCTCCTCGTAGTTCAGTGAGAATTCTTCCGTGGGGACGTCTTGGCCGGAAGCGTCGACTCGGATGTTTACTCGATAGCTCGTGACGAGCACATTCTTAAGTTCATACTGGTAGTAAGTGACGCGGCCTACGTCACTGTCACGCACGAAGGAGACGAGGAAAATGCAAACCGCTTGAGAAAGGTACACAGGTTTGCAAAGAAACTGGTCGCCGACCCAGTGCTCCGCCGGGCCTGCGTCTTCCACTGCTCTACTCAGCGGGCTACAGCAAGCACTGTGAGCCCCCGTCCGCCGCCATCGATCTCGTATCCAGGGCGCTCTGACTGGTGAATGATCTCGAAGCCCGCGTGCTGAAGCAGATGGGGGTAATTGTGAGAGAAAGACATTTCGCGTCCATAGATGAGCGAGTCTTTCTCCGTCTCAAGGTCGTGATCAGAGCCGATGGTTTCGATCATGACAACGGCGGCAGGCTTTCTCTGCTCTGCGAGATGTCTAAACAACTGCTTTAGATCGTCTTGCAAGAATTACTCTAAAACGCCTCCGTTGGTTAGAAAGATGCTGTTCGTCAATGCGTGCTTTGGGAGCCATTCGGAGGCATCGGCAGCTTCCAAGACAAGCTCTGGATGATTGTAATGATCCCGATTCTGATTGATCTGATCCTCACCGAGATCAATCCCCGTTAAGTGCTGCAAATTCGTTAGTCTCTTGCTAAGGTATTCTAGCACTTGTCCGCCGCCACAGCCGATCTCGTAAAGTTGCTCGAACGCCGAGGTCTTCATTTCTTCCTCCAACGCCCCGATCACCTCGACATCGTGATTGAGAAACATGCGCTCGAATCGGTCATGAGCATGGTCGTGAAAGTTCTTCGCTTCGTGACCCCAATAGTTTGATAGGAACGCTCTTAGGCGTTTGTGATCCTTCCGCCGGAAAGCTTCCGAATAGAGCCCGCTTCGCAAGAGCTTATCGAGCGAGTTCCACGGCTTGCTGAAAGGAGCCGCTTCAACGTGACCCACACGTTCTTCGAAGAATGGGAGGAGAAAGTTCCCAGCGAGCAACTTGGCGATTCTGCCGTTGGGGAAATCGGCAAGGCTACGCTTCACCGCATTCTTTTTGTCCAAGGTGTTACCAAATGAGGCTGTCACCGCTAAAATTTGAATCGTGCTCCAATCTGAAAGGACGTGCCTGGGGCCAATTGAGTGCTGCGGACGTCATGGAAGAAGGGGATGTTCGCCGAGGCATCTAGCGCAAGGCGTTCATTCACTTTCCAGGACACTGCGGGCGAGACTGCCAGAGTCACTGAGCCCGTATTGTGCACGTCATTGCCATCGAGCTGATCACGTTCTCGGAAAGTGCCATCAATACTGAGTTGCAGCGTAAGCTCATCAGTGAGGCGATACCCGGTCCCAAGGCTCGTTTGCAAATAACTGCCGGGATCAAGATCGGCGTCGCTCTCTCCTATCGGAAGCGTTGCCATGACTCGGCCAAAGAACGACCACTCGTCGACTGATTTGCCATAGCTCAAGCCCAGCTTCGGATTGAAGGTGCCGTTTCCTAGTTGGAAGAGTGACGGTGCCGCGTTTCCGGTAAAGGGCTGGTCATTGTCTTCGCCCGTGGGTAGCTCGATCCCACTTAACAAGGTGAGGCCGCTGAGCAAAGGATGAGCCTCCGCCTCACTCGCCCAAGGCGACCATTGCGCAAGCAAGGTGATGTCTCCGAGACCGCTGATTCGTCGGTCTGGCGCGCCGCGCTCCTCACGCACGCCTTCGAGCCAAGGCACGAAGGCACTCAACCGCAGCTCGTCTGAGAAGCGGTAGTGCCCGTTCAGGCTGACGCGATGAAACGTGGTCGAGATGTTGTTAGGATTGGCAAGGCTACTCTGCCCACTGAACAACCGATCGCTCTTTCGAAACGTGTAGTTCAAACCCAGTTGAAAGGAGCCGGCTGCTTCGTTGTCTCCAAGAATTGTCGACCCGCCAACTGGCAGGTCAGGAAGTTTTCAGCCGCCTCATTGCGCCTGTGCTGAGCGGGTGAAGCCAGAAAGCGCCACGACAAGAATAGCTGCGGCAACGAGAGAAATACGTGGTGTGATCATAGGGAGATAAGGAGATAGGTTTTTAGACTTGTGCGCATGGGTGCAATGGTGAAAAGCTAGAAGGTCTAACGGGCTGTGTTAGAGTTTAGTGTAGTGTAGCTCGGGCTTTCAGCCCGAGTCACGGCCTAGAAGACCGTACTACCCTAGATTACGCCTAGCGAGCGCCTTCTGGCCGCTAGTTAGGCAGTCGTTGAGGAAATTTAATGTTAGCGTTCGCGTTAACATTAAAGCCCATATCGGGCGACAGAAACAGTTAGGCTAGTGTAAAAGGCAGTCTAGGCCTCAAAGCCGAAAGACGCAGTACGCTGCCTGAAACGACTTCTTTCCAATATGCCTAAGAGGTGCCGTAGCGGCATGAACCATGTTTGAACTCAGCGCGGCAACTTCGTGGGAGATTAATGCCCTCGGCTGGATCTGGAGGTCATGAACCTGGACGGATGGAAGCCCTGTGGAGGAATTCGGAGAGGCTTTATGCATCTTCGAAGCGCACCCAGAACAGGGTTCTTCATCAGGCGTCTTCTCATCGGAAGACTGCTGACATCCACAGCTGGTTTCGGTATCTACCGAAGACCACAAACTGCTGAGATCCTGGCAACAGCAGATCGGATTGGCGACCAATAGCGCCAACATCACTGCAAATAGCCGTTCAATCATAAGTGCCTAACTTAGGCGAAGCAGCCCTTACCTGCAAGCTCCCAATCGACAACGAAGAATCGTGCCTGTGAGAGGTTCAGATTCTTTCCTAATGATCTTTGGTGTGGTGGCGCCGAGCATGTCGACACCGAAGTTGTTGTCGAAGTCGCGCGAGACAATACGCCAGACTTGAAAGAACGGAGGATCTTCGTGTGGCCAGATCGTCATCGAACCAAGCGCCTGTGGGACAACGCCGATAGGAATGCAAGTCCCGAGGAAGAAAGAAAGCTGCTCCACCGGATAGGTCCCGGTGATGGCAGAAGGAAGATCGTGCCGCCGGGCTTGGCAAGAGCGGCTCAACAGCAGGATGGCACGGTGACCGATGAGGACGATGATGTGCAGGGAGGATCATTGAACGGGTTCGTCAGGATAAGTAAAAGTCGGGGCCTGGGTCTACCGATAGCGCAGCTGCCACGCCCCCAGACTGTGGGATTGATCGGTGGCTGCTCGCTGATGTTGATAGAACACAGCGAACTCTCCCAAAACGCGAGATTCCTAACGTAAGCGTATTCCAAGAGCGGTTACTCAGCAGCACCCTGCTTGCCGGGGGCTTCGGCAATGGTCTCCATGGTGCCGCTAGGAATCGCGACAGCATGCGAATCATGGACCGTAAATCGGATCATGAATCCGTTACACTCATCCGTGATGTACTTGGCAAGGCCATGTATAGTAAGAATGATCGCGCTCATTTCCATCAACTCTTCAATCGTGACCAAAAGCGCGTAGTTCAAGGATTCTTCACCGTAATTGCGAGTTGCTACGGCACCCCCCATTTCTAATCCCAATGTTCCTACAACGTACAAGATCGCAGCGATGCCAAAGATCGCTTGATACCGAAATGGCATCCTTAAGTAGAAGGGCAAGTAGACAATCGTAAACAGACCGGCAAGCAAAGCATAGGGTAGGACCCATGGCCAAGCCAGCCACCCGGAAGTTTCGAGCATCGGAGTGAGAATGTAATCCAGTTGATCGTGAAGACTAGCGTTTTCATCTATTGCCAAAAACGTCAGCATTGCCGCCAGTACAATCCAAGGCTTGGAATTGCCATCTCTGATCGTCTTGCGCCAGCGATAGATGAGGAAACTAAGGCCACTTGCAATGGCCAGCGCAAACGACGAGTAGAGAGTCGGAAAATTACCTTCCCTATCAAAATGAAAAAGCGGCACAATTCCGTAAGCAAAGTCCCGTTTGAGTACGAGCTGTAGGTATACCGCCAGACTGTGCAACAGTGTCAGAGAGATAACAGATCCGATCAAAAACGTGAGGAGACCGCGACGAGTGATCGCAATTTCAGGGTTTAAGTGCTGCGGGTGATTGGAGGGCGACATCGTGAATGAGAAGGCTTGGATCGTTGTACTCTCTTCTTTTAGGTGTGCCCATTGCTTTAATTGCAATTTCTATAATTTTGATCATAATTGATGCAATTCTACCCCAAACGGTTAGATCAGACTCCGAATTCTAATCGGACACGGCGGCATCGGATCGTCCATCACAGCTCCAGCCAAGAGCTGAAGGCTCTGAATCGGCCACCGCTCGGCCAAGCCGCGCACGACTTATGATCGCGCTGGTCGCCGCTTCAGCTCGGGCTCAAGATGGTGGAACGTCCGTTCTCCCACCCACAGTTTTCAGGATCATCGTCTCGTTCCCATGACTCCCTGAAGAGCTTCTTCATCGCCTCAAGTCTGTCCGCATGTTTATGATCACCTGTGGCGTTTCTCATCTCCTGAGGGATCATTTTTGAGATCGAAGAGTCTCCAAACACTGCCCTTTTCGGCTGCATTCGAGGCTTCTCAAAGTGGAGGAGTTTGAATCCGTTTGGTCGGATCGTGCGGTGCTGCTGCTCTATATTCCGAGGTCATGGTGCACGGGTGTTCGGAGACATGGCGTAGCGCACTTCCAATGGCTTCTCACGACTACGCCGTTCTTGCTTGTGCTAGATCGAGCGACAAGCCATTCAGGAATGGGCTTGGGGGAGAACGACGAAGGCTCATGCAAGGCCGGGCTGGTCGAGGTAATCCTTGATCGCAGGGAACTCGGCGCGCCAGTCGCGGACGCGTTGGACGTCGATCTCTACACGAGTGATAGATTCGGACTCACCCGCGTGGTAGACGATTTCACCGAGAGGGTCGATGACCATGGACCCGCCTGCGTAGTGAAAGTTGGGATCGTTCCCGCAACGATTCACTCCGATGACATAGGCCTGACTCTCCACCGCGCGAGCCTGAAGGAGTAATTCCCAATGATGTTGGCGTGGAGCCGGCCAACTCGCAATGACCACGAAGACCTCGGCACCTTGACGGAGTCCTGCTCGGAAGAGTTCTGGGAAACGGAGATCGTAGCAGATCAGCGGGCAGAAACAGACGCCTTGGTGATCGAAGGTGATGACGTCACTGCCAGCGGTGACGACTTTGTGTTCGCTACGGAATGGGCGGATCTTGCGGTAGGCTGTCTCTTCGGAATGGCTAGGTGGTAGATAGACAGCTTCGTTTGTGATAGTGCCGTCAGGTTGTCGACGGGCGATGCCGAGAATCGTGGGGACGGCTAGACCGCTGCTGAGCGAGGATTCCCATGGGCCTTTAGGGGCCTCAACGAGACTATCAAGGTCGTCGGTAAATCCGGTGCTGACCATTTCTGGCAGGATAAGTAGCTGTCGCTCATCGCTCTCGATATCAGCGAGTTGGCTCTGGAGGCGGGAAAGGTTGCCATCAGGATTTCTCCATAAAACGTCGAATTGTACTAGCAATATCGGTATAATTGTCACCTTCATAAGGTTAGTTAAAAATTAAGATGCTGGCACATGTTAAGTATCGCAAATAAATGAATTTATTATAATTAACATAGAATTAACTTGCCGTATTCTCGATATCGATGAGATTCGCACAGAACCGCTCGCGCATCTGAGAATCTTGTCCAACACCGCTTTCCTACACTCCATGATCTCAATGCCCTATTCTATCGGCCGCGCTTCGCTTTGGCTAGCTGTCAGCGGTGCCCTGATGACGACTCTGTCTGCGCAGGTGCCCGCACCTGCTCTGGCCAGCGAACTTCCTTCCAGCCTTGTGGCTGACGAAACCGACAATGCGTTGGCTCCAGATGAGGATCTGTCTGCGGCCCTGACAGGTAGTCTAGGAGCTGATACGCGTTCCTCCTCTGGGCAGGTCGTTGCTCCAGTACAGCCGTTCGAGAATGAGCGTCTCCAGCAACCTCGGGTCGCTGGAGCTCCACGGGATCCTCTCTCTGCGCGTCGTAAAACGAAGCCTAAGGTGTATGTTAGTGTTCGGGCCGGGATTGAGTACAACGACAATGTCTTCGCCTCAGGTGATGACGAGGAGAGTGATGTGGTCGCGATTCTTGCGCCGACGCTATCTGTGAATGCGGGTGACTTTCGTGGCAGGGAAGCCACCTATCTGAGCGCTGCCTACACGGCGACGGCTTCAGCTTACCTCGAGGATACTGCTAATGACACGCTCGATCATCTGTTAGAAGTTGGTGGTCAGTGGAAGCGAAGGCGGCTTACGGTTCCCTTCGATCTGCGGGTGTCGCGCGAGACGGGCGCGTTCCTGGATATTGGTGGGCGTGACACGGCCGAGAGCTATGGGGGGCGGCTGGGCATTGAGTATGCAGCGTCTTCCAAGATGACCTTTGGCCTTTCCGGTGAGTATAGCACCACGGAATACAGCCTCTTCGCTAACTTCGAAAGTGCCGTAGCGGAAGCTTATGTGGGTTGCAATGTGACTAGCAAACTTACCTTGAGCGGGGTCTACCGCTATAGCGACGCCAAATCTCAGGGTTCCGATGGCCAGTCCTACCAAGCAGCGTTGGTTCGTGTGAATACCCAGCCAAACTCGAAACTCACCGCCTTTGCCGAGACAGGCCTCGCGTTCAGCAGTTTGGGCAAGGGGGATCGCAACGATCTCATTTACCGAGTCGGCGTGGCGATGCAGCCGACGAGCAAGCAGCGGATTGCTTTCGAGGCGGTGCGTCAGCCGAGTACGAGTTCGTTCACGACGGGCAGTGGTTTTATCAATAACGGTGTCCAGCTAACCTACGAGCAAGCAGTTGGTGCGCGTACTCGCTTCGTGGTCACCGGTGGCTATGAGATGCAAGATTACTTCGCCGCAGATGAAGGGACATCTACGGATCGTGCGGACGATTATTTTGTGTTTAGTTCTTTGCTATCCTATGATGTTAATGCTCATTGGCAGGCTCAGCTTTATTATACTTATGCTAACAACGACTCGGGCGATCCACTCGTTGAGTTCGACAACCAAAGGATGGGGATGGGCCTCACCTGGACCTACTAAGAATACCTTTCTATGGCTTCATCACGTCTTGTTTCGTCACTCGTCACTGCCCTTGTGGGGCTTGAGCTTATGTGTGGTTTGTATGGGCAAGCGGGATCCGTTGTCGGTGAGGACTACCCCATTTCTCCTGGAGACGTGGTGACGTTGTCGACCTTTGATGATCCGAAGGGATCACCGTCAACCGGGATGCGTGTCTCACGGAATGGCATGATTGAGCATCCCTATCTAGGGGCCTTCAAGATTGTTGGTCTGACCGAAGCGGCTGCCTCCAGAAAGCTTGAAGATGCCCTTCGCGGTGACTATTTGGTCAATCCACGTGTCAGTATCACTGTGATAAGTTATACGAAGATCACGTTCGTCGTGTTGGGAGCTGTCAATGCGCCGAATACCTTCTCGGCTCCCAAGAACAAACGTATCACGCTTCTCAATGCTATTGCCCAGGCTGGAGATTTTAAGGACGTGGCCAATCAAAAGAAAGTGCAGCTGCTTCGTCGAGTGAATGGCGTGAACAAAGCTTACACCGTCAACGTCAAGGACATGCTTGAGGATTCTAACGGTAATCTAATATACATCCAAGATGGCGACACCATCCGGGTGAAAGAAAGCTTTCTCTAGACCATGGAGCGCCATTTACCAGTTCCTGTAGAACCCCAACAGTCGGGCCAGAGCTATGGCCTGGTGCCCTCGAGTGGTGTTGTTCCTCCGACACCAGTTGCTCCTATGCAGGGTTCGCCGGTTGAGCTTCCTACGTTAGATTTCTTGGGGCTCTTCCACACGCTGGCTCGTCGCAAATGGATCATCCTTGCGGCGCTGGTTTTCTGGGTAGGCTTGGCGGTGCTCTTTTTGAAGCACAGCCCTGAGGTCTTTGAATCTGTTGGCGAGCTAGAAGTCGAATCGGAGAACATGCAGGTCAGTCCCTTTGATCCCATTCGGAAACAAGACTTCCGCTCGATCGATGCGCTGAAGACGGTGGAGCACAATTTGCAGAGCACCGACTTGATCAAGCGGATGATCAAGAATCATGATTTGGAGAGCAATCTCCGAGGTTCATCCGCGATGCAGATTGCGCAGATCCAACGCCGTTCGACTGTTCAGCTAGTCCGGGGGACTCGCAAGGTTAGTGTCAGTTACCGAAGCAAAGACCCCGAATTCGCCAAACGGGTCGTTGATGCTTATATCGAAGAGTTTGAAGCTGAGGAACGGGAGGGGCGACATGCGGTGCAGGATGGAGCCAAGGAAGATCTCGCTGCGCGCGAGGCGGAGTTGTTGGCAGAGTTACAGACCGTCACGAATACTCTCAAGGACTACAAAGAGGCAAATGCAGGCTTAGACCTGCGTCTTGATGGAAACGTGATCGGTTCAGAATTCTCGGACCAGATGGTGCGTGCTGCTGAGGCACGAGCGGCGCGGCTTGATCTTGAGAAGCAGCTTGGAACGGCTGCGGCGACCACGAGTCCAAAGAGATTGTTAGGGATTTCTAGCATTGCGGTGCGTCCTGAGATTCGTGATCTGCAGGCGACGATCCGTGAGAAGGCGGTGGCCTTTGAGACATTGAAGAAGATCTTTGGTCCCCGGCATGACACTTACATCGAAGCAGAAACGGAGATTCAGCAGTTCGAAGGCAAGCTGGATGAAGCTGCAAGGTTTGCCTTGGCTGGGCTCAAACGAGAGTACGCTAGTGCACGTGAGACAGAAGCGCGCTATAGCGAAGCCTCCGAGATGTCTCGCGGTCAAGTGGCCAAACGGGAGCAAGTGCTTGTGCGGATCGGTGAACTCGATGGGAATATTGCTGGTTTGCAGAGTGTTCTCAACGAAGTCACGACGAAGCTACGTCAAACGGAAGTGAGTAGTGGCTTGGAGACGACTATCATCCGAGTGAAGCAGCAGCCGATGATTTCGGAATTGCCGATTTGGCCAAACAAGCCATTCATTCTTGCCGGTGGGATGATGATGGGAATGATTAGTGGAGTGGCCCTCGCGTTTGCCTTGGAGATGCTCCGGCGCCGGATTCGTGATGAGGGGGATGTCACGAAGATATTGCCTGGTGTCGCCTGTCTAACACAAGTTCCGGCAACGAAGATTCGGACGCCTCAGGATAATCTTGTGATTGCTAATGATCCGCATTCGGTCGCGGCCGAAGGTTTCCGCGCATTGCGTACCTCTCTCTATTTCCGTCGGCAGGGTGAACCTAAGGTGGTGGTGATCACGAGTGCAAACTCGGGTGACGGCAAGTCTTTCTGCGCCATGAACTGTGCGGCCGCTTACGCAATGCAGGGGTATCAGACACTTCTGATTGATGGGGATCTTCGCTGCCCTAGCTTGGAAGAGGTCTTCCTTCGCGGGAGAAACCGTGGCATGACGGAGTTTCTCCGTGGACGTGCCGAGCCGCAAGACATCTGCTATCCGACGCAGGTTAATGGTCTCTTCTTTATTCCTTCCGGGGAGCTGCGTTCGAACCCTTCAGAGCTTCTGTCAGGACCTCGATTGGGGGAGCTGATAGAACAGGCTTCCCAGTTCTTTGATAAAATTGTTATCGATAGTGCGCCACTCGTGCCTGTGAGTGACGGCTTGATGCTAGCGAGTCATGCTGATGCGACCTGTTTCGTGGTGCGCTCGAACACAACGAAGAAGAAGGAATTGCAGAAGGTGCGTCAGATCCTCATGAAGACGGGGCACCCTCTGGCTGGATACATCCTCAACGGCGTGGCTAATGGACAAAGCGAGTCCACTTACGTGACGTACATGTCCAAACAACAACGGCTCAACCTCAAGAGCAAAGGCGACGAAGTACCTGCTCTCCCTACGCGGGCGGAGCAACTCTCCAAGAAGGCAGCTATGCTATGAATACCTCAACCTCAGTCGACAATCGGGTAAAGGGAAGGCCCGAGGCAGTAGAGAACACCACCGTTCTTATTATACTAGCGGATTCACTAGTAGTGCTAGGCTCGCTTTTCGCGAGTTTCTTTATCCGTTTCCGCTATTTAGACCAGATTGGTGTGACTGAGCCAGGGATGACCCTGGGGCAGTATGCTGTCTTTATGGGCATGGGTATGGTGGGCGCGCTCGTGATCTTTGGTAACACCCATCTATATGAGAATCAGTACCTGCTTTCTCCGCGCAAATCGTTCCCCAGGATTTCCAGGAGCTGTCTGCTTTGGTTCGTTTGTTATCTAGCAGCCCTGCGTTTGACTGAACCAGCTTTGTCCCAAATAGATCAAGCCTCGGCTGCGAGTCGCCTCTATTTGTTGATGGCACCATGTGTCTTGCTTGTAGCGATGACATTGTGGCGGTTTGTGCTTTGTAAGCTGA
The DNA here is from genome assembly GCA_938082635.1 of uncultured Verrucomicrobiales bacterium. Lineage (GTDB taxonomy): Bacteria > Verrucomicrobiota > Verrucomicrobiia > Verrucomicrobiales > DEV007 > JAACDM01. Next base: position 10,683 of record CALLLI010000107.1, read on the forward strand.
TTTGGCGCTTTGCTCGCCAGTCGCGTCTGATGGAGAATGTGCTCTTTCTTGGATGGAATCAAGACTGTGCGGATGCAGGTAAGATCATGACGGCTGAGAGTGGAAACCCCATGGTGATCGCTGGAGCCATTCGCCCTCCCGGTGGAGAATTTGCTCATCCGCTGCCAGAAGGCATGAAAGACTTTGGCGAGTTTTCTCAGCTTTCGGAGATCCTTGCTGACGGGCAGGTAGACATGCTCATCACGACAGACACGGAGCTGGATCACCATGATCTTGGCCGTGCTATCACGCTTTGTGAGAAAGAGATGGTTGGCTTTCAGTTAGTGCCAACCTGTTTCCGTGTGCTTCTTGGTGGGTTGAGTTTGGATAAGATCTTTGGAATGCCATTGTTAGGGATCTCGAGGTTGCCTTTGCATTCACGCATGAATATGTTCTTCAAGCGGGGGATGGATGCCGCAGGTGGCTTTATTGGTCTTGTGCTCAGCGCGCCGCTTATCGCGATCTTTGGAGCGATCATTTATCTTGAATCACCCGGCCCAATCTTCTATCGCCAGCGTCGTGTCGGTCAGCGGGGGCGGGAGTTTGATATTATCAAGCTGCGCAGCATGAAGCTGGATTCTGAGGCTGGCACCGGCGCGGTGTGGACGGTTGCGAATGACCCACGTCGCCTCAAGATTGGCAAGTTCCTGCGGGCCTCTAATATTGATGAAGTGCCTCAGTTTTGGAATGTGCTGAAAGGGGAGATGAGCCTAGTTGGTCCTCGTCCTGAGCGTCCTGAACTGATCAAGAAATTTAGAGACGAGATACCACATTACAATGCTCGGCATGCCATCAAGCCAGGAATCACTGGCTGGGCTCAGGTCAATGGCCTTCGCGGCAACACGGATCTCACGGAGCGAATCAAATACGATCTTCATTACATTGAACGTTGGAATATTCTCTTTGATTTCCAGATCATGTTCCTAACGTTCTTAAAGCGAGAGAATGCCTACTAGATAGTTAGGCTTAAGACAGAGTGTCAGAAACCGATCCACATCGAAAGACGCGCGGTCGCGGGCTCAAGCTCGCGGCCATGACGTCGTTAGCGAGCAAGGGGGGGAATATCTTGCTTCAGATCGCGGGTATGGGGATGGCCTATCGCGTTCTCGGCTCAGAGGAGTTTGGCGTCGTCGCCATGATCGGCACGCTGATCTCGTTTATCATCCTTTCTGAACTTGGTGTCGGACCTGGTCTGACGAATGTCTTGTCCAAGAGTATCGCGTCGAATGACAAGGGGCGTGCAAGTCTTGCTTTCACGACAGCTTTCTTCCTAACGGTTGGGCTTGCCGCTCTCGGCTGCCTTGCTGTGGTTACTGTGGTCTTGAACGTGCCTGTAGCGACGCTGTTCGGAGCTAAGTTCGCTCCGTATGCGGAATCGATGCGGCAAGGTATCTTGCTCGGCGTGAGTATTGTTTTTCTTAAGATGATCACGTCGCTCGGGGATCGCGCGCGTGCGGCGTATCAGGAGACCTTCATTACCAATCTTTATGGCGCTCTTGGTAATATAATATCAGGGATTGTTCTGATCGTAGGGATCCATGCCTTTCCCAAAGTATGGTTTGTCATCTTGGTTGTGAACGGTGGCCTAACGGTGGCCTTTCTTGTCAACATGATCCATCTTTGGATTCAGCGTCCCCATTTGATTCCTAAGTGGGTCAAGCCGGACCTTGCGTTGGTCAAGTTTCTCCTCTCCGATGGCTTGGCATTCTGTGCGAGCTTGAGTCTGGCACCGATGGCGAAAGAATTTGGACTGCGGCTCATTCTAGGCCACATCGGGGGGCCTGCTGCGGTTGCACTCTTCGATATCCTCGAGCGTCTCATGGTGATGGTCTTTGGCTTTATTGTGATGTTCACCTTCCCGCTTTGGCCAGCGCTTAGTGATGCTGCTGCGCGTCGAGACTTTGCGTGGATTCGTTCTGCTCGGAAACGATTGTATGCCTTGGCTAGTGGATACGGAGTTCTCTTTACCGTTGGTTTGACCGTGTTCGGGGCGTGGGCAATTCAGCTTTGGTTGGGCGAAGAGGTCCAGTTTGAGCGGGCGACTCTCTTTGCCTTTAGCCTCTATGTGAGCATGCAGGTCTGGCATCATGTGCACCATATCTTCCTCGCCGGGCTTGATTCCATCCGGACCGTTTCCATCGCTGTTTTGATCGAACTGCCCTTCTTTCTCTTCGCGGGCTATCTCGGTTACACGCTCTACGGTTTCCCCGGGCTCTTCCTCAGCCTGGCACTGATCGGCACCGTTGCCGCCGTCGTCTATCCTTACCTCTCGCTTCAACGCATGCGAACCCTTGAACGTGACTCTACGTCAGCTCCCCCCAGCTCCTCACTGGATGACGCGATGGTCACTGCCGCCTCTTAATTTTACTGCCATGTGTCGATGTTATCGATTCTCTATTGGATCTACTGCTTAGCGTTTGCGTTCGACTTCCGAGGGGAAGACGGTGGCTCATCTGTGCAGTATGTCTTCCTTATGCTGGCGGTGGGCAGTGGCTTGGCGATCATGGCGGTCGGCTATCGAGCTCTGTTCACGCTCCCGGGCATTTATCTAGTGCTCTTGTGGATTGGCTTTCTTGTCCTCACGCCATTTGTTGCGGTGGGGCAAGGCGTGCCTATTGGAAACTACATTCGTTGTTCACTGCCGCTTCATCTCATGGGCTTGAGCCTATTTGTCATGCAGGTCATGGCGCGTAGTGGCATGGATCCTCAGAAATTGCTACTCCCTCTCGTCGTCTCTGGATCGATCAATATCTTCTGGCGAGCCGTTTACTCGCTCGTGATTGTGAAGATACCGATTCACGAGATTCGGTATGAGTTGCTCAGTTCTGCCGCACCGTTCTTTATTGGTTATGCGGTGGTTGCTTTCTTTTTCTCGCAGCGGCGAATTCCTTTAGACGTTCTCATTGGAGGGGGGCTTACTTTTGGATCGGTCTTTATTAGCATCACGCGGTCTTACATTGCCACGGCGGGCTTTGCGTTCTTGGCGTGTGTTGGTCTGCTCTACGTCAGTTTGCGCCGGCGCCAGTGGACGGTGCCGGCCATCATTGGGAAGCTGAAACAGGCTGCCGGTCTTGGGGTGATGGGCGTGGGGATGATCCTTGTCATCGCGATCACGAACCCGCTCGTGCTTGAACGTTGGACGAAGCGTTTGTTAGAGAATGCGGGCACAGGTGCCGAGACATCGGCTGACGTGTCTCTGCTCACGCGTCAGGCAGAGTTCGATGCGATGCTTGGGATGCTCTCGGAGAATCCCCATACCTATTTCTTTGGGCTCGGGCTTGGTGCCTACTATCAATGGGACGAAGCCTACCTCCATGAGCTGCTGCTCGTGTGGGGCAATCGTGATGACCTGAATGAAGAGACGTTCTTCCCGGGGCACTCGACCTGGGTCTATGCGGTGTTCTCAAGTGGCTATGTTGGCTTGGCTTGCTATTTACTCATCTTTCTGGGAGGGCTCGCCTTTGCCTGGCGAGTCATTTGGAAGCTCAGCTTTGCTGGGCACCCTCCCAATGAATTTCTTATTCTCCCCATGGTCGTGACTCTCTGCTATCTCAGCCAGACCTTCACCGCGAATCCGTTTATGGACCGTTTCGCTGGCTTGGTGATTGGTCTCTTCCTTGTATATCCTCAGGTTTTCCTGAACCGCCATCGGCTTGCGCAATTGTCCCAGTCGCAGGTCGCTCATCCCGCTATGCCTGTTGCCAGCATGCAACCCTCTCCCGTGTCATGAAGCCAGTTCGTTTGCTCGCCATCTTTGACTCACACACACCTTACTTGGCCTTCCGCTTGAATGCCTTTCAGGAAGCCATTGACGCGCGCGGCCTTGGCCATGCTCTCAAGCTGGAGGTGGTGCTTATTGGTGCTGAAGAGGCGAGTTATGGTTGGGAAGGAGAGAGCTTGCAGAAGCTCTATCGGATGCCCATTACGATTTTATCGAATCGCTTTCGTGGTCTCGGCATGCGTTCGTTCATACATCCGTCGGTGCCGGGTTGCCTTTGGAAGCTGTTTAAGATCCTGGTCAAACAGCGGCCCAAGATTGCGTTTGTGGGTGGCTATGATCGGCCTGAGAGCATGTTGACGACCATGCTAGGGCGTTTGTGGCGTTGCAAGACGGGCGTGTGGAATGATTCGAAGTTCAATGACGCCGAGAGCTTCGGGAAGAGCATTTGGCTGGAGCTCATTAAGAGCTTGATGGTGGCACGCTATTATTTCTACCTCTGTCCGGGTAATGACAGTGCTGCCTATCACCGATTCCTCGGCGGTCGGAAGAAACTCGCTCTCACGCATGCCTGGGATGTGGTGGACAACGCGACCATAGGCAAACAGGCCGACGACGCTTCGTTAGATGAGGCCATTGCGAAGGCGTTGACGGTGGATGGCGAGTATTTCCTCATGCCTGTGCGCTTCATTGAGAAGAAGAATAGCATGCGCGTGATCGATGCCTACGCTCAGTATCAAGAACGCTTTCCGGGCAAAGCGATTCCCTTGGTCATCTGCGGTAAAGGGCCGCAAGAGGAAGCGATGCGCGTGGCGATTTCCAATCATGGGCTGACGGATTCAATCAGGATGGTGCCTTGGTTAGCCTATGAGCAAGTCCCAAGGGCGTGTCGTCGTTCACTGGCGGTGCTTTTGGCTAGCACCCATGATCAGTGGGGAATGATCGTCAATGAAGCTCTTGCGGCAGGAGCGCCTGTCTTGGTGTCGAATCGCTGCGGTGCGCACGAACTCGTGCGCAATCAGGTCAATGGCTTCACCTTTGATCCTTACGATACCGAGCATCTCGGTCAATTGTTTGGCGTGTTGACCGAGAATCCTGAACTGGTCTCACAGATGCGCGAGGCGGCGGCGGCGTCGATGGAAGGCTTCTCAATCGATCAGTGGATTCAGATTCACTTTGATGTCCTCGAACACTTTGGCGTCTTGCCTGAACGCCCGGCCATGGTGGCCAACAAAGAAACTCAAGCTGTCTCATGAAGATTCATCTCATCACCAATCTGTTTCAGCCCGACGAGCTGGCCGGTGCCTCGCTCTACACGGACCTTGCCCGCTTCTTTAAGGCGCGAGGGCATGATGTCAGAGTGACCGGAACGTTCTCTTACTACCCAGCGTGGAAATTGCGTCCAGAGGATGAAGGTGTCCGCATGCGCGAAGAGGAGTTTGAAGGCATTCCTCTGTGCCGTCTCAAGATGTATGTTCCTGAGAAAGCGAGTGGTCTGAAACGGCTTCTTTCAGATGCTAGTTTTCTCTGGGCGCTGGCAACCAGGGCGAAGTTTCCCGGATGGCAACCTGATGTCGTCATTTCGGCCTGCCCGATGTTGTCACAATGTGTGGCTCAGCGGTTTCTCTACCTTGGGAAGAAGGTGCCGCGTCTCTTGATCGTGCAAGACTTTGTCGTCGATGCCGCGCTGGAACTTGGCATGCTCAACCTGCCGGGGCTGAGCTGGGGGCTGCGTAAGATGGAGATCTGGTCGCTGCGCTCTGCATCGACGCTCTCTACGATCAGTCCCGAGATGCTAATCAAACTTGAGGAGAAGGTGTCGCGAAACGATCGTCGTCTGACATTCATCCCAAACTGGATTCACCAGAGTCTCTCTGATGAAATCGACCGCCAGTGGATTCAGCGTCCCAAGCGGAAAGCGCATCAATTACTCTACTCAGGCAATGTCGGGGTGAAACAGGGTCTTCCGGACTTTGTCGATACCTTTGAGGCGCTAGAAAGTGGCTGGCAGCTTCGTATTCAAGGTGGAGGTGCCGACCGTGCGCGTCTGGAAGAGCGAACCAGAGACTGCAGGGACATTGTCATGGCCGATGTCTCTGGCGAAGATGCTTATGTGACCTCTTTGCTGAATGCGTCTGCTTGTCTCATCACGCAGAAGCCTGACGTTTCGGCGAATTTCTTGCCAAGCAAGCTTCTGCCAGCACTCGCGACGGGCACTCCTGTTCTCGCGATCTGTGAAGCCGATACGCCACTTGGTCGCGAGGTCAGCAAGGGTGGCTACGGCGCGGTCATTCATCCTCGCGAGGTCGACGAGATCAACGAGACGCTTCAAGCTTGGAAAGATTCGCCCGATCTCACGGCTGCTTACAGTCAGAAAGCGCGTGAACGTTCTGAGTTCTTTAGCCGTGAACGCATCCTTACCACTTACGAAACCGAGCTGAGTGCGCTGGCCACGGGTCTAGCGCTAGCTTCTGAAGTTTCAAATTGTTCTACTGCTGTTCCCTCCCAATCATCATGAGTCCTTCTGATCGATGTACCGTCGCTCTTGTCGATCCTGTCTGGGTCGGGCATCACGCCACCTACTTTCGTGCCTTTATCGAATCGTTTCTTGAGGCGGGGGCACGTGTGGTTGCTCTCTGCCCGAAGCCTGAGGACATGGAGGACATGGCGCGTGAGCATCCTGACAGTCTGAGCATTTCGAAGCTTGAAGATCCTGGTGATAGTAAGCTATTTCGTGGTCGCGATCATGATCCTTTCACCACGCGTCAACGCTGGCGTATCGCTGGTGAGGCCATTGATACTCAGGAAGAGATCAGTGGGTGGAGCGTGGACTTCGTGTTCTTTGCCTGGCTTGATAGCTATTTGAGATTCATGCCTTGCGCAGGGACAGCAGATCGTTTGTTAGGCCGTCCATGGACGGGTCTCTACTTTCGCGCACAGCATCTCACGGAGCAAGTTTCCGGAATTCTGGCCAAGGTGAAGCAGCGTTTGAAGGGGGACTTTGTCATGCGTTCGCAGGATTGCCGTCTCATTTCAGGTGTGGATGAACGCACGCTCCCCTACGTGAAGTCCTACTCGAACAAGCCTGTTCTTCTCATGCCTGACATCACGAATGAAGCTGATGGAAACCCCGAGGTTCCCCTGGCCAAAGCGATTCGCGAGAAAGCAGGCGGACGGAAGATCATCGGTATCGTTGGCTTAGAGAAGCGCAAAGGCCTCCTAACGCTACTACGAGTGGCTAAGGAAGCGGCCGACCAAGGCAATCCCTGGTTCTTCGCCTTCACTGGAGTGCTCTGGTGGGACACGTTATCTGATGAGGAAACTGCGTGGGTGAAAGATTACTTAGCAGATCCTCCTGACAACATCTACCTCGATTCAGAAGCCGGTATGGTGCCCGATGGCGAGGTCTACAATGGCGTGGCCTCGTTGTTTGATGTCTTTTTTGCGGCCTATCTGAACTCACTCTACAGCGGTAGTAGTAACGTCCTTACCAAAGGCGCACTTCTGAAGCGACCTTGCATTGTGACGGAGGGCGCTTGCCTGGAAGATCGGGTGAAGGCTTTCCGTATCGGTCTTGCCATACCCGAAGATGATAGCAAACGTTGCTTTGAAGCCATCGAGCGTCTCTTGGTCGACCAAGATTGGGTGGGTCAGCCACTGAATCCACGTTACGACGATTACTTCGCCTTGCACTCCCACGAGAAGCTTGTTGAGCACGTGCGCGAAATGATCTCTACCGCGATGGCGGGCTAAGGTTCAAATTCACTGAGGGCCTCTTGGTAGGCTTTACTGTTCTTCGGCAGGCTTTCATTCACCCAGGTTCTGGCGGCTTGGCTGTCTTTCGCTGCCGAGGTGACTGCGAACCGCGAAGCAATTTCGTCTAGGGTTCCTTGGGGAAGCTGACCTACCCAGGTGGCGGCGGCGTTGGCATCTTGCTCTAACCAAATCTCGGCGATGTCTTCCAGGTTTGCTTTAGTATTGTATTGCTCCATCAACGCGACTGCTTGCGCGGGAGACTTATTCGCGACATACTTTATCACGTCGCTCGGGATTTCGTCTAGCTGTTCTAGCAATGCCGACTGAAAGAGTAGACCTGGAGCGTGGTCGGCGATGTTTGCGAGAGCTTTGTCAAAGCTATATCCTAGCTCTTGACCAGAAGCCCAAGCATTCTCAAGAAGTTTGAGAACTCCCGCAGCATCCTTGTATGCCAGTTTCTCAGCAGCGACGACACGACCGATCTCGGAATCCTGTGCTTTGGCCCATTCAAGGGCTTCGATTGGATCTGTTTTCGACCAGGACTGCACAATGTCGGCAGTGGTTCTGTGCAACGATTTGGAGTCCGGGAGGAGGTCCAACCATTGGATGGCGTAGTGTCCAGAAATTCGACTGCCGCATGAGGTGCGGAGCTTCAATTGGTTGTGGATTCTATGAGAATGGGTTTTCTCACCGTACTTCTTCGGCCGGTGACTGCAAGAATCTGAAATGGATGTATTCAGGCTGATGCTGGTGTCTCTGGCGGGCTGGGGCAATCAGCCACTGGAGCCTATGATCGACTACCTGCAGGAGGAGATCCGAGTTCTGAAGCATTGAACCTTAGTTCGCTCTGACTGATGCTGGAATGTCGCGAGAGGCTTGGCGGATTGCTGCGCTTCTATTACCGGGATGCAGTATGAATACAGGGCGATTCGAATTTCCGGACACTACGGGGGAGAGTGCTGCACCGGGCGATGATGATGATGCTGATGGAGATGGCGTCGCCAATTTACTGGAATACGCGCAAGGGACGGACCCTACGTTAATTAGTGATTCAGCCAAGGCCACGATAGGCTTCGATACCGAAGGCCGCGTGACCGTGGGCTTCTCGTGGATGGCTGAAGATCGGGCGCTTGTGCCACAACTCGAATCTAGCAATGACCTGACGGTCTGGGGCGTTCTCGAGATCGATTTGGTGCTGAAGAATGGCAGGCTAACGACAACGCTTGTGATAGAGGACGCAAGGACTTCCTTAGGATGCGTGTCACGCTTGCTCCATAGGGCTCTAAGTTCGACGGCGACTAAAAGTCACCGCTGCGGAAGTGTGTGGCCGTTCAGTTGTATTTCTACTGCGTGACGCGCATGGGCATCAGGACGTAGAGGAAGGAAGAGTCGATCTTCAGAACACCTGGGCTCATCTCGTCGATGAGGTTGAGGTAGACTTCGTCTGTATCGAGATTCCTAAGCGGTGCCATGAGAAACTCCGGATTGAAAGCGATGGAGAACTGGTTGCCTTTGTGCTGCACGGCCAGCGATTCACGCGCTTCCCCGATGTCTGGCGAGTTTGCCATGATGTCGATGTTATCCTCTCCGAAGACGAGCTTGAGAGAGTGCGACTTGTCGCTCGTGAGGAGCGAGACACGGTGCACGGTTTGGAGGAAAGACTCACGCTCTAACGTGATGCGATCAACGGTCTTCTCTGGGATGACCTGGCGGTAATTAGGATAGTTGCCTTCGATCAGGCGGCTGACGAGAATGAGCTTGTCGATTGTGAAGGCGATTTGGTTCTCAGCGATGGAGATGGTGACTTCACCGGAGGTTCCTAACAAACGCTGAAGCTCATTCACGGCCTTGGTGGGCACAATGATAGAAGTTTCGTTGCTCTTAGGGAACTCGAGCTCGTGATCGACCATGGCCAAGCGGCGACCGTCAGTCGCTACCATGATGAGGGTATTGTTCTCGAAAGAGAAGTAGACGCCATTGAGTACATAGCGGGTCTCGTCTGTAGAGATCGCGTAAGACGTCTTCTTGAGGCTGTCCTTGAGTGTCGCCTGTGGAAATTTGAATTCCTTCGACTTGTCGAAGTTGGGCAGGGCTGGAAACTCTTCGTGAGTGAGGCCGAGAATCTTGAAAAAGCTCGGGCCACAGTTGATGGAAGCCACATGGTCAGCATCCACCTCGATCTCGATCTCGCTGGCGGGCAATTCCTTGACGATACTGACCAAGCGACGAGCAGGCAGGGTGGTGCAGCCTTCGACTTCGACCGAAGCCGAGACCTGAGCGCTTACGCCGACATCCAAATCGTTGGTAGTTAGCCGAAGTTGTCCGTCTTTGGCCTCCACAAGCACGTTTGAAAGGATCGGAAGTGTGGTGCGTGTGCTTACCACATGTTGGACTTGTTGGAGTCCGCTTAGAAAGTGCTCTTTAGTGATCCTAAACTTCATGGTTTTTCAGAGTGCCTGCGTTCCTTTGAGGATTGGGATAGTCCTATAGGGGATGCCTTTCCGTTTGGCAACAGGCGAATTTCCAGCACTCCCGTAAGCTTCGGTGCGTTCTAACAAGTCTGTTAGATTTGCTAACGTTCTGAAGCTTCGTTGAACTCCCCGTGTAGGCGATCTACCTGGCGGCGAACTTTCTCCATGTCCTTGCATTTGCTCTCCACGGCACGGCAAGCATGGATGACGGTGCCGTGATCTCGCCCACCAAAGGCGTCCCCGATTTCCTGGTAGGAAGAGCCGGTGAGTTCTCGAGCGAAGAACATGGCTACTTGGCGAGCCAAGGCGATCTGGGCCGGACGCTTGCGGCCGAGGATATCGCTCAAGCGAATATCGTAGAACTCAGCCACGCGCTTCTGAATTTGAGAGATAGAAACGTCCTTGGAGCCCTCGTCATGGAGGAAGTCTTGGAGGAGGTGCTCCGCAGTCTTGAGATCGAGGTGGCCGCTATTCATCGACCTGTAGGAGGCAAGCCGAATAAGGGCGCCTTCCAAGCGGCGCACGTTGTTGCGGATGCGCTGTGCGATAAACTCGAGAATGTTGCCTTCGACCTCGACGCACATTTCCTGAGCCTTGCGCTTGAGGATGGCGATTCGGGTTTCGGTATCCGGAGGCGCCATCTCTGCCGTGAGCCCCCATTCGAAGCGGGAAACGAGCCGTTTCTCTAGGTTCTTGATCTTGCAGGCAGGCGTGTCGGACGTCATGACGATCTGCTTGCCGTTCTTGTCGCAAAGGGTGTTGAAGGTGTGGAAGAACTCTTCCTGAGACTTCTCTTTCTTGGCGAAGAACTGGATGTCATCGATGAGGAGGACATCCGCCTCACGGTATTGCTGTCGGAATTTAACAAGAGAGCCATCACTGATCGCTTGGATGAATTCGTTCGTGAACTGCTCGCTCGAAATGTAGACCACGTTAGCCGTTGGCCGCTCCTTGAGGATAGCGTGGCCGATGGCGTGCATGAGGTGGGTCTTGCCCATTCCGGCACCGCCATAGATGAAGAGGGGGTTGTAGATGCGTCCGGGTTTATTCGCGGCAGCTTGGCAGGCGGCGTGGGCGAACTCGTTATTCGCGCCCACGACGAAGGATTCGAAGAGATAGCGATGGTTCAGTCCCGCGGTGGAGGCTTTCTGGCCTGCCTTGCTCTTACGGTTGGTTGGCTGAGGTATGGTAGTCTCAGTGGAGGCGGGCTTTGGGGGCTCAGCTGGTGGCGTTGCCTGTAGGGGATCTGACTCACGGAACTGAAAGACTAGCCTGTGCTTGCCGCAGGCTTCTTCAATGGCTTCGTTCACTTCGACAGTGTAATTCGTCTCGATCCAGAACTGGTAGATCTGGTTTGGAACTTCTAAGACGATGCTAGTATCGTCGGCCTGGGCAATTGACGTGTTGGCGAACCAACGCGTCATGGTGTCTCGGCTGACGCGCTTTGCGATCAGAGGTTCAAGTTGGGCCCACGTGAGAGCAGAAACTTCGGACATCTAAAACTTTATCGGATGGAAGGAGAGGGTGGGCACTTCTTCGGCTAGAGGACCACCGAAAGGGTGGTCTGCTCAACGCCGTGGGGAAGGGCAGTGCGTGATCGCCCTTAGAGAACCGAACTAACCGCTGAAACGCTCTCAACACACACTCCTACAAGCCTTTGCTTAACCAATGGATCGGGTTGTTGATGACTTGATGTTGGAGAGAGAGTGTACAAGCGCATGTGAATAAGGCGTTGATGGGGAGCTGGTTGCGGAGAGGCGTGGAAAGAGCTAACGGAAAAGTTGTGCAGAATACTGAGGCGCTTTTAGTTCCGCGACAACGGAGAAGACTGGCGATGCTTGCGTGTCGCCTAGTAGGCGAACTGCCCTCGATCTAGAGTAACAGTCGGATGGTGAGCAAGTCATAAAGCATTCAAGAAAGTTCCTGGGAACAGTTTCAAACGGTTTCCAAATTGGCGGCTCATCGGTGACAGGATTGACTGATTCTGAGATGAATTGCAAGTGGGTTCGTTAAGATTTTTTAAGAATTTTAAAAACAAATTTCGCAAGCTTTTTTTTGCCGTAACTTTGTTAGTTTGGTTGTCTTGAAGGTGGATGTTAGACATCGCTCTGTGGAACGTGAGAAATTGCCGCAGTCGCGAAGCGACTAGCCCGAGTGAATGTTCCACAGCCATTCCTCACGTTGTGTCGAGACAGCCCGTGTGAATGGCGGCTTGATCAGAACGAGAACAAAGTTCTGGCCAAGTTTCCGGCATCGTTCGATGATTCGTTCTCATGGCTGACAAACCGATCCACCAACTCTTCACACCGGTCGACTGGTTGGTTCTTGTGGGCTACCTCGTCTTCTGCACGTGGGTGGGGCATCGCATGCGGGGTCAGCAGGCGTCGATCAAAGACTTCTTCCTTGGCGGCAAGACTTTACCTTGGCCGGCTGTTTCGGGCTCGATCATCGCGACCGAGCTCAGTGGAGTGACGTTCATTGGGGTGCCTGCGGGGCTCTTTGCTCTTCATGGTGATTTCACTTATTTGCAGTGGGCGGTGGGTTCCATCATTGCCCGTGTGATTGTCGGGGTGTGGTTCGTGAAGGTGTATTACGAACGGGAAATTTACAGTTCCTATGATTATATGGGAAATCGTCTGGGAAGAGGGGCGAAGACGTTGGCTACAATACTATTCTTTGTCGGCAGCATCCTGGCGCAGAGCGTGCGTGTGCTCGTCGCGGCGCTCCCGTTGAAGGTGGTGACAGGCATGCCGATTGAAGTGTGCATTCTGATCATTGGGGCGTTTGCCATTGGCTGGACGCTGATGGGAGGTATGCGGACCGTGATTTGGACCGACGTGATGCAGTTCTTTCTCTTTACAATTGGTGGCCTCATCGCGCTCTTCACGGTGGTGAACTCGTTGCCAGGTGGCTTTGGCGAGCTTTGGGGCACGGCGACCGACTTTGGCCGGACGAAGACTATCAGTGGGGAATTTGATTGGTTCGGAGTGGGGCATGAGCTCGAGTTTACGTTCTGGGTGGCGCTGATCGCGGTGCCATTCCAGAACTTGACGATGTTTGGCGTGGATCAGCTTTGTGCGCAGCGGATGTTCTGCTGCGGCAGCCCTCAGGCGGCCAAGAAAGCGATCATCTTCAGTTCCTTTGGTCAGTTGGTGACGTTGCTCATGCTCTTCGTTGGGGCGGCGCTCTTTGTGCATTATCAAGAACACCCTTTCAATGCCTACGAAGCTGAGGTGGCGTTTCCAGCCACGGCGGAGATGACCTCGATGGAGCGCATGGAAGCGGCGCCCTTTGCGAAGCATCCGGTGACGGGGGAAGTGAGTAACGTGCGGGTGCCTGCGGATGGCGATGCTGTTTTCCCGATGTGGATTGTGTCCATGCTACCGATGGGCCTCAGTGGTCTTCTCCTGGCGGGAGTCTTTGCTGCCGCGATTTCAAGTTTGGACAGTATCTTGGCGGCGTTGAGTCAGACGACACTATCATTGATCTATCATCCTGAGCGAGACGATGGGATTTCTGCAGATGATCCCACGTTGGTCGGCAAGTCTCGTATCCTCGTTGTGATCTGGGGGATCGCCCTGACATTCTTCACCTACCTGCTGCTCTTTGTAAAAGAGGACATTCCTATCTTGCCGCTGGCGTTTGGGATGACGAGCTACACAGTTGGCCCCATGCTCGCCATCTTCCTGATTGCGATGTTGGGCAAGGGGAGTGTGCGTGGCCTCGTCGTAGGGACGGTGATCTCTTTCGTGATCGTCCTGTTCGTGCGGACGGATGTGTGGCTCTTGGTCGATAAGTTTGCTCCGAGCTTTGTGGAGTCGTTGGGCAGTTTGCCGACTTACGACTATGACGTGGAATCTAAGAAGTTGTCGTCCGTCTATTCCTTTGTGTGGGCGTGGCCGCTTACAGCTATCCTAACCTTTGTCTGTGGCTTGGTTCTCCCAGGAAAGAGTAAGCCAGCCTAGACGTGGTGGGAGGTGACGTGACGTGGCTGCTCTTCCCGAGGTCCTAGCCCGCTCGCTTCGTTATCGTAGCTTGCTGCGTCGTCCTGCGGTCATTCGCGAGCTGACGCAGATTGCCGAGGACGAGCCGACGTACGGAAACGTATCGGCCGTCTGTCATTCTGGGGATGTGCTCTATGCGCAGATGATCGAGGACATCTCGCAGGCTCAGAAACGAGTCTTGTGCGAGTTCTACATGTTCTTGTCCGATGAGACGGCGTGGGGCTTTGCTAGAGCCTTGGCCGAGAAAGCGGCAGAGGGTGTGGAGGTTCGTGTGATCTACGATGCGATTGGCTCGCTTGATGCGGGGGAGGCGATCTTTCGTCACCTGACGGCTCAAGGGGTGGAGGTCTTGGAGTATCGGCCGATTGCTCCTTGGAAGAACCGCTTTGGTGTGTTTGGCAGGGATCATCGCAAGATTCTCGTGATCGATGATCTGATCGGTTACCTGGGCGGCTTCAATTTGGGAGACTACTGGTCCGAGTCTGTGTCGTGTCAGGACGTTTGGCGAGACACTCACGTGCGACTCGTGGGCCCTGCTGCTCTGGACCTGACCGTGCTCTTTACAGAGACTTGGCATCGTGAGACGGGGAAGCTGCTGCCTGTTAATGAGTCGGCTGTTCAGGCTGGGCACGAACCTGTCGATGAGAGTGAGCTGCCGAGTGGTGGCATCTTCATCATCGGTGGGCGTGGGCATTATCGCAGACGGATTCGGAGGCTTTACGCGATGGAGATCGGTCGAGCGACGGAGCAATTGTTGCTAACAAACCCCTACATGATTCCGGATCGAACCATTCGCGAGGCGCTTTGCCAAGCGGCGGATCGGGGAGTGGATGTGCGCCTACTCCTGCCGGCGCGTTCGGATGTGGCCTTGGCTGACTTGGCTGGACGGCAGTACTTTACGAAATACCTGCGTCGAGGAATACGCATCTACCTCTATCAGCGGTCAGTCTTGCATGCGAAGTGCATGGTTTTGGACACTTCGTGGGCCACGGTGGGCTCTGCGAATCTGGATAGTTTGTCTTTGAATCACAACTTGGAGTGCAACGCCGTGATCATGGGAGAGGAGACGGTTGAGGTGCTGGAGAAGCAATTTTGGCAAGACCTGGAGGTCTCGCGAGAGGTGAGTTTGCCAGAATGGAAGCGACGGTCGTGGAAATCCAAGCTTTACGAATGGCTCGCCTCGTGGTTACGCCCATGGTTATGAATGAACGCATTGAACTGCTGACCATGGCTGCGGTGAATGAGCTGGCGTTCGATGAAATAATCGATGTGCGAGCTCCTGAGGAGTATGCCGTCGATCATGTGACTGGGGCGATCAATTTACCTGTGTTAGATAATGATGAGCGTGTCCGAGTGGGGACGCTTCACCAGCAGGTGAGCGCTTTCGAGGCGAAGAAGGTTGGAGCCAGCTTGGTCTCGTCGAATATTGCCCGACATCTTAAAGAGCACTTTGCGAAATACGGGAAAAGCTATCGTCCGTTAATCTACTGCTTTCGAGGCGGGCAGCGATCTCGCAGCCTCGCAACTGTGCTCTGTGAAGTTGGCTGGCGGCCAGCGATTCTGGAAGGTGGTTATAAGGCGTATCGAGCCCATGTCATGGAGGGTTTGGGCGTGAGTGCGAAGATGCGTTGGCGGGTGTTGAATGGGCTCACCGGTTCGGGAAAGACACTTGTGCTTCATGCTTTGGCGGAGCGCGGTGCCCAGGTTCTTGATTTGGAAGGCTTGGCCAATCACAAGGGCTCACTTTTCGGAGGTGACCTTGAGAATCCCCAACCCTCACAGAAGCACTTTGAAACATTGATTCATGATCAGCTCAAGGCATTTGATCCGGAGCGCACCGTCTTTGTAGAGGCGGAGAGTCCCAAGATAGGCCATCTCAATATCCCTGGGCCCTTGTGGACCTCGCTAAGACCTGCACCAGTGATCGAGGTGAACTCGCCAGTCGAGGCTCGAGCACAGTATTTATATGGAGATTACGCTAGTTGGCGCGGGGATTCTGAGCGTATTCTAGGGACGATCGAGCGTTTGCGTCCGTTTCAGAGCAAGGAGCAGATCGAGAGATGGATTAGTCTCTGCCATGCCGAAGATTGGATTCCTTTCGTCGAGACCCTCCTGACTGAGCATTATGACAAACGGTACGGCGCGGGCGGCAGCGGGCATTATGAGGCACCCTCACAGAGTTATGAGCTCGCGAATCAGGAGCCGGCCTCCATCGTGAGCTGTGCGGAATGGCTTCTGGAGCAGGTTGCGGCTTGGGATTCCAAGTGATCGCAGCTAAATCCTTTCCCTCTCGAACAAACCGCCCTAAGCTTCGTCTAAGAAACCGATGAGGAAACGCGTCATTCTATTCTGTGTGTTTGTGGTAGTCGCTATGAGCGCGCTGCGTTTTGTGATTGATAATCGCAGTGACCGCCGAGATCGGGCGGATTGGCAAAGCGAGCACTGGGTGGAACCGTCATCATCGTCGGCTCAGAAGCCGCCGTCTTGGATAGAGGTGACGCCAGCTCCGATGGTTTTTGAAGGGGAGGCAATCGAGATGCCAACGGTCGGCGAGATGCCGGTCGAGGATGAGCCGGTCGAGGATGAGCCGGTAGCGGCCACTCCAGACCCTGTCGAGACCCTGTTGGCTGAGGAAACGGCTTCTGCGGTGGCACTCAAGCCTGAAATTGACGCCTCTTTGGTAGACTCGGGTGGGGGTGAGGTCGCTACTGAAGACGTGGCTGCTCAATCTAGTGTTGTCATTAACGAGATCATGTATCACCCCATGCATAGCGGTGAGGTAGAGCCGACTGGGGAGGAGTTCATTGAGCTTTACAATCCCACGGACAAGCCCGTGGCGTTGCTGGAATACAAATTCACGAGGGGTGTCGACTTCACGTTCGGGGATGTGTCTCTAGAGGCTGGTGGTTACTTGGTGATCGCTGCGGATGTTGAGGTTTTTAAGAATACCTATGGCGTTCAAGGGCGTGTGTTAGGTCCATTTGCAGGGCAGCTAAGCAATTCGTCTGAAGAGGTGCGCCTGAAGAATGCAGAGGGCGAAGTGGTGGATCGGGTAGAGTATGCGGACCAGGGGGATTGGGCAGATCGGATGATGACTCGGCGCAGTGCCATGTCGCATCGGTCGAGCTTCAGTGGGCGCACGAAATACTCAGGTGACAGTGGCTGGGTGTGGGCTTGTGAGGCGGATGGAGGAGGCTCATCGCTTGAACTGGTATCCTCGCAGATGTCGAATAATCACGGCGCCAATTGGCGGGCAAGCCGAGATCGCCACGGAACCCCGGGCGCTGCCAATAGCATGCAGTCGGAGGATATTGCGCCTCTCATCAGTAAGGTGAAGCATCGCCCAGTCATCCCGCAGCCCAATCAACGCGTGCTCGTTCTTGCGGAAATTGACGACGAGGATTTGGAGAGTGTTAGTGCGGAGGTGCTATGGCGTGTGTCGCAGCGCCGTAGTCGTGAGGGCTTCAAGGCCGTGGCTATGCGGCCTCTGGCCAATGGTCGCTACGTAGGAGTCTTGCCCGCTCACCCTGATAAGACCGTGATCGAGTTTTATGTTAGGGCCACCGATGGCGGACAACAGCGGCAATGGCCGTCTGGTTTGGAAGAAGAAACTCGAGCCAATGCGTTCTATCAAGTGGACTCGGAGAAGAACCGCACCGCGATGGCCTTCTACCGCCTCATCATGACAGAGGACGATAGTCGGAACTTTGGAAACGGTAATCGACATAGCAATGCGATGTCGAACACCACGCTCATTGCCGATGACGGCAGTGGGCCTGTCATTCGGTACTGCTGTGGCACGCGAGTGCGCGGTGCTGGCAGTCGGAATAACAATCCGCCGCCGATGCGTGTGAACATTCCTCGGGATCGTTCTTGGAACGGAGCCACCCGCATGAATTTGAACAGTGTGTACCCGTGGCTTCAGCACATTGGCATGAAGATCTTTCAGGCATCTGGTTTGCCTGCACCTAATACCACGGCAGTGCAAGCAAGGCGCAATGGTCGTGACTATGCCTCGAAGAGAAGTCGGGACTATGGTGCGATCGTTCACGTTCAGCCATTGGATGGTATCTTTCTAAATGAGCACTACGCGGATGATGATGGCGGTAATCTCTATAAGAAGGTGAGACCCGATCGTGATTGGTCGTGGCGTGGTGGGGACGTTGATCGCTATCAGAATGACGGCTGGCTCAAACAGACGAATACGGGCCAGTGGGATTGGTCTGACCTCGATCGCTTCCTTGAGGTGATGAACAATGCACCTGGTAGGCCGGATTACCTTAAGCAGGTTGAGCGCGTGATGAATCTTGACCAGTGGCTTCGTTATTTCGCAGTGATGGCCTTGTTAGGAAATGGTGAGGGTGGCATTGCCAACGGCATCGATGATGACTACGCCATCTACCGAGGGGTAAAGGATACGCGTATCCAAGGACTGCCGCACGACCTCGATACGATTCTGTCCGTGGGAGAGGCGACTTCGAATCCACAGCACACGCTCTTCGACTTTGCTGAACGAGGCGATGAAATAGAGCCACTCGAGCCTCTCTTTGACCATCCTGAAGTGCGCCGTCGCTATTTCACGGTCATGGCAGAACTCCTCCAGACGTCATTCTCCAATGAGCAGTTCGGACGTTTGATGGATCAAAACCTAGGCGGCTGGGTGCCCGCGTCGAATATCCAGCGGATGAAGGATTTCATGGCATTGCGGGCAGCCTACGCGTCTAAGGAGGTTCGGCGAGGATTGGGTAAAGTGCCTACTAAGAGGCGTCCGATCTCGAAAGGGGCTGCGCTTAGCGATGTGGGAGAGGTGATTATCAGTGAGGTTCTCGCGGAGAATGTCAGTGTTCATGCGCACGGAGATGCCTATCCGGATATCATTGAGCTGCATAATCCGGGCTCGGCAACGATCTCGCTTGCTGGCATGAGCCTAACGGATGATGTCGAAGTGCCAGGTAAGTTTATCTTTGCGGAGGGTGCGGAGATCGAGGCTGGGGCCTATCTTGTTGTCTATGCCGACGCACTCGTTGCGGAGGGCGAGTTTCATACAGGCTTCGCGCTCAAGCGCGAAGGTGAGACGCTGACGCTTTATGGCAAAGCGAACAACGAGGGCGAGCGCCCGACGATGGACGCGGTGAGCTTTGGTCCGCAGGTTGCGAATTGTTCCATCTCTCGAACAAGGAAGGACAAGCGTCTTTGGACGCTGACGAAACCTTCTGTCGGCGAGACAAATCCAAGCTTGGGGTTGCCCTTTGGGAGTATCCAAAGCGTTCGCATCAATGAATGGTTGGCGGCTCCTCAGGCGCGCTTTTCTAACGATTATGTCGAGCTGATCAATCTCGATGATAGGCCAGTCGCCTTAGGTGAAGTGGCTGTGACCAGCAACTATGTGAGTGTTCCTAAAGAGCACCGTTTTCCAACGCTGAGTTTCATGGGTCCAAAGAAACATCTACTCATGGAATCTCTGGGCAAGGCGCAGAAGCGTCGGCATCCGTGCGATCTACCATTTCGATTGCCATCACACAACGGCTGGGTCCGACTTGTGGGTGCCAATGGTGCCGAGATCGATAAAGTGCACTATACGGCACAACGACCAGATGTGGCTCAAGGTCGCCTGCCAGATGGCGGGGACGCGGTCACTTATCTAACGTTGCCCACACCCGGAGCGGCCAATGGAGCAGCTAAGAATGCCCCGTCAGGTGTGCGGGCGCTCTTGTTAGGCTTGCGCGTCTCGGAGCTCATGTATCATCCGCAGAATCCCGATCTCGAGTTTATTGAGCTGACGAATATCGGTAGCGTGCCGGTGAATTTGAAGGGCGTGCGTTTCACGAGCGGGATTGATTATGTCTTCGCCGAGGGATCGCTCGAGCCTGGGCAGTGCCTTATTCTCGTTGGAAACGAGGAAGCCTTTGCTGCGCAGGCGGCTGAGGGTGTGCGCATTGTTGGCCAGTACTCTGGCAAGCTTTCGAATGGTGGCGAGACGATCGAACTGAGCTTGCCCAAACCTGCGAATCTCGCCATTCAACGCTTCAAGTTCGACGATAAGTGGTATTCGCCTACGGACGGCAAGGGGCGCTCACTTTCTGTGATTGATGTGGCTGCAGATGTGAAGCGTTGGGATGATCTCACCAATTGGCGGCCGAGTCCTCAGAATGGTGGGACGCCGGGAACGCTGTAGAAGGCGCCTAGGCGATGATATCTTTCACGACATGCCCGTGTACGTCGGTTAGGCGGAAATCACGGCCTTGGAACCTGTAGGTAAGCTTCTCGTGGTCGAATCCTAGCATGTGTAGGATGGTGGCTTGGAAATCATGCACATGCACTTTGTCTCGAGCGACAGAGAAGCCGAGCTCATCAGAGGCGCCATGGGTGTAGCCGCCTTTGAGTCCGGCACCGGCCATCACCATCGAGTAACAGTCTGGGAAGTGATCCCGGCCGAGAATATCGCCTTTGGCGGTGCGGCCTTCGCGGAATGGGGTACGCCCAAACTCGCCTCCTAGGATGACAAGGGTGTCGTCTAACAAGCCGCGCTCTCGCAGATCTCGAAGGAGAGCGGCGACCGGACGTTCCATGGTGGCGCACTTGTCTGTGAGACCGCCGCGGATGTCTTCTTTAGGATTGGTCCCGTGGAAATCCCAGCCCCAGTCGAAGAGCTGCACGTAGCGTACGCCCTGCTCGACGAGTCGACGCGCTAACAAACAGTTGTTTCCGAAACTCGACGCACCAGGTTCAGCGCCATAGGCTTCGAGGGTCTTCTTGGACTCCTTTGAAATGTCCATGACTTCAGGCACGGACATTTGCATGCGGAAAGCGAGTTCATACTGAGCGATGCGGCTCAGTGTTTCTGGATGACCAAAGTCCTTCAGCTGCATTTCATTTAACTCACGGAGCGTGTCGAGGGTGTCGCGGCGCAGGTTTCGATCAAAGCCGGTTGGGTCGGAGGCGTAAAGAACGGGGTCGCCCTTGGAGCGGCACTGCACGCCTTGGTAGAGCGAGGGCAAGAAGCCACTACCGAAGGAGTTCTTTCCACCATTGGGTTGCACACCGCTGGAGATTAGGGCAACGAAGCCTGGCAGATTGGCATTCTCGGTGCCCAGTCCATAGGTCACCCATGATCCTAACGAAGGTCGACCTGGGCGAGGTGATCCTGTGTAAACGAACAACTCTGCTGGTGCATGGTTGAACTGATCGGTGTTCATCGAGTTGATGACACAGAGTTCGTCCGCCACTTCTTGTAAATGTGGCAGAGCGTCAGACAACCAGAGGCCGTTCTTTCCGCAACGTGTAAACTCGCGACGTGTGCCGAGAAGTGTAGGGCGACCCGAGGTGAAGGCGAAGCGTTTACCTTTGTAATACTCGTCAGGACAATCTTGCCCATCACGCCTAACCAATTCAGGTTTGTAGTCCCAGAGATCGAGATGGGGAGGGGATCCTGTGAGATGAAGGTAGATGACGCGTTTGGCCTTTGCCTCGAAATGGCTCTCTTGCGGGGCGGTGGGATCCGGCATCGCTGACGCGGCGCCCAAGGTGTCTTCGCGAAGAAGAGAACTGAGCGCGATGGCTCCGATGCCCGCAGAGGAATCTCGGAGGAAGTGCCGACGTGTCTTTGCCTGAAGCAGTTCGTAACGGGGATTGAGAGTGGTCATGCTAGGGTTTGAGGAAGATTTCGTCCAGGTTGAGGATCACATTGCTGACGACGGCCCAGGAAGCGAGAGCGACGAGATCACTGCCTTCGGGCGCGGGGCCAATTGGGTCAGTGGCAAGCGGAAGAGCGCGATCGGGCTCTTGTTTCAAACGATCGTAGGTCTTGGTGTAAAGGGCGGCCAAGGATTGGCGTTCAGAGTTCTTCGCTGGGCGCAATAGGCTCTGCCAGATGGCGTGATCGACGGTCTCTTCTGGAGAGATGTTTCTTGCGGCGAGCTTTCGAGCGAGTGACTGCGCCGCCTCCATGTAGACAGGGTCGTTCAAGGTGACGAGCGCTTGCAAAGGCGTGTTGGTGCGGTCTCGACGCACGACGCAGACCTCACGATTGGGGGCGTCGAACGTGGCCATCGAGGGATACGGGTTGGAGCGTCGCCAGGTGGTGTAGAGTCCACGGCGGTGCCGGTCTTCGCCCTCACTGATTTTCCAATCAATCCCACCACCAAAGGCGGCCTTTAAATCAATGTTAGGTTGAAGCGGGTTGACCGGAGGTCCGTGCATCTTCTTACTGAGGAGACCACTCACATGGAGAGCTTGATCGCGGACCATCTCCGCACTGAGTCGGAACCGTGGGCCACGAGCAAGAAGACGATTGTCAGGATCTCGTTCGAGTTGCTCGGGCGTGACCTTGCTAGACTGCCGATACGTAGCCGATGTGACAAGATCCTTCAGGAGCGCTTTTGAATCCCAGCCACTCTCGATGAAACGGTTCGCTAGCCAGTCTAACAACTGGGGATGGGAGGGGCGTTCTCCTTGGGAGCCAAATTCTTCACTCGTACGCACGAGGCCATAGCCAAAGATCGCTTCCCAATAGCGGTTCATAGTGACGCGTGCGGTAAGAGGATTGTCAGGATCAGTGATCCATTCGGCCAAAGCGAGTCGATCCGGGTTCTCGGCGTTCGATGGGTGGATGTCGCCAGGGAGACCGGTCACCACGCGCTTGCCTGGGTTGAGGTAATTCCCGCGAAGGTGAATGAACGTTTCTCGCCGTTTGTCTTCCTTCAACTCGCGCATCACAGGCACGGTTGTCGGCGGTTTCATCTCAGCAATCTTCTGCCGAAGCTCTCGGATAGCCTGTCGCGCCTTGAGTCGTTGAGGTTGGCCCAGGGCGAAGGCATCAAAGAGTTGGCGGTGCTCAACTTCGCTGCGCTCTGACTTCTCAAGGATGGTGCGGTTTGAGTGAGAAAGCTCGTGGATTGGTTGCGGCGCGGTGGTGAAGGAGATGCGGAATTTGCCAATTGGGTGACCTGGATAATTCTGATCCAGAGTGACTTGCAGTGTGGAAATGGAGACCGGCTTGGCTAACTGAAAGACGGCAGCGTGAGCGCGATCGAGCTGTGGAGCAATGGCCCAGCCTGAGTCTTTCGAGGCCTCTCCATCGATAGCCTCAGCGACTCCGAAGTCCTTCTGGGTGAACGTCGCCGATGGAGAAGTGAGTCGAATTGAACGGCTTCCGTTGATCTCTAGCTTCAGGTTCGTCTCGGGAGCGGACGTTAGGCTGTTCGTCCAGACAATCTCACGTTCTGGACTGAGGACTTGAATCGTGGCTCGATCGAGCCTGCTCCCGGTGTCGCTGTCGGTGCGATTCCAAAGGGTCACGTAGTCTAAGGGAAAGGCCTTCCCGAGGTCGACCTCCCACCATGGATCGGTGTCGTTTGTATTGGTGTGACTAACCGAATGTTTCTGGTAGGCTCCGTCGGTCTTGCCATCAATGGCTCGGCTAGCAATCGCATCTGTATAAGTGCTGGATTGGCTGGCGGTTCCTTGCAAAGCGACATTACTTCCATTGGAGAAGGTTTCGACTTCGGCGAGCTGAATGAGCTTGCCTTTGCCCTTCAGCGAGATCCTGACAAACTGCCCTTCTAAGACACCGATGTTTGCGTCAGCATCTTGAATTTGAATTTCGTTTAGAACCACGTTCTTTCCTGAGGGTTCTAATTCGATGCGGATTGCGGTGACGGCTTCATCTGTGTTGGTTGCTGCTGTTACGGTGATCTGTTCGGAGGTCGGCTCTTCACTTACAGTGAGGAAGCCGTTCTCATCTGCTTTGAGAGCTTGTGGCACCGTGGCGCCAGTGAGGGCTTGCCAGTTTGTGCCGGACGAACGTTGATCACCTTGCCAGTCAGAGAATGCTTTCTTCATATCGGAATCCACTTGGTAGAAAGCTTCTTCCTGCTTCTGAAGGTCATGCTGCATGGCCTCTTTCTTCGACCTGTAGGCATCGGTCTCGATGCCCACGAGCGGCGACTCATCGCGTCGATCAGCATCAGCGGTATTATTGAACAACGCGAAGGCTTGGAAATACTCCTCGTGAGTGATTGGATCGTACTTGTGTGTGTGACACTGTGCGCAACCCATCGTTGTGCCCATCCAGACCGCGAAGGTGGTATTCACGCGATCGATGACAGCGACGGTGCGAAACTCTTCGTCACTGGTGCCGCCTTCGTTGTTCGTCTGGGTGTTCCGATGAAAGGCGGTGGCAATGAGCTGGTCTTGCGTTGGGTTTGGCAAGAGATCGCCGGCAAGTTGTTCGCGGGTGAAGACGTCGAACGGCTTGTTCTCATTAAATGATCGAATCACATAATCACGATAGGCCCAAATGGTCCGAGCCGGATCGTCTGCGTAGCCCGCGGAGTCGGCGTAACGTGCAAGGTCTAACCAATGACGTGCCCAGTGCTCCCCATACGCTGTCTTGTTTAACAAACCGTCGACTAAGGTGTCGTAGGCCATTGGATCGTTGCTGTTGACGAACGCGGTCACCTCTTCTGCGTCCGGTGGTAGACCGGTGAGATCGAGGGCCACACGGCGCGCCAAGTGATGGCGGTCTGCTTCCTGGGAAAGCGTTAGGCCATCCTTCTGAAGGCGAGCGCTGATGAATCGATCGATTTCATGGTGAAGCGAGGGATTGTCTATCTCTGGAGGACTGGCTTTCGCAGGTGGCACATAAGCCCAATGTTTGGCGTATGGCGCCCCTTCTTTGATCCAGCGTTTTAGCAATTCGATCTCGGCGGTATCCAGGGGCTTGCCTACCTTGGATGGTGGCATGACTTCCTCGGGGTCATGTGAAGAGATTCGGGCAATGAGAGCGCTTTGATCAGGATCTCCTGGGGTAATTGCCGCATAGCCACCCAGGTCCTCGGTGGCACCCTCACGCGTGTCGAGGCGGAGCTCAGCCTTCCGGTCAGCCTCGTCTCGACCATGGCAGCGATAGCAGGCGTTGGATAGGATTGGCCGGATTTCTTCATTAAATCCGACCGGAGCAGCAACAGTAGTGGGTTGAACAACGAGCGTAAGCGTCGCGATGAGAGCGAGGACCATAGTCGGAAAATTATAGCTGTTAGAACCGGGGGGGGGATGAGAATCTGCCACGATGATATACCAAACCCCGGCGATCGGGAATCCCCTTGCGTAGACCACCTCAGAAGGTAACGATTTGTCCTAAGTGAATCGGACCATTCCTTTCTTCTCGCTCTCTCTTCTTGTTGCGGTGGCCTTTGCCAGTGCTCAAGATCAGAAGACCTTACTTCCTGAACCGCGAGAGCCCGCTCCTGCTACTGAGGTGATGCTTGATGCACCCGAGCCTGAGGTTTCCGAAACACTGCCTTCTGGAGATGCCAAGGAATTCTCCGTTCCTGAGCAATTGGGAGTCTTCAAAGAGCATGTCGGGACTTGGAAAGGCATGACAAAGACGGCCGTGACGGAGAAAGGCATGAAGACGGTGACGACGACGCGTGTCGAATGGACAGGCGGTTTCCTGCTTGGCGGGCACGTCTTCGAGATTCGTGGCTACTCCTACGGTGAGCTAGGACGGACACAGTATCGCTGGCAGTACACCTACGACGCTTTGAAAGAACGCTACATGTCAGCCTACTACGATTCGCATGGGCGGACCTATTTCTCTGAGGGCAAGGTGAACCAAGAGAAGACGAAGATCATCTGGCGTTTGCTGGCACCTCCTGGCGACATGGCGTGGCATGCGGAAACTGATATTCAGGCTGAGAATGGCATCGAGATCAACGGACGCGTCACGAGTGAAGACTTCGACTACGACATGGTCTACACCTCGGTGTTCAAGAAGTCCTAGCTAACGTTACTATGCTCAAGTCCATCCTCTTCTCACTCGCACTCTTTATGTCCACCAGCTTTGCAGCAGAATCGTTGAAGGCAGGTGATGACGCCCCAGCCTTTGAGTTGAAAGGCAGCGACGGCAAGAAATACAAACTCGCTGATTTCAAAGACAAGCAGGCGGTCGTCGTGGCCTGGTTTCCCAAAGCGTTCACCGGAGGCTGAACGAAGGAATGTGAGTCACTCCGTGAGAGTGGCGCTGAAATCAAGAAGTTCGACGTGGCTTACTTCACCGCAAGTTGCGATGACGCCGATACGAACACTAAATTTGCCAAAAAGTTGGAGCTCGACTATCCGATCCTCAGCGATCCTGAGAAATCAGTCGCGAAAGCGTATGGTGTGGTCACCGCTGAGCGGCCCTATCCTCACCGCTGGACGGTCTACATTGGCAAAGACGGCAAGATCCTTGAAGTGGATCGCGAAGTGAAGATTTCTAACGCGGGTGCGACGATTGCTAAGAAGCTCGGAGAGCATAAGGTCGCGGCTAAGAAGTCTTCTTAGCGCTTTCCAGAATCTAGCAGTGCTGTCTTTCTGTCCTCTCTATTTCTGTCTAAACGTTTTCCCAACGACTTCGAGCATAGGGGGGAGAGACAGAAATAGGAGCCTAAGAAGATCCCTGTCGATAGCTTAACCTTCAGTCGACCACGTTTCTTGCCCATAGTGAGTGAGGGCGTCTTGATCGAGTTCCACGCCGAGTCCAGGCCCTTCGGGAACCGTTCCGTAGCTGTTCTCAAAGTGGAGTGGTGTTTTTAGAAGATCGTGTTCACGAATCATCCGGCCGAAGATGTCCGAAGGTAGGAGGGCTTCCTTGCTCGCGGCGCACTGGTGCAAGTAGCTAGCTTCCAGAATCCCAAGATCGACTTCAGAACCGT
Source organism: uncultured Verrucomicrobiales bacterium (assembly GCA_938082635.1). Classification (GTDB taxonomy): domain Bacteria; phylum Verrucomicrobiota; class Verrucomicrobiia; order Verrucomicrobiales; family DEV007; genus JAACDM01. The sequence goes on from CALLLI010000107.1 coordinate 37,366, forward strand.
GCCAATACGGCTTGCGGCTGAGTTCAGCGATGGTCGCCATCTTGGTCACATTGTAGAGGCCGCCGTTGAAGTTGAAGTAGTCGCAGGCGTCTAGCTTCACCGCGCGTAGAATGTCCGTGATGTGTTGGTAGCCCATTTCATTGTAAGGGAGAGAAATGTGCAAAGCGATAGGGATATCGATGCGTTGGCGCAGGTACGCTAGGGATTCGATGTCCCAGCGCGCAATGGGATCTTCCAAGCAGCGGACATTGCCCACTTCGGCTAACGCTTGTGCCATGCGGAAAGCCGTAGGCACATCTTCGAAGCGTTGGTTAGGATCAAGAATGATCTGAAAGTCTGGTCCGCAGGTGTCCTTCACTGCCGCACACCATTCAGCCACGGGATCTTCCGCTGAGCACTTGAACTTGATGCAATCGTAGCCCGCGTCTTGGCCCTCCTTTGCTTTCCTCGCCGCATCTTCGACTGTTCGATGCCCCGTCCAGAAACTGCAATACACCTGGTCACGGTAGCGCCCACCTAACAAGTCACTGACAGAAACCTCGTGGCTACGTGCGTAGGCGTCCACGATGGCGCACTCGAATCCGTCATAGATCCGCCCATAGGGCAGGGGAAGGGCTTGGAGATTGGCCTTCGAGAGATCGAGCCCCATCAGCGTCTCTGCAAAGGACTTCATTTGTTCCGTGGGCAAGCCTCGGTAGGACTCGCCGAGACCGACCACGCCATTCTCCAGCGTGATCTGGATGATCCACTTTGGGATCTCATCGAACTGCAGACTCCACTCCGTCTTGCCGCCATAGGCGAGCATGTGGAGGGGCTTGTCGAACTCAGGAGAGTTGATGCTGTCAGGCCGGGCGGGAACCTTGACAGAGTCGAGTTGAATACGGCGGATCTTCACCACCGTATCCTCTGCGTCTCTGCGTCTCTGCGCGAGCCTTTATTGAACCGCTCTTCCTGGTTAAGAAGTGGGTGTCTCGTCTACCTCAGCTTTCTTCTCCTTGGCCACGGAGCGAACATAGAGTTCACGCAGCTGCTTGAAGTCGACGCCGGACGGGCTGTCGCTCATGATGTCGACGCCTTTGTTGTTCTTAGGGAAGGCGATGACTTCACGGATGCTCTCTTCACCGCAGATGAGCATTACGAGGCGATCGAAACCTAACGCAACACCACCGTGGGGCGGCGCGCCGTAGCTGAACGCGGTGAGAATGTGTGAGAACATCGCTTCCTGTTCTTCGTCACTGATCCCCAGTGCCGTGAACATCTTCTGCTGAAGCGCTTGTTCGTGGATTCGGATACTGCCGCCACCGATCTCATTGCCGTTGAGGACGACGTCATAGGCTTCTGCTCTTACATTGGCATAGTCGCCAGCCTCGAGCTTGTCCATGTCTTCCGCTTTGGGGCGAGTGAAGGGGTGGTGGACGGCGTTCCATTTCTCTTCTTCAGCATCGAAGGCGAGGAGCGGGAAATCGGTGACCCAGAGGAAATCGAAGTCGGTATTGCCTTCTAACAAATTCTTCAATTCAGCAACCGCGAGGCGCATGCGGCCGAGGACTTCGCAGGCATCAGGCCACTTGTCGGCAGCGAAGAGAATGAGATCGCCTGGCTCAATGTTGAGGTTCGTGCGGAGAGCTTTGATCTCTTCATCGGTCATGCGCTTTACGAAGGGCGAGCGCCACGTCTTGCGATCGACGTCGCGTGCTTGGATGTAGGCGAGGCCTTTAGCGCCGGCTTCTTGGGCCAGCTTCGTGAGCTTGTCGATTTGACCGGTCGAAATGTCAGCAAAGCCCTTGGCGTTGATCGCTTTAATCACGCCACCATTGGCGACCGTGCCAGAGAAGACACGGAATTCGCAGTCCTTGAGGTCCTCCGTGACGTCGATGAGCTTCATGTCGAAGCGGCGGTCTGGCTTGTCCGAGCCATAGGTATCCATGGCGGTGTGGTAAGTCATTTGCTCGAATGAACCCGGGATATCCACCCCAAGGGAGTCTTTGAAGCAACGGCCTAACAAACCTTCGATTAACGAAATGATATCCGATTGCTCGACGAAGGAAGCCTCGATATCCACCTGAGTGAACTCTGGCTGACGGTCGGATCGCAGATCTTCATCTCGGAAGCAACGCGCGATTTGGAAGTACTTGTCCACGCCAGCGACTTGCAGGAGCTGCTTGTACTGCTGTGGAGCCTGAGGCAGCGCGTAGAATTTGCCAGGACTGAGACGGGACGGGACGAGGAAGTCGCGGGCGCCCTCTGGCGTGCTCTTGGAAAGAATGGGCGTCTCGATTTCGAGGAAGCCTTTCTCGTCGAGGAAATCGCGAGTGGCCTTGGACACGCGGTGACGCATTTGCAAATTGCGCGCCAGGCGTGGACGCCGCAGGTCGAGGTAGCGGTGCTTGAGTCGTAGGTCTTCGTTAGAGAGCTCTTTGTCGAGCTGGAATGGAAGCACTTCTGACCGACTGATCACCGTGACCTCGCGGACGACAATTTCGACATCGCCGGTGGCGAGTTTGTTGTTCGCCGTGCCGTCGAGGCGCGCCGACACGAGACCTTCAATCTTGAGAACGTCTTCGAATCTCAGCGTGTGGCTCAGCTTTGCCGCCTCTTCGCTTTCTTCGGGGCGGAAGACGGCCTGGGTCAGACCCTCCCGGTCACGCAGATCAATGAAGATGACGCCGCCATGGTCGCGTGTGGAATTGACCCAACCGCTGAGGGTGACGACTTCGCCGATGTGTTCCTTGCGGATTTCGTTACAATGATGGGTGCGATACATGAATGATAGAATGATTGAAGAAAGCGTTTAAGCGAGGAGGCCGCCGGGATGAGGGTTCTCTAGCAGAGCCTTGGTGGTTTCGAGCATAGGCTCGATCCCGGCGACAGTAGATTCTTGGCGCAGTTGCAGATCTTTCACATTGATCTGCGGATACTCGTCGCCAAAGATCACAGCGACCTTGGCGTTCTGTTGTTGGGCTACTTTGATCTGCTTGCTCACGCCAGCGGGCGTGTAGGAGAAATGGACCCGAAGGCCAGCGTCCCGCAGTTGCTGAATGCCATCGAGCGCTGCGTGGCGCTGCTCTTCTGAGGCAATGACCACGTAGACATCGATCGCAGCTGCCTTCTCGGCGAAGACCGTCAACCGCCGTTTGGCTTCCTCTGTCTTTTCTAACAGATTGCCGATCACGGCATCGCCCATCGCGAATCCAGCGGCAGGCAAGTCCGCTTTGCCGTCGCTCAGCGTGTGGATGAGCTTGTCGTAACGACCACCACCGGCGATGGCACGGAGTCCGTGCTTCTTGTCAAAGATTTCGAAGACCACGCCCGTGTAGTAAGCGAGCCCTCGCACAATCCCTAAGTCGACTTTGCAATAGCCATCTTTGCCTTGAGCCTTGAGCGTTTCGAAGAGACGCGCTAAGCGGGGGACTTTAGCAACGCCTTCTGGCATGAATGCCTTTACGGCCTCCAATGAAGTGCCCAGAGCGGAGAGTTTCTCGGCGGTGACATCATCCTTCTCGCGCTCCATCTTATCGATGACTTGGAGGAAAGCATCCGTATCGTTCACCTTGGCCTCCTCGGCGAAGTCGATCCAGGCTTGGCGATCGCTCACCCGCACCACGAAGTCATCTTGATCAAAGCCTAGCGAAAGCATTAAATCGATGGAGAGAGAAAGGATCTCCGCATCCACATTCTCAGAATCTTCGCCGATGATGTCGCAGTTAAACTGATAGAATTCGCGGAGCCGCCCCTTAGCGATCTGCGGACGTTCGAAGCGGAAGAAGGGACCAATGCTGAACCAGCGCATCGGTTTCTTAAACTCGCGTTGCCGAGCCGCGACCATCCGGGCCAGGGTGGGCGTCAATTCTGGTCGCATGCTGACCTCGCGATCGCCTTTGTCCGTGAAGGCAAAGAGTTGTTCCACCACCTCGTCACCACTCTTCTTTCGATAGAGGTCGGTAGACTCTAGAATAGGGCCTTCATACTCATGAAAACCATAACGGTGACACAGGTCACGCCATTGGGAGAATAGGTAGTTTCGGGTGGCGCATTCCTGGGGATAGAAATCGCGGAACCCGGGAAGTGTCTGTATGGCTGGCCCTGAACTCATTGCTCGATAGAGAGCCGCCAAGCATGCATTGAGCCCTTGGTTATTCAACTAAAACCTAGGAATCCCAGGCGGAGAGCAAGAGTGGAGGTCTGGTGAGGGGCTCTGGATACAAAAGAGCGATGCCCGGGTTCATCCGGACGCCGCTCTTTCGTTTGGGCTACGAGAGAGTTTACGAAGGGCTCACCACGCCAACCAAGTGCTGAACCGATTCTGCGAGGCCACTCTTGAACACGCGCTTCGTTTGAAGGATGAGGTCGCATTTGATGCCTGGCTTGATGCGAGGGAGATCGATCTGGAAGTGGTGCAAGTGGTCGCCGCCTTCTTTGACCGCGTGGTCTTTGTCGAATGTTCTGCTAAAACTTCCGGTGCCTTCGGCGGTGCTCGGCACAAATTTGCTGCCGAGCCATTTGAAGTAGATGGGTTCCCAGGTCCCATCGCCGGGTTCGCCATCCTCTTTGGGAAACCAGCACTTCATGATCGGCGTGACGGTGGTTGAAATGATGTTGTCTTGCTCACTGGACGGGTGCCACACCTGGAAATTGCCGGTGGTGCCTTCTGGCAGGACAAAGGGATACTGACCTGACACAGTCCGGAGTCTGGCCGCCCGCTCGATCATGCCGCAGAGGGGCTGGTTGTAGTCGAGGATTGCGACCTCTGCTAGTTCGTGATCGAGCAGTGCCTTCGTCATGTCATAGAGGTTTTTGACCATGCCATAGATAGCCGTCACCCGCGCCCCAATATTGTCGCCGAAGACGTCCGAGAGCATGGCTCCGATGAGGGCATTGAAGCCCTCTGTCCCGATCTTCTTGGACAGCTCTAGGAGGAGCGTGCTGAAGAGATCGCTTTGGTCTTTCCAATCGACGAACCTCTGAAAGAACTCGGATTTGATCTTCTCTAGCTCGGCACGAGCAGAGACCTGGAGTGCACACAAGCGTTCGAAGAGCGGTTCAAGTTCGAAGAGGGTGACTTCGATCTCGTTGCGCTGCTCAGGGGTGAGATCACCACGGTATTGCGATTGGAAGTGCAGGTCCGCACGAAGGAAATCCATCGCTTCTTTGAACTCGCGTGGATCGTCGATATTGGCGCAAGCGCTGCTTGTCTTCGTTCAGGAAACCTAACACACCATTAACGAACATGTGTGAGGAGTTTTCATCTGCGAGGGCGGTATTCGAGAGAAGGCGCAGGAGCACTTCGTAGGTGCGGAACTCAGCGACGAGGCTATTTTTTTTTCAAATTCGTCTTGGGCTTGCAGTGCTTCCAAACGGAGATTCTCAAGAATCTCTATATTCTTGTTTGGTGGATTTGGTGTGCTTGTGAAGATTGCTCCTTTCAATCCTAATGCGATTAGGTACTGTCCTTGCTCATAGGATAGTGGTCGCGCGAGGCATCTCTCTCGTCCGCGCCGCATCACCAGGATGCCTCTGAATTTGTGTATCATGATGAATGAGGTTGGGCGCTTCGTCGGCTTGCGATCTATGTCTTGAAGTTTAAGGTCTTTCTCGGCCTGCGTTCGTCGCATGGTCCGTTCCATCAAGCTCCATACGAGGAGCGATAGCATCATGATCATTCCTAGGGCGTTGATTCTCTCTGGCTTTTTCAGAAAGATGTTGTTGACGATCAGTGGTACTTTCAGAAACGAGAAGTTTCTTTCTACTCCATATTGCCCTTTGTAGTTCGCTAGGCAGTCCCGCGCACTGTAGCTTTTCTCTTGGCTCTCTGGGTCAGTTGTTGTGTTTGTTAGAAGAGCGAAGCATCCTGCTCGTTCTTTGTTTTTCGAGATGCGTTGGGTGTTCTGATGGCGTTGCAGCTTTAGTCGATAGCTGATGCTTTTCACTTTCTTTGGTCCATTTGCTGGTGGCCGCCTTGGCCCGTATACTTTGATTTCTTCTATCTCTCCTGTCACTTCCCAGAGTCCTCCTTGATAGTCTTGTTTGAGTTTCTTCAGGCTTTCCTTGGCGTCATCCTGACATTGATAGCGGTCTTTATGACCTTGTTTGCACGCTGCGCTGATCTTTGCTGCGGCCTCTCGAATTTCTCGCTCTATTCGCTTGGTTCGCCGTTTATCATGGCTGCTTGAGTGGACCACGATGGCTCGATATTTCTTCCCGTAGAGTTCGATTTCCTGTTCGTTGACTTTGTATTCGGCTGCTGGGCGGTTGCTGCTTGTGGTAGTCTGATTGAGCGTGCCGATGGTTTTCCATTTGTCGGCTTTGAGGGCGGCGTCGACTGCTTCTGAGTGGGCTTTGTAACTAGCAGGTAAACGTGTGATGAAGGGATCGTTTCCCATGAGTTCCAGGTTGACTTTGGTGACGAATTTGCAGTCCGCTATGAAGAGGAAGTCTTTGCGTTCCCTGCCGGTGGCTTTGATGAGCCTGCTGAGGCGTTCGAGTTCTTCGTTATTGAGCTGCGTGTCGGCGGCGTTGCCGTCTTGTACTTTGCCTGCAAGGGGGATGTTTCCTTCCACACATAGTAGCGACATCATGAATTGTTTGAGATCCGGCCGTTTGTCTTTGCTGTAGCCGTAAGGGAGAATGAAAAATCAACTTATAGAACTTGCCGCCTTAGATGCATCTGAATACGGGATCTTGATCAACTCGCTCATATAGGTTGTTTTTTATTTCTTACTAAGTGATGTGGGGTGCGTCGCCACCAGCTTGGGAATCCTTGTAGTCACCCCATACGTTGACGGAGGTGGTGTCGAAGTGGCCGCGATCGGTGGCGAGATCGAAGCGATGGCATGCTGTTAGGGAGATCTCGGTGAAGATCTTCATGGTGCCAACGCTATAGAGGCGGTCGAGGACACGGCCTACGGCGTCGTCATTGAAGGCGGTGAACGGGATAGGCTCACCAAAGAGAAGTTCGGTGTCCTGGTGCTGGAAGAAGTCCTGAAGTTGATAAAGCGGGGAGCGTCCAGAGAGGGTGTCCAGAATCATTCCGATGACGACAGTGCCCGGATCAAGGTTCATCTCAGTGGGGACGAGGCGATTGACGATCTTGTCGATGCTCAGTTGGCGGCAGAAGGCAGCGATGACTGGAAGGTGATCGGTCTGGCAAACGTCGACGTTTTTGGCAAGGTCAGCAAGTGGAGACTCCATGGGAGGCAGCAAAGCAGATGCTAACTAAAGCACAAAAGTTGAATAATTAAATTTATAACCAGCTTTCTGTTAATGTTACGTGCTTATTAAAGGCGAAATATAACATTAATCCAATGCGGAATGTGTGGTTTGTCACTTATGACTGGATATTATTCTGGTGCCTCCATGTAGCGCCGAGCTGAACGACTGATTTCTAAGAAACCCTTATAAATACGGCTCTCCGTCAGATTGGCTGGATGGTTTCAACCGACTTCGGGAGCCTGATGTCCCATGAGGTTGAATTCAACCTACAGAGATTGGCTCTTTCGATTCCGCCGTGGATCTCAGGGCTAACCGATCTCCTGCGCAATCTT
>CALLLI010000108.1 GCA_938082635.1 uncultured Verrucomicrobiales bacterium
CTTCTTGAAAGAACATATTCACAGCATTCTGACGCTGCAACAATTGCTGCTCACTTGATAGTTTCCGCCCGTCTCGTTTCATGCAATCTCAAACCCATCAATATCAATAAAGTTGCATGTATTTGAAGGCCGCATTAATACGACGAGGGGCTGTGGCACCTCTGATCGTTGCGAGCTTTCCTGGGTGATTCTGGAGCCCGTCGCAGATATCGTTTAGGCTAAGCGACCTGGTAGTCTGCCCATAGATCAAGGCAACGAGATGGCTCCCTGTGGCCCTGCCCTACAAACCGATTGCATAGACTAGCCTTGACCTAACTCAGTGACATTGGGTCTCACCCTTCTCTACAGCCCGATGCAATTTCAAAACTGCACGCTTGCCTTTACCAATAGCAAAACCTATTTCATAAACTACATTAAAATTTAGTTTTATTATATCAGCCATCAAAAACGCACTATTTGAGATCTCCTCTAAGATCGGATCAACTAGACATTTGCCTGCAATATCATTTGCGGTCCATGGATAAAGTTTGGCTCTCCGTCAGATTGGCTGGATGGTTTCAGGTCATTGAAAGGGCGGCTGGGCCAACAGGAACCAGTTTCAGTCTACAGGAGAAGGCCCTTTCTGGTTCCCTAGAAAATCCCTGCCTCACCGAATCCCAGCTACGACTGGGCTCAAAGTATGGCGACCGAAGCCTTGGAGTCCGAAGCCTCTAGGCCTGCTCCGTAAACCGTTTATTGTGAAACAGTAATGTGAATGCAAGCAATGCCAAATCGTCTCATTCGGTCAGGATTTCACCCAGCCAATCTGACGGAGAGCCTAAAGTTTGAGGCTTGGAGCTGTTTTTGCCCCTAGCTCCACGGCTGCTTGGATTGCATCTCGCACCTCACGAACTGAGTCGGGATAAGCTAGGAAAATCTTTTTTGTGCTATCGGCCATGGAGTGTGTAGGAACTTCCTGGTTTAGATCCTGTTACAACTGAAAGTGCGCTCGCGATCGAGAAGACGTTTGAACTGGTGATGTTATGATTCGAATGGATTCAGCATCCTAACAGGTACCTATTGGAAGTCACGTTCGTTTCGAGTCACGACGATGAGCCCATGCCGGATAGCCGTGGCTGCAATGATACCATCGAATGATGATAGCTTGATCCCCTTGAGATCCAGTTGCCCTTGCATTTGTCCCCAGGTGTGGGCGACGGCGCGATTGAAGCTGAGGATCGAACCCGCCATGGTCTGGCTGAGTGTGGTGAGCCATTGTTGGAATTGGTCGCGCCGCTTGCCTTCAGGTAGCCGTTCGATGCCTCGGCGAATTTCGGCAATGGTTAGGGTAGAAACGAAGAGTTCTGATTCACTCTCTGCTAGACAAGCCATCACCTTTTCATTTGGGCGCGGCTTGAGTTTTTCTGAGAAGACGTTGGTGTCGACTAGGTAGCTCATCCGCCGAAATTCAAAGGCTCAGGGAGGTCTTGCTGGTCTCTCTCCGGGATCTCTAACTTCCCGGGAGGGTTGAGAAGCACGTTCGCCAGTCCCTGATTCCTCGCCTTTGGGAGCGGGCGGAGAACGATCTCCCCATCGAGAAGGTAGACCTCAAAGTCGTCACCTGCTTCCAGGTTCATCTCATCTCGGATCGCCTTGGGGATGACAATCTGACCTTTCTGGGCAAGTACCGCAGTCATGGTAGGAAGTTCCTACAGGATGAAGAAATTGTCAACTACTGGCTCTGATGCTAGTCTCGAAAGGTGAAGGAGTAGCTGAGGTGCCACGGGTTACAAACCCGTGGCACGAGGGGAGTATGAGGGCGAAAGGTTTCCGTGTTCATTACTGTTTCCGGTTCTTGTAATCTAACATGACATCATTCGTGCCGACGAGGCCTTGCTCGTCGGTGTTACCTTGGAGAACGAGAGGCATGAAGGGCGCGGGATCTTCGTCGAGGGTCCAGGCGATGCCGCGCAGAAGCAGGAGGCGGTAGATGGGGTCGTGGAAAGTGTAAGTGTAGTGGCCGGTGGTGGTGCCGAAGACCTTTCCTTTGCCCGAGGTGTAGGTCCAGAAGGCGTCGCCGCGCGCTTCGGGGCTCGCGAGTGCGTCGGCGAAGGAGGTGTCGTTTGCGTCAACGGCGGGAGCGAGGGTGCCAATGACTTCGACGTCGTCGCGCGTAAGTAGATTCCAATAAGACTCATCATTGAAGCTGACGGATTTGGGCAAGCCGACAAAGGCCGGATGTTCGGTGTTGAGAAAGAGTGGATAGCGATGATCGAACTTGCTCCATTTGGATTCCTTGTTGCCTTTCCAGGAGCAACCGATGCAGCCGGCCAGTTTCTCGGCCCGGTCGACGGGTCGCATGATGCAGGATTCGTGGATGGAAACGACGCTGCCGCCACGATCGACGAAGGCCTGGAACATGGCGAGTTGTTCGTATGTCAGGTCGGGGAGATGGAGGTATTGGATTAAGAGGTCGGCACGATCGAATTGATCCCGGGTGGGAAACTGAAAGGCTTCGTCGACGGTGACTCGCGAGATGGTTTTCAACATGGGAACGAAGAGTTCCTTGATGCGGATGTAATCGTGTTCGCCGCCACCGTGGTCCTCGGGGCCACTCAGCCAGAGAATGCGGATGTCGCGGCTCAGCTCGGCACCTTTCCAATCGCCGGTGAATTTCGTTACCTCCACCTTGGGGATCGGGTCATTGGGACGCGTGACGATGTTCTTTCCGCGATCAGCAGCTACCACAAGGCTGACCATAGAAATCAATGGGACCAACGGCCATAAGGTGCTTCGATTCATTTTGGATTTCATTTTCTGTTCTTCCCGTGGTTGGGGTTTTCTCGACCATCACTGTTTCCAAATCCTAATCTTACTCTTAATCCCCCGAAGAATTGAGGACTTCGTCCCCTGGTCTCAACAATCTACCGGGAGGGGAGATGGGCATGCGACATGGCCTGCGCCAAACGGGATTAAGATTACGATGAAAGGAAATGTTCCGGGGACAATATTCTCTCGGAAAAGATTTTCAAGACTCTTCCCAGACACCTTGGCTTACAGCCCCCTGAACAGTGAAGGTCTAGCTAAGATGCCACGGGTTACAAACCCGTGCTACGAACAAGCAAGCACAAAGTAGCACGGGGTTATAACCCGGCAGGGCGATTGGTTAGTGATGTCTAAGTAGCTTATAAAGAGAAAGTTGACCCTGGCGCTGAACAAAGAGCCTTAAAAATGCCATGTGATGATGGCATGAACTGTCTCGACATCTCCATCCCTGCAGGAAGCACGCTACGCC
>CALLLI010000109.1 GCA_938082635.1 uncultured Verrucomicrobiales bacterium
TAGCAAGGCCATCGAGATCGGTGAGATCGTTTTTGGAGAGGTCAACAAATGTTAAGCTATCTAAGCCTTCTTCGAACGTGATTTCAGTCAGACCATTGTTACTTAGGTAGATTTCTTTGAGATTGATCAGCTCACCAGGGACGGAGAGACTAGTGAAACTGTTGCTGTTGACGCGGACAATTTCTAATGAAGGGATATTAGCTATCAAGTTGATGCTAGGAAGGATGTTCCCTGAGAGATCGATTTCAGTTAGTTTTTCTAGATCATCCGGAAGCTTAGTCGGGCTAAAGATGGAGGGCTTCAGCCTATTGCCGCTGAGGTCGAGTACTTCGAGATTCACTAAACCTTCGGGGATGGTGACTCCGGCTTTCCCAAGTCCTGCTAGGCTCAGTTTCTTCACTTTCGCCAGATCTGATGGGCTGAGATCACCGTTGGCTTTGTTGATCTCATCGCGGATAGCAGCCTCCACATCACTGTCGGAGACTTGTCCGAGGGCACCACCCGTGAGGATGGCAAACACGCTGAGAGTGGCAAGAAATGCAGGGTTTAGCTTCATAGTCTTCATCGTTGAGGGAGTTCTAAGAGGTTTGCGGTAGGGGTGAAAAGCAATTTAGACGATAATCGGGGACCGTGCGCGGGCAAATTTAGGGGTGGTGCGCTTGCCAGGCTTTCCAGCCTCCTTGGAGCCGATGGACTTTCTGTAAGCCGAGGCTTTCCAGCCGCTCTGCGGTGGCTTGACTGGCTTCGTCTGGTCCATAGATGACGAAGGTCTTTCGCTGGTCGATAAAGAGTTCGAAATGGGCCTTGAGCCCGGTTTCGATGGCGTCTGGAGGAAGCGAGATGGCCTCTGGAATGTGCTCCTTGGCATAGGCGGTGTCTGCTCGTGTGTCGATCCACACTGGGGCATTCGGCCAAGCTAAGACCTCCTCTAGCGGGGTGTCTGCTGCCATCTTCGTCTCTAGAACGAGGAAGAGTGCTGGCCGGTTCGCCTTGAAGTAGTAGGTCCAGGCAGTTCCGAGGGTGGCTCCTAGCACGATGATGCCGAGTTGGAGGCAGGTTTTCCGAGTGGCGTTCACAGCGGCGAACGGCTTTTAAAGAGACGGTTGATCTGCTTCGGCGGTAGACTGACTATTCTCGATGGCGCCAGGAAGGACCTGCACTGCAGCTGGCGCAGCGTCGAGTGGCGCTTTCTTCGTCTCAGGGCGCTGGATGCTGAAGAAGGCGAGTTTCTTGCGGTGCTTCTTGATCTGACAATCTGTTTCGATCGTTAGCATTCCGAGCTGAACTTTCTCCGTTGTTTGAGGGGTGATAGAGATTTCGTAGCGTTTGCCTGCTTCAATCTCCTTGGTTTCAATCCTGATGTTGTCCCGAGAGGAGCGCACGGCTTTGATCTTGATAGGCTCTTCATGATCTATCGTGATCTGGATAGTCTTCGTTTCCGCTTCGCTACCCACGTCCCATTTAGTGATCTTGGGATCGATCTGGACGATGGTGGGAACTTTCAGTTCGACGGTGAGCCGATCTGTCTTTGGGGGAGAGACCACGGGATGAACGGGCTCTGGCTTAGGTTGCTCAATGAATGCTAGAAGATCGCTGCTATCCGCTGGTGGAGCGACGATCTTGGGTTTCACGATCGGCTGATCTTGTTTGTAAATGAGACTGATGCTCTTCGTCTGGACTCCTTCAGCACTGCCAATTTTGAAGGTGGCTGTAACTTTGCCAGATTCGCCTTTCTCATAGCGTTCTTTGTCGGTCTTGGCGCTAATACAGCCACAGTTGCTGTCGACCTTCGTAATTCCGATCGGATGCTTTCCAGTATTCTTGAAAGAAAAGACGGCTTCAAACTGCCTCTCTTCAGGTTTAGCTTCGTAGGTGACTCGTTTGGTTTTGAAATCGAGGTCTGCCCAGGCGCTGGTCACGTTGAGAAAGCCGCAGCTGATCAGAAAGAGGGTCCGTTTCATGATCTGTAGGTTAGGGGAGAATGCGCTCCTGGCAAGTGACTCAGCCTCGATTCAGCAGGAATAGAATCACGGTGATACTGACGAGGCTAAGCAGCGTGGAGTAGAAGACTATTCCGCTCGCGAATCGCGCATCTGCCTTAAATTCGTGGGCAAGTAGCGCTGTGTTGATTGCCGTGGGGGCGCCTGCCCCGAGGATGAGTAGGGCGCTTACTGGGCCGCTAAATCCGAAGACCTGGACCAGCGCTAGCGCGATCAGAGGGCCGCCGAGTAGACGCTGAACGAGGGCAAAGCTTAGTGAGGCATCGAGACGGGGAGGCTTGTTTTTTGAAAGCTGGACGCCGAGAGTGAGCAAGGCGACGAAGATCAATGCCCGCTCTCCATAGACGAGGGGTTCCCACACAAAGCTCGCTTCGACGGTATCGCTCAGTCCCAGGCCGCGAACGGAAATAGCCAAGGCGATAGCGTAGAGGGATGGCTGCTTGAGGATCACGCTCAGGCGCCGCTTTGGCTTGCCGTCGGGGCTTGTCCCGCCTTCCGCTGCAAGCAATGTGCCAAGGGAAAAGGTGCTGACGTTCATGGTCATGAGGACGAACACCTGCAGTGCGGCGATGTCAGGATAGGCCAGGGCCATGAGGGGGATGCCGTAGTTTCCGCAGTTGTAGAACATTGTCGATAGCTGCAACGATCGCCGCGAGGCCGAGGAGAGCCCCCTTGCTCTAGCGTAAGCCCAACTGAGCAGACCCATGCTGGCAATCATACAGAGCGTGAAGCCGATGATTCTAAAGGCGAGATCGCCAGTCAGGGGGGACTGGGTGACTCTGACAAAGATGAACGCGGGAACCAGCAAGTAGATGTTCAGTTTGACCAAGGAATCGAGGTCGAGTCGGAACTTGCGGTCGAAGAGCCAGCCGGCACCAATGATCAGAAAGATGGGCAAACAAATGTCCCGAAACAGCGTCAGGATCATGGGGCTAGTGGCGAGGAAATAAATGGTGGCACCGGGAATGATAGGCTCTAGAATCTGGGAAGAAAGAGATGATGTATTCAGACGAGTCGATCCAGTATGCATTAGAGACGACCCAGGTTCTTTTAGAACCTGACCGTCGCATTGATACGTTTGGAACCACCGTGTTCGAGTTCCATCTCATCAGCGAATTGATGGATAGTATCAATGAGGTTCGCATTCGGCGTGGGAATATCGAGGCTGCTCGCCCGATGATTGTGAGCCCGCATGCCGAAGACGGGTTAAGCTTCGAGGGATTTGGTGATCAGGCGGAGGAGTTTGCCGATTGGTTCAGCAGGCAGGAGGGGACAGCGGCGTTTCTGAAATACGGCTTCAATTTTAAGCAGCGGAATATTCAGGAGAGCATCGTTCATGATCCCATCGATGACGTGCGTGAACGGGTGCTCAAGCAGGTGGCCGACTCGAACAATCCGCTCAATGCGGTGATCGAAGGTGTGGATGATACATGGGAAATTTCACTCCTAAGGTTTACCGTGGAAATGATACAGAAATCCCACGGTATCAACGTGTTCGATTTTAAACGTCGTGGTCTGCTGTAGTCGGAACTGATGGGGATTCGCATCTTCTTTGCCTTAGTGACGCTGGCAGTCTTGGGATTGGCCATTGGGAGTCTTTTTTACCTCCTGGAGAAGGTTGAGAAGCCAAAGGTGGCGGCGGCAAGGGAGATCAAGGACACGGCTCCTCCGAAACCGATCGATCCCGGTATCCGCGAGTTTGAGGCTGCCCTCGATTTGACCAGGAATCGCCAGCTCGTGGCCGCGCGAGACAAGCTTCTCTACATTATTCGCTACTTCCCACGGTCTGAGCGTCAGCAAGTGGCCCGCAAGCTGTGCTCTGAGATCAATCTGGATCTTCTTAGTTCGCCTAACTTTGCGGATGGGAAGGTGGATTATGAAGTGAAGCGGGGCGATTCATTGAGTGGGATTGCCAAGAAGCATGCGACCACGATTGAGTACTTGAAGCGCTTGAATGGCATGATGGACTTTAAGCTCCTCCCTGGGGATCACTTGTTGACTCGTTCACTAGATTTCGAAGTCTCCGTGGATACCAAGCGTAAAGTGCTGCTGATTCAAGAAGATGGGAAGTTCTTCGCGGAGTTCCCCGTCCTAGATATCCGTTTGCCCGGGAAGCTACGGCCGCCCTTTACGGAGACGATTCGAAGCAAGCACGCGAGCGCGGATCAGTCGCCTCTGAGTCCGACCCAGCTGGGGTACGATCTTGCCAGCAAAGAGCTCAGGCTCTCGCGTCGCGGCCTGAACATTGTGGGCCGCAAGCAGGCTGACAGCGAAGAGCAGGTCGTTCGACCAGGAATAGTGATGGACCCAACGGATGTTGAGGAGTTAACTATGTTACTTCCCGTGAGCACGCCTGTTTACTTTCTTTAAGGAACCAACATGAAGCGCCAATACCTCGAGTTTGAAAAGCCGATCTACGAGCTGCAGCAGCAGCTCGATAAGTTGAAGCGTCAGGCGGATAAGGAGGAGATGGATCTCTCTGAGGAGATGGACGGGATTACCAAGAAGATTCGGAAGACCCGTGCAGATATTTACAAGAATCTCACGCCATGGCAGCGCATCCAGATTGCTCGCCACTACGCTGAGCGGCCCTTCATGCTCGACTACGTCGAGAATGTGTTTGAGGATTTTTTAGAACTGCATGGAGATCGCCTCGTGGGCGATGACAACGCCATGCCGGCTGGCTTTGCTCGTCTCGGCAAGCAGCGTTGTGTGGTCCTTGGTCACCAGAAAGGGCGGAATACCAAAGAGAATCTGAAGCGGAACTTTGGCAGCGCTCATCCAGAAGGTTATCGCAAGGCCATGCGCGTCATGCGCTTGGCTGAGAAGTTTCGTCTTCCTGTCATTGCGCTGATCGACACTCCGGGTGCCTTCCCAGGTATTGGCGCAGAAGAGCGAAACATTGCAGAGGCCATCGCCTACAATCTCCGGGAAATGGCGATGCTGAAGACACCCATCATATCCGTGATCATCGGCGAAGGCGGTTCAGGTGGGGCGCTCGGCATTGGCGTGGCTGACTGTGTCATGATGTTGGACAATGCTTATTACTCCGTCATCAGCCCCGAAGGCTGCGCGGCCATTCTTTGGAAGGATGGCAAACGAGCAGCAGAAGCAGCTGAGGCTCTCAAGATTACGGCAGGTGATCTCAGCAAGCTGGGAGTCATTGATCGCGTGATCGAAGAGCCCGAAGGGGGGGCCCACGTCGATCCTCTCGCCATGGCGCTTCGCTTGAAGGAAGCGCTCATTGAGGAGTGTCAGAAGTTGATGGCGCTCTCAACGAAGGATCTGTTAGAGAGCCGCTATCAAAAGTTTCGGGCGTTTGGTGAGTTCGAGCAGACTACCCTGCAGCCCGGCGCTGAGGCGCAGGCCCAAGCGGCGTCAGCAGGAAGCTAACTCTTCCACAGGCGGAATGCTTCGATCGCTTCGTAGTCTGCCAGGCCGAGCTGATCGTAGTATTGTGCCACGGCTCTTTCACGTTTGCCGGTGCTCTCATCTTCTTGCGTGTACTGTGAGAGCGCGGTGAGTTTTGCTTTGAGTTGGCCTGGACTCATTGGCACCGCCATGTCGATCTCGTAGGAGGCGAAGGGCTTCTCTCCGGAGCGGTAGAGCCAGGTCCAGCAATCACGTTGCCAAGCCTCCTTGGCCGTCTGGGTCATGGCAGTTTGAAAGAGGCGATAACAGACACCAGCGACACTGCTAGGATCTGAGGCGCTACCCGTCATATAGATTTGATGAGGCTCTAGCTTTGTTAGAATACCACAGAGGGCAGAAACGTCGTTGTCGTCTGGCTTGAAACGGCGATATCGACCGGTCTCATAGAAGGGGAGATCGAGGAAATGGATGTGTTTCTCAGCAAGACCACAGGCGCGGAGTGCGTGGCGTGCTTCACTTCGGCGCACGAGTGATTTGATAGAGCGAAGAGCGGCGTTGTCTTCGCCGAAGGGGCCCTTGGCTGCGAGATGATCAAGAAGTTGGCCCGCATAGCTTACCGGTGTATTCCAGTCCTCGGCACCTTGGACGTCGGCGAGCTCCTTTAAGACCTCGGCAAAGCGTTCAGCTGCTGAGTCTCCGACCCCAAGATTGCCAGACGTGAGGAAGACGACATCTACGGTGTGGCCCTGCTCGACGAGTCGCTCAATGGTTCCTCCCAAGGCGCGGAGTTCATCCGAAGGCTCTGGAGCAAAGATGAGCGCGCGTTTCGGAAAGGGTAGTGCTCTTTCTGGGCGGTGACGATCGTCCTCGTCGGGCTTGCCACCCGGCCACCCTGAGATGGTGTGCTGTAACTCATTGAAGATTCTGATGTTGAGCTGATAGGCAGGGCCGCACTCGGTGAGCAAATCACTCATGCCATGCTCATTGTAGTCTTCATCGAGTAGCTTGAGTACGGGCTTGTCCAATTCTCGCGAAAGCCAGGTGACCGCTCTCCGGATGAGGGCATCTGACCAGTCGACCGTCCCCACGAGCCAAGGGTGGCGTTTCCGTGTAAGACTGCTAGCTGCACCCGAGTCTAACAGAAACTGTGCGTTGTCGTGATGCTGAAGGAAACTGGCGGAGATGGCATCCGTGACTTCGTCTTCGACGGCTTTGGAGACAATGTCAGCTTTGTTTTCGCCCCAAGCCATCAGGGCGATACGGCGAGCGCGTATGATGGTGCCGACACCCATGGTGAGCGCGAAACGAGGCACGTTATCGATCCCCAGGAAGTCTCGTGCGGCATCTTCGCGGGTGACTTTGTCAAGCGTGATCATCCGAGTGGGCGAGTCTTCTGCCGATCCTGGCTCGTTGAACCCGATGTGGCCTGTGCGACCGATTCCCAGAATCTGGAGATCGATGCCGCCTGCCTCCTCAATCTTTGTTTCGTAGTAGCGGCAGGCCTGGAAGACTTGCTCGCGCGAGACCGTGCCTGGCGGAATATTGATCTGGGAATCCGGTAGATCTATGTGGTCGAAGAGCTGCTCCCGCATGAAGCGGTAGTAGCTCTCGCGATGCTCTGGCTCGAGGCCAAAGTACTCGTCGAGATTGAAAGTGATGACATTCTGAAATGACAGCCCTTCCTCCTTATGCAGGCGGATCAGTTCGCGGTAGAATGGGACGGGGGTGGAGCCCGTGGCCAGGCCGAGGACGGCATGCTTGTTGCTCGCCTGGCGCTCGCGAATGAGTGAGGAGACCTCTACTGCGAGGACGCGACACGCCTCGCTGGAATTCTCATAGGCGATGCAGGGAATCTTCTCGAATTGCTCGGCTTCCGAAATCATGGGGGCATCGAATCGTCGAAGCCACGCTTTGGCAACAGAATCCGGGAATTCGCCACAATTATGAGAGGGAATTGGGGTTCCAATCTTAGGACATTCTTGTCTAGCCTGACTTCCTGATCATGCGCCGCGTCATTCACTTTATATTGCTCTGCTTGTTGGTCTCACAGGCTGATGGTGAGTCGTGGTGGGCATTCCAGCCGTTGAAGCAAGTTTCACCGCCCGAATTACCAGGGCTCAAAAACCCGGTCGATCAGTTTGTCCTCAGTCGATTGCGGGAGCAAGGCATGACCTTCGCTCCGAAAGTGACTCCAGAGACACGGCTACGTAGACTCTTTGTTACGCTTGTGGGCATGCCTCCGACATTGGCTGAGGCAGATGCCTTTCTCACTGACAATCCCGTCGGTGCCTGGGAGCGACAGATCAACGCTTTGCTAGAAGACCCGCGCTATGGCGAGCACTGGGCGACGATGTGGCTGGATCTTGTTCGTTATAGTGATAGTGATGGATGGAATCAAGATGCCTACCGACCGCATATCTGGCGCTACCGCGATTATGTCGTCAATGCATTTAATGACGATAAGCCTTACCCCGAGTTTGTGCGTGAGCAGCTCGCGGGCGACGAACTGGATGGCGACAATCCGGAGCATCTCGAAGCGGCCGGTTACTTGCGCCTGGGCATCTACGAATACAACCAGCGCGATGTGCGCAGCCTATGGAGTGATGTGCTCAACGAGATCACAGACACGACGGGTGATGTGTTCCTTGGAATGAGTGTGGGCTGTGCACGCTGTCATGATCACAAGTTTGATGACATCACGCAGAAGGATTACTTCAAACTGCGCGCCTTCTTTGAGCCGATCATTTGGCGGGATGACCTCACGGCATCCACGGCCTTCGAGAAGGAGCGGTACGCCGAGCAGATGGGGAAATGGAAGGCTGCGACGAAGTCTATTCACGACGAGATTGCCGTGTTGTTAAAGCCCTATCATGATCGCAAGTGGAAATCCACGGTGGACAAGTTTCCGCTCGATATTCAGGCCTGCTTCCACAAGCCAGTGAGTGAACGTGATTCATTGGAGCATAAGATGGCTTATTTGGTGGCGAGGCAGTTTGAGGAAGAAGGGGGAGGGCCGCTTAAGAGCATGAAGAAAGAAGACGAGGTGGCCTACGAGGCTTTGAAGAAGTCACTCGCAGCCTACGACGATCTTAAGCCGAAGCCCTTGTCTCCCGTGATGACCGCGACCGCCTTCGACGGGCCTCATTCGCCCACCGTGATTCCGGGCGTGGAGGAAGCGGTCTCGCCTGGATTCCTTTCCGCGATGCCGGGTGATGCCAGCATCGATTCTCAAAAGAAACGCCTCGCCTTAGCCGAATGGATTGCGAATCCTAACAACCCTCTCACCACTCGTGTGCTGGTAAATCGCATTTGGCAGCAGCATTTCGGAGAGGGCCTCGTGTCCACCGCGAGTGACTTTGGACGAAAAGGCCAGAGGGCCTCTCATCCAGAACTCCTGGACTGGCTGGCTTGTGAGTTCGTCCGCAATGAATGGAGTATCAAACATCTTCACCGAATTATGCTTCGCTCATGGACGTGGCAGCAATCAACCCTTCATCCGCAGATGAAAGACTATCAGAAACGCGATCCCGACGAGAAGATGCTATGGCGGGGGCGTGTGCGCCGGCTATCGGCAGAGGGAGTCAGAGATTCCATGCTGATGCTCAGTGGTGAATTACTGGCTGAGGTCGGCGGTCCAGGTGTCAATGAAGATGTGCCAAGGCGAGCGCTTTACGTGAAGCGCTTTCGCAATGACAACGATACCTTTCTTCATGCATTCGACATGACGCCAGGGTTGAAGAGCACGGCTCAGCGCAATGAGACGACAACGCCGACCCAGGCCCTTACCATGATCAATGGCGACTACGCGCTCGGCCGAGCCAAGGTGTGGTCCAAGCGTCTCCAAGACGATGATCGGTCCACGGCGATGTTGGCGCGTGACGCGATGCGCAGTGCTTGGGGCCGCGAGCCCACTGGCGACGAGATCGGTCAAGCTGTCCCTTTCCTCGAGAAGTCCCAAGATTCGTGGACAGATTTCTGTCACGTCCTGCTAAACTCGAACGAGTTCCTTTTCGTTCATTAACATAATGACATTTAATCGACGTGATTTCCTCCAAACCAGCGGTGCTGGTTTCGGCTCCGTGGCGCTTCAGTGGATGCTCCATCAAGAGTCGCAGGGCTCGCAGCACCCGCTCGTGCATCATGCCGCTAAGGCTAAGCAGGTCATCTTTCTGTTCATGGAAGGTGGGCCGAGCCACCTTGATCTGCTAGATCGCAAGCCATTGTTAGATAAGTTGGCAGGGCAACCGCTTCCGTCGAGTTTCAAGGAGCCTATCACCGCGATGGGGGAGAAGGGGGCTGCTCTTCTCGCCGCACCACGCACCTGGAAACGTCATGGGCAGAGTGGCCTGTGGGCCTCCGAGTGGATGCCTCACATTGCGACCTGCATGGATGACATCGCCGTGCTGAAGTCTTGTTGGACGAATGGGATCAACCACGCTGGCGGTGTTTGTCAGATGAACACTTGTATCAATTTCGCGGGGCGGCCGTCGTTAGGTTCGTGGGTCGATTACGGCTTGGGCTCGGCCAATGAGAACCTTCCGAGTTTCGTGGTGCTTTGTGACAACAAAGGACGCCCAGTCAATGGCTCGCGCAATTGGGGCAGCGGCTTTATGCCTGCGACCCATCAAGGGGTGCGTATTCGAGGTGGCGAAGGCGAGCCTATCGCGGATCTGCATCCGCCCACGGAGTGCCCAGAGGATCGGCAGCGTGCGAAACTAGCGCTCTTGCAGAAATTCAATCGAGAGCATGCCGCAGCCTTTCCTCAGAAGAGCGAGCTGGAGGCGCGGATTCGAAGTTATGAACTCGCCTTTCGTATGCAAGCGGAGGCTCCTGAAGCCGTTGATCTGGCAGGAGAAAGCGAAGCGACGAAAGCGCTCTATGGCATGGACCACCGCGATACAGAAGCGTTTGGCCGTAACTGTCTTCTGGCCCGTCGTCTCGTCGAGCGTGGCGTGAGGTTTGTGCAGCTCTACAGTGGCACCGGAAGCAAATGGGATTCCCATGCCGGGATCGAGAAGAATCACGCGCGTCTCTGTCGCTCCATGGACAAGCCGGTGGCCGGCTTGCTCAAGGATCTTAAGCGCCGTGGGCTCCTCGAGGAAACGTTAGTGGTGTGGGGCGGAGAATTTGGGCGCACGCCTATGAGTGAGAAAGGGGATGGCCGGGATCACAATCCAACCGGCTTCTCCATGTGGATGGCTGGAGGCGGCGTCAAAGGCGGGCAGTCCATCGGAGCGACGGATGAACTCGGTCTCTATGCAGTAAAGGATCGGATGCACGTGCATGACATTCACGCCTCGATTCTTTGGTTGCTGGGACTCGATAACATGGCCCTAACGTACGATCACAAAGGTCGCCCCGAGCGTCCTACGATCAACGAAGGCGCATTTAACGCGAAGCTGATCGGCGCTTAATAGAAGATACTCTTCTCTGAACCGGCGTCTTCGTTTCGGTGGATCCACACACTTTCCACCAGCCCCATGAGGAACATGCAGGTGACCATAAACGTGCCTCCGTAACTAATGAAAGGTAGGGGGACGCCTGTAATAGGCACAAGTTGGATGCACATGCCTACATTCATGAACACATGCCAAAAGAGAATCGAGACTGCCCCCGTGACTAGTAAACGTCCTGTTTGATCGCGGCTATAGAACCCAATGTAGAGACATTGCAGTAAGAGAAGCACGAAGGCTGTGAGCATGATCATGGACCCGCGGTAACCATGTTCTTCACCGATGGTTCCAAAGATGAAGTCGGAAACGTCCGGTTCGGAAGCCACCAACCCTAGCTCGCCCATCGTCTTGACCATCGTCTTGGCCTCGGGGGGCTTCGTCTTGATCCGTGAGCCCTTGTGGCCTTTGCCCTCCCAACCGGCTGAACCAATGGCCATCATCACACGGTGACTCGCGTACCCGTCGCCCTGTTTGTCGAGCTCTTCACCCTGCAGAGCCTTATAGAGCACTTGGATGCGCGCTTTCTGATACGGCTTCAATCCGAACCAGTAGCCCATGGGTAAGGCGATGAGTGCGAGCAGAGTCAGGACGGTGAGGTAGCGGAAGGGAACGTTTGCCACGAGCAGCATGAACGCGGCCAAAGGGCCCCAGACGCTGGCGGATCCCATGTCGGGCTCCTTGAGCACGAGGGCCATGGGGATCACTACGAGTATAAGTGAGATCGCCAGCCGGAGGAGATGATTACGGAAGATCGGATGGATACGGTGAAGCTCTCCGAGCGTCACCGCGAGTATCATGACGCCGCTGACCAGGGCGATCTGAGACGGCTGGACAGAGTTCTCCCCGATTCTGATCCAGCTAGTGGCGTTATTGATTTCCGAACCGATGAACGGCAGAGCGAAAAGTAGCCCGATCGCTCCGATGTAGGCAGGCAAGGCCAGATACCGAATCCAGCGATAGTCGATGAGGCTGGTGATTAAGAAGATGGGCGTACCGACCAAGATCCACTTTCTCTGTTTCATCCAGAAATTCTCAACGGCGGGATCGCCAAAGCCAGCGCTGTAGATCGAGAACACCCCGAAGATCATCAGCCCGATCATGGTGATGGCCACGACCCAGTTGATGCCTAGGATCTTTCGGAAGAGCGGACTCATGTGTAGTGTTGCAGACTAGCGGTCTGCAGGGCCGAGGCAAAGGGAAATCCCTCTGCCTTCGGAGCCTTCGTGTTGAATCATAAAAGAGGACACCGTGGCGAAAAGTGAGATCGGCAGGAATGAGGCCCGTTGCCTCATAAAAGAGGACACCATGGCGCATGGCCAAATTCATGAGTCAGTCTACCCGAAACGAATACTTAGAAAAGATGCGAAATCGCTATCGCCGATACACTGGCAAACAAGCGAGAACCAAGCTGATCACAGAGTTCTGTGAGGTCACCAGCTACGAACGCAAATATGCGATCAAGTT
>CALLLI010000110.1 GCA_938082635.1 uncultured Verrucomicrobiales bacterium
TCGGAAGATCGGAAGATCGGAAGATCGGAAGATCGGAAGATCGGAAGATCGGAAGATCGGAAGATCGGAAGATCGGAAGATCGGAAGATCACTCGCGCACCAGCTCGCGCACAGGACAAATTTCTCAAAGCCCCCCTCACACAATCGTCATTGGCAAGGAAAGCTCCACCGGAGGGGGAACACCCGCTGTCGCGGCCCAAGAGGAGAGGGACCTAACATGAACTTGAAGGCTTCAGCTTTCGTGAAAAAACAGAAAATCAACTACTGTACTCCACTGCAATCCTTGCTATATAACAATCACCCATCCAGCGAATTCTAAGAACTCATGGGGAATCCCCGGTAAGGAAGTTATATGACCAGAAAACAATGCAGAGAAGTCTTGCTGAATGGAGTGTGGGATTCTACAAAGTATCTAATCAAAGTAGTGAGCTAGAGGTCTTACCGGGCTAGAGCTCAGTTATTAGTGAGAACTTTGATCCAAGCAGTATTGATTTGAACTCGGAGATGATTTTTAATCTAGTATGTCTCTTCAAGCAGTATGTCCGCGATGAGGAGTAGGTCTAACAAGAGTGCTTAAGAATCCATCAATGTAGGAGCCACGCGATCTCTTAAACACTGCACTCCACGACGGATCCTTGCCTTCACTGTCCCAAGAGGCTGGTTCAACCGACTAGCGATTTCAGGCTGGGTAAGGCCGTCAAAGTAGGCGAGTTCTAAAACCTGTCTCTGCGCGGGAGTGAGTTCGATCACCGCTTCTCTGACGATCGAGGCATGCTCGTTTATGCTCACAATATCCGTAAGGCTTCGTGACAGCCGGTTCGATGGTGTATCCACTTCTCCGCGAAACCGTTCGTTGAGATTGGCTCGGCGCTGCTTGCTCCGTAGTCTATCGATCGCACGGTTTCTAGCGAGGGTGCGTAGCCATGTTAGCGGAGGGCCTTTCGAGTGGTCGAAGAGATTGCCCCGTTCCCAAACCTTGGCTAGCACTTCCTGACAGACGTCTTCGGAGTCGGCGCGGTTGTTGAGGACCTTGTATATCGTGGAAGTAAGGATTCCCCGCACAGCAAGGCAGAGTTCATTGAAACGGGCCGGATCTTTGGCGGCAACACCTTCCATGAGTTGGAGGAGTCTTTGGCTTTCTGAATTAAAGTCGACCTGGGCAATGGAATCAATGGCCTCAGCTTGGGGGGCTGAGAGTGGGTGAGTGAGGGCTGGATTAGGTTGTAGATGAGTCATTTGTTGAGCTTCCGTGTGACTTTACGACCCGAGGCTGCCCGAGGGACGCACGTATCTCTAAACTAAGTGAACAAAAGCTGAACAATGTTCTCTCGTCTTTCCTACAAGGTGATCCCTTCCGCCTCAATCACCTCTTGCAGCGCATGCTCCATCATGGCGCGCGCTTGAGCAGCGGTTTGGTGAAGGCAGCGGTGCAGCGCTTCGTCCTCGAGGCTGCGGCTTTCGCACTCGGCCGAGTATTGCTCAAACGCCGTTAGGCTGGTGAGGAGATTGCCTAGGTGTTGGGGGCACTCACACTCGATCGCGGTCGAGGCCTGGGAAGCGCTGGCGAGCTGCTTGTCAGTGAAACGTCTCGGAGGAATCCCCTCATCGGTGGCCTCTGTGGGTTTGGGTGCAAAAGAGCCACGGCTTGCCAACGCCACATCCGTTTGGAGCACGACTTGAAGTTCCCGCGCGTCTACCGGAGCTCTCAGCGGAGTGATTCTTCTAATTCCCTTCTCAATCATCGCTACCGTCGACTGCTGGGTGAATCGATAGACGATGACAGCCCGAATCGCCTGTGTTCGCTCGATCAGCTCTTGAACTATCGGGATCGTGTCCTTAAACAGTGTCGCGAACTCGATCAGAACGACATCGACCGCCGCCGGGGCCGATTCTTCGGCCTCTTCCACGGTTCCAAATGAGGCAACGACTTCGGTACCGGAAACGAAATTGGTATCGGTGAATTGCTCACGAAGCGTTTCGCCGATGACGAGAATTCGGCAATGAGCGGCATCTTTACCCCTGGGCAAATCTGCCCTGTCTTGGACAGCCAAGCGTTGTTCAAGCTGTTGGGTGCCAAGAGAAGCGATCGTCCCGATCGAATGACCACGATCCACCAACGCTTTCAGTAACGTGAGTCGTTGGACATCCTCAGGAGTATAGAGCCGACGCCTAGATTCTGAGCGTTTCGGTTCCACTGCACGATGCCGCTTCTCCCAAACCCTGATATTGGGAGTGGAAACCCCGGTCAGCCGGGAAACAGCGCTAATTTCAAAAACCTGCTCTTCATCAGTTCCGCTCGTCATGGTCAGCAATGTTTTCATACCAAATCTGCGGATACTACACGAAAGTTGAACGAAGTTCTCGGTTAAATTCAATATTTCGTAAACAGGAGGAAATCTGAATCGGCCTGGCGATCGTTCAGCTTGGTGAGTAAGCCCGCTCCTCGTCAACCCATACGTCCAGTCATGATCCGCCTCCTAACTCGATTCGATCTCTGTTTTCTGATTGCTGCTTTCCTCAGTTTTGTCGCCAGTGTGTCGCTGTGGTTCCTCTACAATCACGACTACGGGGCGTACGTGGGCCTCTGGGTCCCTTCAATCCTGGCTCTCTGGGTAGGGGTGCGACTGACCATATTTGGGTCAAACGGTTCAGGAGGATGTGAGTCATGAGTTTGTTTGTTCTTGGAATGATGCCACTGGTCGTTTTTATCCTTGGAATTGTTGTTAGTTTGATTGTTGCTGGCGGAATTGCTGATGCGAATGAACAGGCGAAGCGATTGCGTCGGTTAAAAACTGACAGGAACAGGTTGGACGAGCGCGTTAGCAAAGTCGTCGAGTAGAAGATTTTACTACTCGACGAGCGCCAGAAAGCGAGTTGAAACTGATTTTGATGGACCTCGGTCATGAGACAAACGGCAGGTTTCGCGGGACACTGATTTGCGGCTGGATTGCTGATGCGTTGGCCATGCCAGCTGATTCGTATGACAACCAGAATGCACCGAAGTAGGAAGACGAAACGATTACTGATTTGTCGCTCCCAAGACGCAGTATTCTGTGGCGATCTCGTTGGGATTCGCCTTCTCCCCAGCTTGACATCTTGGGAGACCAACGTCCGCCCTGGGGGGCAGCGAGGGGGCCGTTAATGTCGAGTCCTGCGAGCAGGTAAGATTACTCTAGCGTTCAATCTAGCCGCTCTGGTCTGAAAGCTACTTTGTGAGACGAGGCAATGTAATGTTAGGAGAGGGCTTGAGACGCTACGTCGGCCTCCTAGCGCCACCTCAAAAGTGCCGGGATACCTACATTGAGGAGTACCATCGTGGATTTTTCACTAATCTCGGTCGCAATATTCCTCCTGAGAAATGAAGCGAGTAAAAGAATTACATTGGTGCGCTTTGTCATGGTGCCTCCAGTAGCTTTCTACTTTGCAAGGTGTCCTGACAAAGTATGGGCTAGTCTTGCTGCTACTTGACGAGCCGACCGCATCCGTTGAGCCAGAAAGTGAAGTGCTGATTCGTGATTCTATCCTTGAACGGACACGTGCTGGGGAAGGTACAACCGTTCTGGTCACTCACAGTATTGACTTACTGCGCCAAGCACCCCGCATTCTCTTCTTTGATGAAGGACGGCTCGCCGATGACGGCACCCATGATGACCTCGTGAATCGAAGCACTGCATACAAGGAAGCCTACCAGCAATGGGAAAGTGAGGAGCAAGAAGCGTGAGCCTGTGCGGTTAGACCTCACTTCCAAATGCTTACGGTCCACGTGGGCAATCCTAGATGAATGGTCCACAGGATCGTACGAATCCAGTTCGTGGTAATCAGTCTTCGAATGTGCGATTTGGACTACCCGCCTTCCAAGACTCGGTGAAGCGGAACGTGAATGAAGAACGTTGTGAGCCAAACGGCCACGGTGAGGGCGGCAGCAGCGATCGTGAGGCCTTGAAGTGAATGCTGACGAACCTGCCAAACAGCTAACGCTGAAAGGACGAGTTCCGTAACCATGAGTGGAGCGACTAGCATTCTGATACCAGAAAGATGACGCTTGTGGTAACGTGAAAATTCGCCAATACCCACATTGAGAAATTGTGGATAGACCACCAATTGCACGAGCCAGATAATTCCAGTCATTGCAGCCGCCACGATCAACTGAGATTGCAACAAGAGCATCGTCCCTACCTGTTCAGCTGGCGTGGACATTAGTGTGGATTGGGATACTTATCTCAGCGGCTCCGAGTGGATTCGAAACTACACGCACCAGAAGCTATTTGGAAATGCCTCTCTCTTGTCCGCAAGAGCTGGGGAAGTTCTTGATCAGCGCGATCACGAGGCCTCAAGCAGAGCTACTGCACACGATAGCCCTGATCGTATGGCGCCCTCTATGGAGGCTGTGCTTAGATAGTCACCGCAGAAGTGGATACCATCGTGGGTTTGATGCACGCCTTCCGAGGCCCTCAATGTCGGCCCTTGTTCAGGCAGTGCTTTTCGAATGGTGTAAGATCGAAGATGTTGCCAATCATTGGCGGGCACTCCAAACCACCTGACCAATTCCTTGCGAACCCGATCAACAAGATCGTCACCTTGTTTGTCCCCTAAGACCGATACAGAAATGAGTGCTTTGCCATCGGGAGCGTAGTTAGGTGAAACATCGCTCAACACACAGACATTGTTCATCAAACCTTCATTGTTACCGTTCAGGGCAATGATGGGCTCACTGAGGGGCGAATGGCTGGCGCCAAAGTACATTCCGATCACGGATCGCCAAGAAACCTCTTTCTGGGTGAGGCTGGGAACAAGTAGTCTGGCCGTCTCACCGTCTGTGGCCATGACCACGAAGTCAGCTTCTATGGATTCGCCCGACTCCAAGGTCACCGTTCGTCGGTCAACTGTGCGAACAGGCGAGCCTAACCGAATCGCGTCATCAGGCAGCCTTTCTGCGAGTTGGTTGGGAATCGCTTGCATGCCTTTCGCTGGAAGCGTGGCAAAGCCTTCTGCAAACATCTTAAACGTGAACTGAAATATCCTACTAGACGTTCTCAGATCTCTCTCAAGGAAGATTCCCCCGTAGAATGCACGAAAGAATACATCGATCATTTTCTCCGAGAACCCATAGTCACGCAGATAAACTTCCGTAGTTCGATCATCCTGCTCATGAATGTGCTTCTCGGTAAGTCGCTTGGCAGCTAGCCGTAGCTTACCGACGAGTAACTTGTCTTTGAGAGACCCGATGGGTTGAGCCGCCGTGCTAAGTGCATGCTGCGGACAACGAAACACGTCCATGAGCCGATGGAATTTCTCATCCCTGAAGACCAATGCTCCTGGGCGAAACCGACAAAGATCAAGTGCCTCAAGATCGAGAAGTTTACCCGCCTCGGGATACGCGCTTAGGTAGACTTGAAAACCTCGATCGAGAAGAAATCCGTCGACACAGTCCGTTTGAACTCGACCACCCACGGCATCGGAACCTTCGATAATGAGAGGACAAACCCCTCGCTCGTAGAGTCGCACGGCACAGGCAATCCCGGCAAGGCCGCCACCAACAATGATGACGTCAGGCTTCAGTGCTAGCCTTTCTCATACTCAGTTAAAAACCCTATGAACTCGCGTCTGTGGTCCTCTTCACCGGAGAGCAAAGTGATTGCCATGTCTTGCGTCACGTAGTCTACACCATCGCAGAGTTTGATGATCTTGTTATATTGTGTCATAGCTCCCTCTTCTGCCGCAATGACTCCCTTGATCACGCTGACGACGTCAGTCGTGTCCTCAAGAGGTTGCAGACTATCCTGAGAATGCTTGTTCTCGAATGATCCAGGAACCGTGCCTCCAATCGTCTTGATCCGTTTGGCAAGTGTTTGTGCGTGCCCCAACTCTTCGGCAATGTCTGCGGCCAAAGCCTTCTTGATGACGTCAGAGCGGACGCCATCGAGGTTTACGGAAGCGGCGATGTAGTTCTGGACCGTTTCCAGCTCCATGCCGTAAGCCACTCTCAGCTCATTGATGATCTGTTGATTGTCCATGATCTGATTGAGTCACCGATTTAGTTAGCCTTCTTTTCAGAGTAGCGATCAAAGCGGTTCGACAGAATGAAAAAAGTCGGTGCCCAAAGGCCCACGAAGAGACCGAATCGTTCTGCGTGGGCCTTGGTTTCAGGTTCATTACCACCGGTTAAATACCAGATCGC
Source organism: uncultured Verrucomicrobiales bacterium (assembly GCA_938082635.1). Classification (GTDB taxonomy): domain Bacteria; phylum Verrucomicrobiota; class Verrucomicrobiia; order Verrucomicrobiales; family DEV007; genus JAACDM01. The sequence goes on from CALLLI010000110.1 coordinate 6,179, forward strand.
AATGGAGCCAATGATGGAAGCGAACCCAAGGACGAAACAGAGCTTGCTGAGAGCTTTTAGTTGAGATGTATTCATAAGTATTACTGATACGCGCCTCACAGATGTAGAGACTCAAGGCGTCGTCACAATCGGGGATTAAAGTGCGCTAGTCTTTGCCTAACATGAATCTGAGAGCGCTATCGATCTTGCGGAAGCGGAAAGGATACTTCAATCGCTCTAGCTCGCCAGGCGCTATCGCGAGATCCGCCAGCAATGTTTCATCGGCCATTTCCTTCCCGAGTATGAGTTGGAGTGCCACGGAAGGGACGGGGATGACCGCTGGACGGCTCAGAACCTTGGCAAGCGTCTTCGTGAACTCTCGGTTGCTAGGGGACTGTGGAGCAACGGCATTGATCGCGCCTTCGTAGCGCTCGTCTTGAATCGCCCGATGCATGATAGCGATCACATCATCTAAAGCGATCCATGCCATGCGCTGAGCCCCCGATCCTAAGCGACCTGCCGCACCCAACTGAAAAGCAGGGAGCATCTTTGATAGGGCCCCACCAGAAGGCGAGATCACAACTCCCAATCGCATTCGAACCACGCGGATGCCCGCTCTCTCTGCGCGAGCCATTTCGGCTTCCCAAACTTCACAAACATCGGAGAGAAAACTGCTTCCTTTCGGGGAGGACTCGTCTTGGACTGTCTCAGGACTCTGGTTGTAGTAGTTGGCACCAGACACGCTTACCAAGACCTTCGGCGGGCAATCGAGTGCTGCCAGCTTCTCACAAAGTAGGCGCGTGCCTAACCGCCAACTTTCCAGAATTCGCTGTTTCCGTTCAGCTGACCAACGGCCACCAGCAATGTTCTCTCCAGCCAGATGCACCACCGCATCAATCTTCTCATCGGGTGAAAGATCCATCTCGCCTTGACGAACATCCCATCGCACCCCTTCATTCGTATACCCATCATCGAAACTCACTCGTTTAGGAACCACCCCGGTGTTTCGCTCGTTCTCTTCGAGCAGATTCTGTTACTGGCCCGAATCGGCGGCGTTGCCCTGCGGCAAACAAGGCGCCGTGACCAGCCCCTTCTTGCTGAAGGCCAATTGCGGACGATACCCTCGCACACAATCCCTGCCGCCTTTCTTGATGATCGCCGCACTTTCATCACTGATAGAGTAGACCTTCTCACTAGCAGGTGCTGATTCGTCTCGGAAGATTCGCCGACGACTGTAAAGGCTGATTTGGGCGATGCTTTGAAGATCCTCCTGACTCTGGCTTATCAAGCGTTGCACGGCCTGAGCTTGGCTTGGCGGTAAAGGAGC
>CALLLI010000111.1 GCA_938082635.1 uncultured Verrucomicrobiales bacterium
GATCACGCCCTTGAATTCGGACGGACACACCCGACAATTGCTGCTCGCGTTTACTCAGGAGGTTGAAGGGGCTTTCTCTGATGCCTGAGATGACGATGAGCGACCACCAACAAAATGAGCACAGCACCATCGGCTAAGAAGAAGGCAGCCAAAAAGCAGGCCAAGACAGTGAATCAGGCGATTCCTCAGAGGACATTCCAGCTTTTACGGACGGAGGATAATCACCTCTTGGGCGAAGTGACTGGATACTACGTGGATTTGGTCAAGGGCTTGGAAGATGGAACATGCCTCAAGTTGATTAGTCTATCTGAGATGAACGAGAGAGGCTTGGAGAGTTCCGCTGCTGCGGAGATTTAGAATGGTCAGGTAAAAGAGTCTGCTCCAGCGTGGAGCTGTCTGCCCGGCCCTAGCCCAGATATTGGCTAGGGCTGACCTTGGCTTGTATGGAGGCGGTGGCCCTGAGTTTCTGGCTACAGGCGTCTGATACGGTCGTATACAACTGTTGCCGGGGTGGAAGTACCTCGCGATATTGACGCGTTCGCCATCAGAGGAGCGAGAGGCCGCGTGATCCAGGGTGTGATTTGAATTTCCGGACACTACGGCAATCGGCTGTTGTACAGAGTAGAAACATATGCCGGGCGGAAATTTACACCCTATCCGACTTTGTAAGCGCCTCATGCGATTCCGTCTGGCAGACATCCTTGCTACTGAAAAAAACACCGGCAGGCCGACCGTCTGCGGAGCAGAAGGAGAGCGATTTCTCACGATCTAAAGCTCTCGGCGACTTTATTTCTGCCACCAAACTTTCCAAAGTTGGGGTCAAGAGAGATCAGTAGTGCTCAGCATAAGTGAGTCCAAAGTGAGTCCAAACTAGTTTCGACCCTAACGTGATCCAAATTCGAATCGCCGTAACCCCTTGATAGTAAGGGGAATGGGCAGGAGAGGATTCGAACCTCTGAAGGCTGAGCCAGCAGATTTACAGTCTGCCCCGTTTGACCGCTTCGGTACCTGCCCGGTTGTGTTGCTGTGCCGCTGGCTGTTGGGCTAGCGGAGCGTTGCGATACGGAAAGATGCGGGGGTTGGCAAGGGGAAATTGATTGGTTTCACTCGATTTGCTGACCTACCAGAGTTGACGCCAGGTGCGCTTGACGAGGCCGTCCTGGCGGGCGGGCATTTCTTCAACGGTACGGCGACGGGTCTTGCGTTGAAGGGCGTTGATGTCTTCGGGCCGCATGTTGGAGGAACGGTCGAGGTGGGTGGCTTTGATTTGGATCCGCTGGTAGGGGTTGTCGTTTTCGTCGGCCGGGAGTTCGGAGATGGTTTGGAGGGTGTCGTAACCTTGGATGACCTGGCCGAAGATGGTGTATTTGCCATCGAATTTCCGCATGTCGCCGGTGGTGATGTAGAATTGGCTGCCGCTGGATTGGCGGGTGGCGTTGGTGGCGTCGTCGAGGCGGGCCATGCCAACGGTGCCGAGGCGGTGACGGAGTTTGATCTCGGCGGGGAGGGTGGTTTCGAGCCCTCCTGTGCCCCAGCCGGCGCGGGTGCGTGGGTCTTTGGATTGAGGGTCGCCCATTTGGACAAGGTAGTTGGGGATGACGCGGTGAATGGCCATGCCGTCATAGTAGTTTCGGCGGATGTTTTCTTGGAAGTTGGCGACGGTGAAGGGGGCGTCTGCGGGGTAGAGCTGGATGACAAGGCGGTGCGTTTGACCGAAAACGTCGAGCTTGAAGACGGCGACGTCGTTTTTGAGGTCGGGAGTGATTGGGGTATTTTCAGGTGTCTTCTTCTTGCCGATGAGGATGATTTCCGGGACTTCGGGGATCATGCCTTCGACCTTGCGCATGGTGCTGCAGTTGGTGAGCACACTGCTGCTGAGGGAGATGATGGCGACTAGGGAGCCGAGAGAGGTAAGTTGGGCGAGAGTTCGCATGGATTGACGTGCTTGGCTGAGGCTTTCTGAGCTAGCTGTTGGTGGATGCTGGAAAGGGGAGGACGGTGAGCTGAGTGGGGTTGGAAGTCTCAATGGTGGGGGCAGCGGAGACTTGAATGCCGACTTCGGCATGTTGGCTTTTGAGGTATCCTAGAGCAAGCACTTCTGAGGCGTTGGTTTGGGCCTCTGCGGGTTTGGTGATGCTGGTGAGTGTGCCGATGGGTTTGGCGCCTTCCTGCGTCTGTTTGGCTGGCCAAAGTGGGCATGGGAGGGTGAGTTCTGTGTTGCCGTTGCTGCTGTCGCGTCGAAGGAGAACGAGGCGCCGGTTGACTTTGCCGGCGCTTTTGATGCGAGAGATGATTTCCTGACCGATGTAGCAGCCTTTCTGGTAGTCGATGGCGCGGGGTTCTAGCCGGGCTTCCGGGGGAAGGAGTCCCGGGGTGAGCTCGTGATGCCACTGTGGAATGCCTTGAGTGATGCGCTGGTTCTCGAGGTCTTGTGGGGAGAGTTGGTTGATTTGGTGTGTTTGAAAGAGGTTGTTTAGGTCGCGGTCTTTAAGGAGCCAGAGGTCTGTGCCTGGTTGTCCGAAGCGGTTGCTTTGGATGTGAAAGGAGGCGTTCACCGTTGGTGCTTTTTGATCTAGCAGATGGGCGATTTGCCAGTCGTCTGTGATGTCGGTGAGTTCAGCGTCGTCGGCGATGATGTAGCGATCGATGCGGGTGAAGAGGGATTCGCGGAGGTCGAGGTGAGCATCGATGAGGATCCCGTCCGTGTCTGGATGATGGGCGAAGTAGAGGTCGGCTTCGAGTTGGCCTTTGTGGTTGGTGATGACGGCGTAACGTGCTTGCCCGGGTGGAAGGTGGTCGACTTGCTGCGTGATCTGGCCGTTGAGATAGCGGACACGGTCGCCTCCGGTGAGGAGAAATCGGGTGCGCTGTGGAAGTGGGGTCCAGCCTTGGAGTGGTTTGATGGTGGGCATGGGGAATCGGGGGGGGCTGATTAATGATTTGGGTTGGACCTGGGTGCAACTATGATCGGTGATGCTGGATAAACGTTTGTGGTCCCCGAAGGTGCCGTTTGATCCAGGGAGGTGCCCGTTCTTCTACGGGTGGGTGATTGTGGTGGTGGGAACGGTGGGGATCATCTTTAGCATTCCGGGCCAGACGATGGGGTTTAGTGTGTTCACGGATATCCTGATGCGCGAGCTGGGATTGACGCGGGTGGAGCTGAGCCTGGCGTATTGTGTGGGTACGGTGATGAGTGGGCTTACTTTGCCGTACTTGGGGCGGGTGTTTGATCGTGTGGGGGCTCGGCGAATGCTGGTGTATGCGGCTTTGGCGACGGGGACAGTGCTTTTTTATCTTAGCCAGGTTCGACGTTTGTCAGATTTATTGCAGGCGTGGGTGGGGGAATGGGTGTCAGCGACGGTGATTGCGTTTGGGGTGATCTTGATTGGGTTCTATTTGATTCGGGCTTCGGCTCAGGGGGTGCTGACGTTGGCGAGTCGAAATGCGATAGGGAAGTGGTTTGATTATCGGCGTGGGATAGCGCTGTCTTTGAGTGGCGTGGTGACGGCCTTTGCGTTCTCAGCGGCGCCGCGTGGGCTTGATTTGTTGGTGGCGCGGTTCGGTTGGGACGGTGCGTGGATGCTGTTAGGTGGTCTGACATTGACCGTGATGGCGGGAGCGGCCTGGTTGTTGGTGCGAGATAATCCGGAGGAGTGCGGGCTGAGGATGGATGGTGATGCGTCGCTGGGGAATCGAGGTAAGGCGCATGTGGATTCCGTGATGCATCATGATTTCACTCGAGGTGAGGCGGTGCGGACGTGGGCTTTCTGGATGTTTAATCTTTCGTTTGTCTTCATTTCGTTTCATTCGACGTCGTTTACGTTTCATATCGAATCGATCGGAGCGGAGGCGGGGCGTGCACGGAGTGAGGTGTTTGGTTATTTCGTGCCGATGTCTTTTGTGAGTGTGTTGACGAATTTGGTGTGTGGTTGGTGGAGTTCACGGACCCGCTTGAAGCTGCACTTGGCTGTGATGAATGTGGGTTCGCTAATAGGAGTGCTAGGTTTAGTTTATTTGGATAAGCCCCTTGGGGTTTGGGCTTTTATTCTTGGCAATGGCCTTGCTGGGGGGTTCTTTGTGGCGTTGTCTGGAATGGTGTGGCCGCGTTTCTATGGTCGGAGGTGGCTGGGCGCGATCAGTGGTCTGGGAATGGCGAGCATGGTGGTGGCGAGTGGTGTGGGGCCGCTGTCTTTTAGTTTATCGCTGCGCTTGATGAACAGCTATGGGCCGATGATCTGGTTGGCGGGCTTGGTGCCGCTGGGTTTGCTGATTGGGAGCTTCTGGGCGGATAATCCGCAGAGGAAATTTATGAAGGAAGATGGGTGATTTAATTTATAATGATGAGGCGGTGGTGAGGCCGTATATTGCGCGGTGCGATACTTTGTATTTATAGCATTTGTCTTGAGTCTGGGGCTACTTCGTGGGGCTTCGTATCTTCCGGTTTCTGAGTTGAGTGAGGTGCGAGAGGCCTCTGGGGTGTTTGTGGGGACGCCTGTGGGCGGCGAAGTGGTCGAGCAGGAGGGGCGATTGTGGACACGGTGGCTTTTTGAGGTGGAGGAGGTGCTGAAGGGAACTTTTGTCTCGGAGGTGGTGGTGAGGCATCGAGGTGGGGTGGCCAAAGACCGTGTGGAGTGGGAGGGGGATGCTCCTGTGTTTGTGGTGGGTGAGCGGTATCTTCTTTGTGTGGGTGACGGAGCTTTTGACGACGCTCAGCTGTGTCTGGGTGGGCGTAGTGTGCGTGCGTTGGTTTGTGTGGGTAAGACACTTGATCTGGAGGCGAGTCTTTGTGTGCGTCGGTTTCGGAAGCTGATCGATGGGGATACGGGTGGGCTGTTCCCCCGAGCACGTTTTCCGATGAAGGTTGCGGAGGGTGACGCGACTTTGTTTCGGCAGGAGTTTGCGTCGGTCACGGGCTCAGGACTGAGTGAGTTTCGCATTCCGCCTGACGAACCGTCGCGTCCGATTCGGTTCACGCGTGCTGATCTGGGGGAGGCGATTCCTTATGTGGTGGATATTGATGTACTGCCAGAGGGATTGACCGATGACGAGGCTCTTGCTGCGGTGGAGCGGGCTTTAGCGGTTTGGCATGAGGTCACTGGAATTCGGTTTGTTAGCAGGCGTGTAGCGTCCTTTGGTCAAGCTGCAGGGGATGTGGATAGCAGTGAGCAAGAGTTGTGGATTCAGCTGCATGATCTTTATGATAGGATCCAGAATGAGTCGACTCTGGGGATTGGTGGTGCTTCAGCGACGAATGGTGGTTTGCCGAATGGTGGGAGTGGAGGGCGTGTGTATGCCACTGAGTATCATCTGGCGACGCGTGGCTATGTGGTGCTGGATCACACGAAAGCGGCGATGAGTGACTTGACAACGTTTGAGGAAGTGCTTTGTCACGAATTGGGGCATGCGTTAGGCATGGCGCATTCCAGTGAATCGGAAAATGAAGTGGATGCGGCGAAGCGAGACGCCGTGATGTATTTCCGGACGCACAGCGATGGGCGTGGCGCGAGTTTGCGCGCTTGGGATGTGGCGACGATTCAGAAGTCCTATCCTCCGGGAAATTTGCCGCCCCAAGGTGCCGAGGGCTTTCTGGATGTGGTCACGCTGCCCGATGGATTGGAGACTTCACAGCCTCAAGTGAATGAGATTGAGGTGGTGGGAGCTGATAAGGACACTGATAGTAAAGATTTGATGCTGTCGATGGTGGAGCCAACGTCGATGATGAATGGGACTTTCTCGCTGATTGGGAATCGGTTAGGGTTTGCTCCAGCGGGGTTGTTTGACGTGGATTTTGCCTATCCGATCGAGAGCCCTAGGTTTTACGATCGAGCGACGTTGAGGTTTGATGATGGCACGCATGCTTCGCCTCCATTTGGTGTTCGGGTGCTGTCTTTTCAGTCGGATACCAGCCCGGATGGGAATGGAGATGGATTACCGAATCGTTGGGTGGCAGCGCACTTTGCTGGGGTGGATCCTAATCCGACTGGAGATGCGGATGGCGATGGGCTGACGAATGTGGCGGAGTTCATGCAGCGAACGGATCCCAATGCTGCTGGGTCGACTGTTCGCGTGGGGTTTGAGACTTCAGCGCTTTCGTTGGATGAAGGTGCGGTGGTCCTGGCGCCTGTCTCGGTGACGGGAGGTGTGCCGTTTCGGTCTGTGGTGCTGCCTGTTAGTGTTGCGGGTGCCAGCGATGATGTCAGCGTGAGCTCTGAGCTACTGATTCCTGCGGGGAAAACTAGCGGATTTGTTGTGCTGAGAGTGCTTAGTGATGCGGTCGAGGAACCAGATGAAGCGGTGACGGTGGCCTTGGGTGTGCCGAGTTCTGGTTTGGCAACCTTGGGCCAAGCCACGTTGGCTTTGACGATCAAGGGAGTGGTGGGTTCAGCGAAGGCTTTGGCTGAGATTGGTTCCGTAGCTTTGGACGGGGATGGTGCGCTTCGGTTTGCGTGGCGGGGAGAGAGTGGCGAGGGGTATGTGATAGAGCGGTCTGGTGATCTTGAGGAGTGGGCAATGGTGGAGGCGCTGACGGGGACCGGTGTGTGGGGGGAGGTTGTTGTGCCTGTGGGAGATGCTAACGAGTTGGTGTTTTTTAGGGTGCGTTAGATGGGGCAGGTTGTGTGGGGCGCTTGGAAAGCGCCTTTCCTTGGTTCGTTAGCGGGTGGTTGGGGTGTATTGCCAGACCCAGTCGCCTTTGGTGCTGTCTTTGTCGGGGACTCCGTTGTCGTCTTGTTTGTTGAGGCCGGGGAAATAGAGGAGGGGGGTGGCGTCTGGTTTGAGGCGGTAGAGGAGGAGGCCTTCAGTCTCGTAGTCCTTTGGATTAGTCTGATCTGCCTGGTAGGTCGTTTCTAGTTGGATTGCATTTCGGGCAAGTGTAAGGCTGGCTTCGAGTTGCAGTACGCGGCTGGTAATCCTGGGGAGTGAGGGAAGGGCGATGACGGTGAAGAAGTCGTAGGGGTGGGGGTAACGTCCGAGGATTCGGGTGCGTCGTCGCTGGACTTCGGATTCGAATTCGAGGGTTCTTTCATAGTCTAGAGACCCGGAAGGAGTGATTAGGTAGTCATCTAAGAGCTTACCAAAGCTGACCATGTTTTGATAAGTCCAGCCTCGGAAGAGAACCGTTTGGCCGGTCTGGTTCTGGTGCTCCATGATGGCGAACATGGCGGCACGATCTTGCTGGAGGCTTATTAGGAAGCGGGTTGATGGATTCCAGGCTTCGAGATTCTCGGCAAGCGATTGAAGCTGCTGGGCCGTCCACCGATGGTCACGCAGTCCTTGCCAAATGGCCTGGAGAGTCTGGTCCATTTGGCCGGTCTGAACGATGGCGACAATGAACGAGGGCGCGGTGTCGAGATGACGAATCAGGCGTATGGCGGCGAGGCTGTTGGTGTGGGCCTCGGTAACTTGATCTAGCTGGAGGTGAGCAAGTGCGAGCGTGTTGAGGGCGCGAATGGCATGCTGGATCTCTTGCAGGGGGAAATCGGCTAGTTGCGGGTTGGCATAGTTGGTATCGAAACGGCAGGTGGATCGCTCCGTCGCTGATCGAAGTGTCTCTAAAAGGTTACCATGCTTGGCGAAGTGGTCGATAAGTTGCTGAGCGGCGTCTTCTTCGCTGGTTGCGGTGCCACTTTTGAAGTCCTCGAGCAGCGAATACGGCTGCGCGAATTTCCATCCCGATTGGGGAGGGGAATCAGTGCGTTGGTTCGGCCAAGCGGATGGATCGAGTTTGCTGAGTTCTTTTAGATCGAGGCCTGGATAGGCGGCGAAATTGTCTTCGGCGGCTACTTCAGGCGGAACGAAATCTTTCCAGAGGACGTTGATTCCCTTGGCTTGCTTTTCCGCAAGGTAGGTGTCCCAAGCCTTCTTTCCTCTGGCGTCTTCAACGAGCTTGCCGGCGACGAGGCCGATCAATCCTAAGCCTAGGAAGAAGCCAGCGATCTTGAGGAGGCGAACGCCGCGTTTCTTGAGCACTGAGCGAGTAGGTTACTCTGTGAATTGGAGCTTGGAGAGCATGGCGTAAACGCCGCCTTGCTTCTCTGCTAGGGCGTCGTGGTTGCCGTGCTCCACGACTTGACCATCCTTGAGGACGAAGATTTGGTCGGCTTGGCGGATGGTGGAAAGTCGGTGGGCAATGATGATGGATGTCCGGCCCTTCATGAGAGAATCGAGCGCTTGCTGGACTTGATGCTCGCTTTCGGAATCGAGTGAGCTGGTCGCCTCGTCCAAGATGAGAATGGCAGGGTCTGCGAGAATGGCGCGGGCAATGGCCACGCGTTGACGTTGCCCGCCTGACAGTTTCACGCCGCGATCGCCGACCAAGGTCTCATAGCCGTCGGGGAAGCTTTCGATGAAGGTGTGGGCGTTGGCTTGTTTCGCGGCGGCCATGATTTCGTCACCGCTGGCTCGGATACAACCGTAGGCGATGTTCTCTTTGATCGAACCACCGAAGAGAAGGATCTCTTGAGGTACCATGGCCATCTGGCTACGAAGGTAGGGAAGGGGGTAGGTGTCGGCTTCCTTGCCGTCGAATTTGATACTACCACTGTTCTGCTCGTAGAGGCGCAGGAGGAGAGAAATAACGGTGGATTTACCGGCGCCACTGGGGCCGACAATGGCGATGCGTTGGCCGGGCTGACATTGAAACGAAAGTCCTTGAAGGACGGGATGGTCTGCTCGGCTGGGGTAGGCAAAGGCAACGTTGTCCATTACGACATCTCCTTTGAGGCGATGTTCAGGCATCTCGCTTGGCATGACGACAGGTTCAGCCTGTTCACCGAGGATCTCACGGACGCGTTCCGTCGCGCCGACGGCTTTCTGCACCTGACTGACGGCTTCTGGCAACGAGCCGAGGGCACCACTGAGGAAGACGGTGTAGAGAATGAACTTGAAGAACTGCTCGGACGACAAATCGCCGGTGGCTAACAAACCGGCACCGTACCAGATGACTAACGTAATCACGCCGAACATGACGAAGATGATGAAGCTGACAAAGCTCGCTTTCGCCTTGGCTGTGCGAAGTGCTGTGCCGAGAAACTTGTCGATGGTGGCTTGGTAGCGGCCGATTTCGTGGTTCTCATTGTGGAAGGCCTTCACATCGACGATGCTTTGGAGGGTTTCTTCCACAATCACATTGCTTTCGGCCATCTGATCTTGAGCAAGCTTGGATTGTCCACGGATCTTTCGTCCGACGAGGGCTGTGGCGATGATGACCACGGGCAAGCAGGCGAGCATGAATAGGCTCAGCTGGGGCGAGGTGATGAAGAGCATGACTAGGCTCCCTAGCAGCGTGATCAACTGCCGAAGCATTTGCGGCGTCGTTGTCACGAGCGTGTCGCGAATCAGACTTAAGTCGGCAGCGAGGCGACTGGAGAGTTCTCCGATGCGGCGTTCGCCGAAGAAGCTCATGGGCAATCGAACGAGTTTGCTGTAGACTCGTTTACGCATGTCTGCTAGGGCGCTTTCACCTGCTTTGGCAAACCAATTAATACGGAAGTAAGCCACAACGGCCTGGACACAGAGGACGATGGCCAGGGTGATGGCGACTTCGTTGCGTCGGGCAAGCACTTCTTGTGGATCGACTGGCTGGCCGTCTCCACTACTCATCATGGCACCGCCGATGAGTTCGCCCATGAGGTGGGGAAAGAGGAGTACTAGAAACCCGGTCGCGCAGAGAGCGATGAGTGCGGGGATGAAATAGCGGTTGTAGGGCGTGAGGCAACTCAGCAGCTCCCAGGCTCCGCGTAGGAGTGAAGTGCTCTTCTCTTTCTTAGGTTTGCTAGTGTCTTCTGACATGTGAAAAGGATACGTTTACCATACTGTCCCGACGTCCCATTCTTCCATGAGTTCGCTAGGCAGTTCGGTGATGAAGTCGGATGGCGACTGGTAATAGTCGTCGGAAGAGCCGCGTCCGCCAGGGCGGAACATCGGGTGCATCAAATAGAGTTGATCGCAGGCACGCGTCACGGCGACGTAGAAGAGGCGGCGCTCTTCTTCCAAGGCATCGGTACCATGGTCGTCGGCTTCGAGGGCTTTGCGATTGGGAAACATGCCTTGCGTCAACCAGATGACGAAGACGACGGGCCACTCTAGCCCTTTCGCCTGGTGCACGCTAGAGAGCACGACCTTGTCTTTGTTGTCCTTGTCCTCTTCGCGCTCGGCATTGGTTTCGAGGGAAAGCTTGGTGAGGAATTCGTCGAGAGTCTCGTATTGCTCGCTGTAGCGCTTGACCTGCTCGATGTCCTGCATGCGCTGCTCGTAGTTCGGAAAGGCGACTTTGGCGAAGTCGTCATACACTCCATCCACGATGGAGGTGATCATGTGCACGGGCGCGACGGGTTCCAGTTCGTCTGGATCGATCAGCTCGTCCAGCGTGTAGGCGAGTTGCTTCCAAGCGGTCTCGGAACGTGGTGGCACTTTGAAGCCTAACAAGAGTTTTGAGAAGCTCTCTGGCAGTGGTCGCTGATTCGAAGAGGCTTCGCAGCCTAACCAGCTTCGCCAGAGTTTGTCTGCCGAGACATCGCCGATGCCTTCGACTAACTTCAGCATGCGCTTGAAGGCGACTTCATCGCGGCGATTCGAAATGAAGCGCATGAAGGCACTCACATCTTTCACGTGGGCCTGTTCAAAGAAACGAGGTCCGCTCGTGAGCATGAATGGCGTGCCTCGCTGTGTGAGGTCCATTTGCACCTCCATGGAATGGAAATGCGCGCGATAGAGAATGGCGATGTCGCTGTAGGCGAGGCCTAGCTCGTCTACGATTTCCTCAATGCGTTGACCGATGAAGCAGGCTTGCTGGTTCGGATCTTGGACTTGAATGACAGCGGGGAGAAAGTCCTTTGATTCACGGGCGGGAACGAGTGTCTTCTCGAACTGATGTACGTTCGCGCTGATCGATTCATTGGCCAATGTCAGGACTTCCGGGACGCTGCGATAGTTCGTCTCGATCTTGTAGAATTTGGCGCCGGGGTAGCGCTTATCAAACCCCATGATGTTTCGGAAATCGGCTCCCCGCCACGAGTAGATGGATTGCGCATCGTCTCCCACGACCATGAGATGGCGGTGTTTCCCGGCAAAGAGGTCGATCATCCGAGACTGGATCGGATTGGTGTCTTGATACTCGTCCACCAGCACGGCTTGGAACTTGTCTTGATAGTGTTCGCGGACTTCCTGATGGGCCTCGAGGAGTTTCAGGGGCTGGCAGAGGAGGTCATCGAAATCCACGGCATTGCTATCGAGTTTCTTCTTGGTATAGCCGCGGACGATGGTCTTGATGTCCCGGAAGTACTCTTCGAGCTGGAGATAGCGCTCGTGGAGGATGTCGTCGATATCGCAATCCAGATTCTGCGTGATGCTGTAGATGTCTGCTAGAACGCTCGAGCGCGGGAAGCGTTTGTCCTGCTTCTTGCCATCTTTGCCTAGACCGGACTCTTTGCGCACCTGGGTGATCAAGCTGGACTGGTCTTCTCGATCCATGATAGAGAAGCCAGGCGTGTAGCCTAGCAATTCGCCATACTTGCGAAGGATACGGTTGCCGATGGCGTGGAAGGTGCCACCCCAGATGCCGTGCATGTCTTGGGGGACGAGTTGTCCCACACGCGTGAGCATTTCTCCTGCTGCTTTATTGGTGAATGTTAGTAGAAGAATGTTGTAAGGTTTGTAGCCCTTCTCTAACAGGTAAGCGACGCGATAGGTCAGGGTGCGTGTCTTGCCGCTTCCCGCTCCAGCGATGACCAGGGCGGCTCCTGGCTCCGCGGTCACGGCCTCTAGCTGCTGTTCATTGAGCAGAGAGGCATAGTCGATCCCACCAGGGGCTCCCTCGGACTTGGCAGCCCCTTTGATCGTATAACTTCGCGCCATCTAAGATTTGGAATCGATCTTGGCCACGTGTGCTCGGTAGTCGTCGAGTTCTCGCCTTACGATGGGAAGGAGTAAATAGAGGCCGATGATGTTGGGAATCGCCATGGCGAAGATCATGGCATCTGAAAAGTCGACGACATTGCTGAGGCTCATCGAGGAGCCGATGATGATGAAGACGCAGAAGATGAACTTGTAAGCGAGGTCCATGAATTTGGAATCCCCGAAGAGGAAGGCCCATGCCTGCATGCCGTAGTAGGACCATGAGATCATGGTGGAGAATGCGAACAGGATGACGGCAAGCGCCAGAACCATCTTAAACCAGGGCATTGCCGATTCGAAGGCTGCTGACGTCATGGCGACACCTTTAAGGTCGGGATTTTCATAGACGCCCGTGACGATGATAGCCAAGGCGGTCATTGTGCAGACGATGACGGTGTCCACGAATGGTTCTAGCAGAGCAACGAGACCCTCACTCGCTGGCTTGGACGTCTTCACTGCAGAGTGTGCGATGGCGGCTGAGCCGATACCCGCTTCATTGGAGAAGGCGGCACGTTTGATTCCTAACAACATGCACCCGATGAGTCCACCGCCGACAGCGCCGGGGTTGAAGGCTCCAGAGATAATGCTACCGAAGGCACCAGGCAGTTTGCCCAAATTCATGGCGAGGACGACAAGGATTGCGAGGATGTAGATGCCGCACATGAAGGGCACCAAAGTGGCGGTCACTTTTCCGATACTTTTGATACCGCCAATGATCACACCGCCTACGACTAAAGCGATGATTAGGCCGAAGACCCAACGCTGTTCGTCAAAGAACGAGCCTTCGCCACCACCAAATGCTGCGATGAATTGTGTGGTTGCAAAGTTGATCTGGAAGATGTTCCCACCACCGAAAGAGCCGCCAATGCACATGACAGCAAAGAACATGGCCAGGACCATACCTAACTGGCCTTTGCCGCGTTCTTTCAGTCCTTTTGAAAGGTAGCGCATGGGGCCGCCATGTACTTTTCCGCTCGCATCAATATCACGGTATTTCACCCCTAACGTGCACTCAACAAACTTGGAAGTCATTCCGAATAAGCCCATCAGGATCATCCAGAAGGTGGCACCTGGACCACCTAGCTGGATCGCGATCGCGACGCCAGCGATGTTTCCCAGACCGACGGTACCGGAGAGCGCTGCAGTGAGTGCTTGGAAATGGGTGATTTCTCCAGGATCACTCGGTTTCGAGTAGCGTCCTTTGATTGTCCGCACAGCGAGTCCGAAGGAGCTCAAATTGACGAACTTAAAGTAGAAAGTGAAGAAGATGGCGGCAAACGCGAGCCAGACGAGGACGAGGGGAATTGGGACACCGGCAACAGGGACAGCGTAGAAGATGACGTCCGTGATGGCCTTGGTTGGGCCGGCCATCAGTTCATTGATTCGTTCATCGACCGGCATCTCTGCTGGTGGCTCCGCAATTGGTGCAGGTTCCTGGCCGAAGGCGATATCGCCTTGAGAGATGACGAGAAAGAGGGTCGTAAAGAGGAGAAAGAAGCGACGATTCATGAGAACAGGGTGCAAACTAGGGTTTGGTAGCAAGCCCTATGCCCCATGGCAACCTTCATCTCCATCATAGGCGGGTGAGAGGAATCTAAGTTGATAATTGTATTCGCGCTCAGGCGGAGTGCCTTCTAGGCTCCGAACATGGAGACTGTGAACCCTAAGATCATCCTTCTCGCGATTCTTGGCTTCGCGTTGGTAGCGAGTCTGTCGACGGCCTTCTACACCGTGCCGACGGAATCCGTGGGTATCATCACTCGTGTAGGCAAGATGAAACCAGACCCTCTTCAGCCTGGGCTTCATTTTAAATTGCCGTTTGGAATAGACAAGGTGGAGATCGTACCGGTGCTCCGCCAGCTGAAGCAGGAGTTTGGCTTTGGAACGCGTGGCGCGACGAATCTAACCCAGTCTCTTGGAACGGGTAGTAAGTGGGATTACTCCAGACGCGAACTGCAAATGCTGCAGAATGAAGAGAAGAGCATGATTACGGGAGATAGTAACGAAGCCACCGTCGAATGGATCATTCAGTATCGGATCGATAGCCCGGCGGACTATCTCTTTCGTGCGCGCGCGCCGGAGGATACCTTGCGAGACGTTTCAGAGTCGGTGATGCGAGAAGTGGTCGGGGATCGGACGGTGGACGAAGTGCTCACGGTGGGGCGCAAGGCGATTGAGGATGAGGCGACGTTGAAGATGCAGGCACTGATGACCAAGTATCAACTCGGTCTACAAATCAATCAGGTCCAGCTGAAGAATGTAAACCCTCCTGAAGAGGTGCAGTCTTCCTTCAATGCGGTGAACGAAGCCAAGCAGCAGCGCGAGCAGCTGATCAACGTGGCCAAGAAGGAATATAATACCGTCGTGCCAAAGGCCAGTGGATTGGCGGATCAGGACATCAGTCAGGCGAAGGGTTATGCTCAGCAGCGCGTGAACGAAGCTGAAGGTGATGCCAACCGTTTCAACGCAGTGTTTACAGAATATAGCAAGGCCCCAGAGGTGACGAAACGACGTCTCTATCTGGAGACTCTCGGCGAAGTCATCCCAATGATGGGAGACAAGATCATCATGGATGAGAACGCTCAGCAAGTGTTGCCTTTGCTGCAGCTGTCAGGGAGCAAGAAGTAGCGGCGGCCCACGAAATCGAACTTATTTATTTATCATGAAGCAAGCAGCACTGTCACTCTTCGCCGTTATCGTGATCGCCATTCTGATGGTGGTATCAGGATCCTTCTACACGGTTCACGAAACGGAACAGGTTATCGTCACGCAATTTGGAAAGCCCAAGGGCGAGCCGATTACGGAAGCTGGATTGAAGTTTAAAATCCCCTTCATTCAAGACGTCAATCGCTTTGAGAAGCGTGTGTTAGAATGGGACGGTCAGCCAAATGAGATGCCGACCAAGGACAAGCTCTACATCATGGTCGACACCTTCGCTCGCTGGCGGATCAGTGATTCGCTGCAGTTCTTCCGGAGCCTGCGTGATGAGCGGAGCGCTCAGTCTCGGCTTGATGATATCCTCGGCAGTGAAACACGGAATGCCGTCGCCACGCACAACTTGATCGAGATGATCCGGGCGACGAAGGATCGTGAGGTGGCCTCTGGAGAGGTCATAGAGGAACTGCCTGAGGGGAGCGATGTCGAGCGTGTCAATGAGCTGGAGCCGATTGAGAAAGGTCGGACCGTGATCGAGCAGGCGATTCAGGCGAATGCGAAAGGCAAACTAGCTGAGTTCGGGATCGAGTTGTTGGATATTCGTTTCAAGAGGATCAATTACAACATAAAGGTGCGTAAGCAGATCTATGCGCGGATGATCAGTGAGCGCGAACAGATTGCAGAGCTTTTCCGATCTGAAGGGGCTGCTGGCGCGGCACGCATCCTCGGTGATAAGGAACTCGAGCTCAAGACGATCGAATCCGAAGCTTACAAGACGATTCAAACGATCCGTGGTGAAGCTGATGCAAAGGCGACTGAGATCTATGCGAAGGCTTACAACCAGAGCACAGAGGCAGCAGAGTTTTACGAATTTATCAAGACGATGGAAACGTATCCGAAAGTGTTAGGCAGTGACACGACGGTCATCCTGTCGACGGATAGCGATCTCTTTAAGTTCCTTAAAGGGATGGATGTGAAGTCGGATTCGAAGGCTCTTGCCGATCCGTTTCAGTAACTGGGACCTCGCGGTCTAACGGCGTCGAACTTAAGGCCCTTCAACTGGAGTTCCTTGCTGTGTCGCGGCTTTCTTTGCTGCGCTGAGAATGGCTTGGGTGTCGAGACCGATCTCGGCAGAAACAAGCGGGAACAGTGGCGTGTTATTTGCCAGTGCTGAAGTGAAGTGGCTCGTGGCATGCCGCATATTCGTGGCGAGAGGGTGAATCTCGAGCTGGCGTCCTTCGGGCTCTTCTTGAGTCGCTAGGTGAAGCGTGCTCTCGCCGTTGCCGTCAGCAATGAGCGTGCCTTTCTCGCCGTAGATGGAAACGACGTAGGAAGTGAGGTTGCCTTGTTGAGACCAGGATGCTTCAGCGAGAGCAGATGCCTTGGGGTAATCTAACAGAACGATAGCGTTGTCTTCGACGGGAAGCGTCTCCTTTACCAAGTTGCCTGAGACCGCGTGGACGCTACGCGGCATGCCGAGTAGGGTGCGAGCTAAGGCGCAGCCATAGCAGGCGTAGTCCACGAGGGCACCGCCGCCATTGAGCCGTTCATCGAAGAGCCATTCACAGAAATGCTTGCTGCAGCCTAGTTCTTGCGGTCCGGCATGAGCAGCGCGGTAATTGACTTGCCAGATGCGGCCGATCTCGCCTTCGGTTGCCATGGTGATGGCCTGATTGATGGCTGGAACCCAGGCAATGGGCCAATTGACCATGAGCTGGACACCTTTTGAGCGGGCCACACGGTCGGCTTCCTTGGCTCCATCGAGGTCTGCTCCCATCGGTTTCTCGATCATGACGTGGAGGTCGCGATTGGCTGCGGACACGGCGAGGTAAGCGCCGACGCGATTGTTTGTGAAGATATAGGCGATGTCGGCTTCGGTCGTTTCTAACAGTTCATCATAATCTGCATAAGTGGGGCAACTGAAGCGCTCTCGGGCTTGGTTGAGCAGGGGGACATTCGGGTCTGCTACCCCGACGAGTTCTGCCGCTGGCGATCTTCGAATGTCTTGGAGATGAGACCATACATGATCGTGGTGTAGACCAAGAACGACGACTTTGAAGGGGTGCTTCATAGGAGGGGTAGTGGTTGCGCACTCGTGCGCTTTTACGGATGCACAGAATTTTTAGTACAGCTAATTATGTGATCAATTTATTAGTCTATCTAATAGCATTGGTATTTCCGCGGCACTTTTTAGAGAAGTGGCGGCCATGAATCCACGTAAGTGGGATTGAAACGAGTTTGTTGGCGCGGCTTTTGAGTTGCCTGCGCAGCTGGCTTCATTGCTAACTGAAATGATGATGATCCGCGTGTGCGTCTTGTTTGTGGCTGCTCAGATTTCACTCTTTGGAGATGGGCCCAGTCTTGGCCATCCATTCCACCGACGTTTGAAAGCGGAAGTCTTCAAGATGCAGCACGATTTAGCTAGGCAAGGTGTTTGTTTGTCCAACGAGATCATCGTGGGGCATCGCGGGAAAGTTGTCTATCGCCACTCGGAGCGATCAACAGTAAAGGGAGATCGGCCGATCACGGAAGAGACTCTTTTTCCGATCTGGTCCATGACGAAACCAGTGACGTCAGTCGGCGCGATGCTCTTGCATGAGCGCGGAGCTTTCGCCCTCGACGATTCGGTGCATCGGGTCTTACCCAAGCTGTCGCGTTTCCGAGTTCGTAGTGGAAAAGGGGACACCGAGCCTTTGAAGCGAGAAATCACTTATCGTGATCTGCTGTGTCATACAGCCGGGATCGATGGCTATGATGGCTCGTTCGATCAACAAGGGACCTGGAAGAAAATCATGGAGTTGAAGGACTTGGACGAAGTGATGACGTTGTTAGTTAGTCAGCCGCTGAAACATCAGCCAGGGGAGGGCTACACCTACGGCATGAGCACCGCAGTCCTTGGGCGCGCGGTGGAAGTGCTATCAGGGATGCCGTTCGCTGACTTCTTGAAGAAAGAGATCTTCACACCTCTCGGCATGACACAGACACGATTCTTTCTTACCGAAGAAGATCGTAAGC
>CALLLI010000112.1 GCA_938082635.1 uncultured Verrucomicrobiales bacterium
CTAAAGTAGTAGACAAAGTTGGCTTCAACCAGATCGACGCTGGCAGGCACGGCAAAGGCAATCGAGCTGTCGTATCGCCGGTATCGACATCGCCGTCTGCATTTGCGTTGTTGGGGTCAGTTCCTGTGACAAGATTAGATCCGGCAAATGGAGCTAGCTGGACTTGGGTAATATCCAAAGCATAAGGTGGCTGGATGCCCGTGATCCACAGGTCGGTTGTTGCGGTATCGTTTGAATTTGGGTTGGTGGTTCAAATGTTCTGGTCTAATGCGTCCTCAAAGTCAGCTGAGAAGATCGTAGTGTCAGCGAACCCAGAGCCAATCAAGAGGCTTAGCGCAAGGATCATGACACTTCCCTGAGAGCAAAGGCGTCGACCTGACCTGAAGCCTTGGGGGGCAAATAGGATTCATTAACAGTCAGTGGAATTTAAGATTTCATTTTGATTTTTAATATTAACCATAATTACAGCCCTCAGTCTACTGAGGTTTATGGATATTAGTTCTGTTCGGGCTAAATTCCTCAAAAATGGGATCAGTGAATCGATTAGTTACAATTCAAATCCAACAGTATGTATTGTAAGTCGTTTACAGGAAGCGTATTAAGAGTGCGAAGATCAAAATGTGCGGCATGAATACAGCGAATTGAGGGAATTGAGGGAATTTGCCGAATATACTGAAATGCTCTACCTCAATGAGGCAGTACGGCTCAATCCTGCGATGATTCGCAGAGGAACGGCTCAGCCCGAAGAATGGGCAGGCTATAGAGATCCGTGGTAAACGCCTAGCGTCTAACGGGTCTCGGTGAATGAAATTCCGAGCGATTTCTCTATCTGGGAAAGATGACTGCGTTCTCTCGGATCAACGAGTGCAACAGAGAGTCCTGTCTTTCCGGCTCGGGCGGTTCGACCGCTCCGATGGGTGTAGTAATCTGTCTGATCAGGCAGCTGAT
Organism: uncultured Verrucomicrobiales bacterium; assembly: GCA_938082635.1. Taxonomy (GTDB): domain Bacteria; phylum Verrucomicrobiota; class Verrucomicrobiia; order Verrucomicrobiales; family DEV007; genus JAACDM01. Next base: position 949 of record CALLLI010000112.1, read on the forward strand.
GGTGAAGGACGAAGGCCAAGTCATCCACGTGAATCCCGCGCGCCATCACATCCGTCGCGATTAGGCACTGAATCCGGGCTTTTCTAAACGCGCGCATGATCTTATCGCGATCTTTCTGGGAAAGATCTCCCTGCAAGACATCGACTGGGTAACCAAGTTCCTCTAGTTGCCTCCCCAGTCCGATGGCTCCTGCCTTCGTCCGACAGAAGATGAGTCCGCGTTCATTTGGGCGTCGTTCGAGAAAGTCGACGATCCAAGCCGTCTTGTCAGGCCGGGCGCATTGGACATAGAGGTGCTTGATTGCGCGGTTCACCACATTCACGCGATCCACTTTCACGATGCGCGGGTCAGGTCCCATGCACCCTTTGATCAGGTGGTCGACTGCTTCAGGAAAGGTCGCCGAGAAGAGCCAGGTGCTCTTACGGTCGCTCGTGAGTTCGATGATTTGAGAGAGTTCTTTGCGGAAGCCCATGCTCAGCATCTCATCGGCTTCGTCAAGGACCAGATGCTTCACCGCATCTAACTGCAGCGCTTTCCGTTTGATCAAGTCTAACAATCTTCCGGGTGTAGCGACAATGATCTGGGTGGGGCGACGCAGGGCGGCTGCCTGCCGATCCATGGAATCTCCTCCAGCTAGCACTTCGACAAAAATCTTCTCGGAAAATTTGGTGAATTTGAAGAGCGCTTTACCTATTTGCTTCGCCAGCTCTCTCGTCGGCGCAATGATCACCCCCTGTATCGCGTCTGACTTTGGATTGACTCGTGTCAGAAGCGGTAAGCCAAAGGCTGCCGTTTTACCGGTGCCGGTCTGGGCTTGCCCGATGAGGTCTCCGCCATCTTCGAGTAGAAAAGGAATGACGTCTGCCTGAATCGACGTGGGCTTGTGAATGCCGAGAGGCTCCAGTCCTTTGACGAGATCTGAGGGGACACCGAGCTGTTTGAAGGGATTCGACATGGCTTATGTGAAGTCCTATCGGCCAGGATTCGGGCCTTGTCACATACTCGGTAGCACTCAAACTAGTCACCCTTCGTTGGAATGATTCCAAAGGGCTCGTAAAACGTTGTTAGAGATTCGAAGTAAGCCTCCGTAGACCGGCCTCGAGTGAGTTTGGGGTAAGCCTTCTCTGCGGCTTCTCTCTGTTTCTCGTGACGCTTCTTATAAATAGCTTCAACAAGTGTTTCCGCCTCTTTCTTGGGTTTCTTCTTTAGGTCATCGGGAAACTCGATTTCGTCTAGTTTGGCCATTGATGCTGCTTGGCGATGAGTTTCTAGGTAGTCCCGGAAGTGTTTCCGCCCGGTCTTGCCATCATTCATCGCGAAGTGGACCAGAAGAGTGGCACACTGATAGTTGTGAACAATCTCACGCTGCTCCAGCGGTTTGGCCGGTGGATAGCCCATGAACTGAGCTTGGGTCGCTTGGGTGAGCTTTGCGGGGGCGATCGGGAATCGGAATCCGGAAGGGCCGAGTGATTTGACGTAGCTGCTTTCTCTATGTCGATCACTCTTTCTTCCCAGGATGCCGCCCTTGATGCCTTCCTCGAGACGATCGAAGAAGAGTTGGCCACTGTCATAGCGAGCGGCACCTATCACTTCGGCGATGCCTTCGATGAACCATATGGGGGAGTAATCTAACCAATGGTCGAGCAGCTGGTGGGTTACTTCGTGTAGGAGTGTGCTAGGATCGTAGAGTTTTCCTTCGCGTACCCAGGCTAGATTGGCTTGTCTTAGGCCGAGTGACCGAAATGGAACCAAGACCTCTTTCGTTCGAGGAACGTAGAGGCCAGCTGCCATCGGTAGGCCACCAGCATTGGCGTAGCGCTGCATGGACTGGAAGAGCCGGACTCGGAAGTAGCCGCTCTTTGGCTTCTTCAGGCGAAGGCCTAACGGGTTTTGCTCAAGAGCCGCATGGGTGACTTCAAAGATTCTCGAAAAGTCTTTGACCAAGTTCGGTGCCAATTTGGCGTCTGCAACGAATTCGAAATGAGGTGTGCGATAGACGTGCTTTCCGTGAGTGCCATCTTGTATGACTTCGACTTTGGACTCCATCCAGTTGATGGTAACCCTTGCTGGCCATCGGGCGTTCGTAGGGATGCTCTTCCAGAAGGCGACTCTGCTGAGAAAGTTCTGCGCGCGGCTTCGATCTTCTTCAATGAGTTGATCAAGTTTGAGGCGGGCGCGTTTGCCATTCTGCAGGCGAAATTCCGCATGGGTATCCGTAGCTTGGAGCAAAGTGGCCGTCATTTCGCGGCCATCGATGTTGGTCCAGACTTCCGGTGAAGCTTGGCCTTGGACGTTTGTTCTCAGTGTGAGCAGGACGAGCAGGACGAGCCATAGAGGTTGAGCGACGTTTCGTATTGGAGTCGGTATTTCCAGGATCATCCTGATGACATGGTGTCACGTCCTGCCTAGATGGTCACGCCTTTTTTTAAAATGATGTTAGCGTAATTCGCAGTATCTCCAGTGACGATGATAGCATAGGCTTGCTTTGCGCGTTCGTAGAAGGCGAATCGCTCGAGCTTTCGGATTGGAGGGGCTTTCGGAGCGAGCTTCTTTAACGCTTCTTGATAGTTGGCTGCGACATTGGGATCGGCCGTGTCACCGGGGACGGTTTCCATCATGAGCGCTGGCGCTTCATCATAGGTGTCGAGCGCAAAGAGTGGGAGGATAGCGTCAAGCAGCGGAAGTATAGAGACGCCGTCAGCTCGAAGTGCTGCCGGATGGATCGAATGCCCTGGAAAATGAGCATCTGCCAGGACGATTTCATCGCCGTGTCCCATGCGACAAAGTGTAGCGAGTAAATCCGGGCTGATGAGAGGAGAGATTCCTTTAAGCATAGGGCTAGTTAGATGGTGGAATTTCTGGCTTTGATGGGGGTGGCACCTCGATGCCGGAAGTTGTGGGCTTCGCGGTAGTCGGCTTGGTCTGCTTCTCTTTCGGCTGGCGCTTTGGTTGAATGATAGTAAAGCCGGGGAAGCTTGGTTCTCCAAGCTCATCGCTGTTTAGGGAAGGCTGTACTTCGCCAGGATCCGTGGGCAACTGAGCAGGGTTTGCTGGTGTGAGAGTGTCAGTATCAATCTCAGAAATCGCTGTTTGTTCAGTTGGATCTTGGGTGGCGCTTGTGCCAGGAACCTTGGGTGGCGCGGATTCGGTGGGTTCTTTCAGTAGGCGTGACGGAACCCAGCCTTTCTTGCGATTTGCCAGTCGGATCTGTGAGAATTTCTCTTCGTCGTGCTCTTTGAGGAGTTCCACGAGTTCGCCCATCTTTAGATAGCGCGAGGGTTTGGCGTTGCTGCGGAGTCCACTCCGTAGCCATCTGAAGAATGGTGTCTGGTCGACCGCGATGATCCGTTGGTTCTCGGAGACCTTTGGTTCTTCCTCATCTTTCTTTGAGGCTTCTTCTTCGGAAGGCGACTCGTCTTTATTGTCGTCAGAAGTCGTTTCGTCTTTCTTGTCGTCAGGCGCTTCTTTGACGGCGGCCGCGTCGTTGCTAGCTTTGCGGCTTTGCGGCTTGAAGGAGCTGCAGTGTGCTAGGAAGACGGGCAGCAGGAGGCAGAGCGCGAGGAAGCGGAGGCGACAAGGGAGAAGGCACGCAGGGCCGGGCATAGGGTGAACTTGGGCAATCCACATGAGCATGGCAACTCGTTTTGTTGTCGATGGGCGGATACGAAGAAGCGAGTGCCGTAGCACTCGCTCTGCGCGATCTAAAGGATCTGGAAGGTGGAAATAGAGCTTTAAGAAGTGAGCATCTTGTCACGCTCGAGCTTGAGGCCCATCTTGCGATAGAGCGTCGCGATGCTCACACCGAGCATGCTTGCTGTCTTCTCGCGGGAGCCCTCGTTGTATTTGAGGGTCTCTTGGATGAAGATCTTCTCCTGCTTCTTGATGTAGTCAGAAAGTTTACTGCCAATCGGAAGCTGGTGCTTCAGCTTCTGATTTTCCTCGTCCGTGATCTCGATCTTCTGAGTGATTTTGGGCGGGAGGTCGACAGGGCGGATGCGATCATCCTCGGCAAAGGTGCAGGCACGCTCGATCGCATTCTGTAGCTCGCCAACGTTACCGGGCCAGGCGTAATTGGTCAGCAGCTGGAGCGCGTATTTATCCACGCTCTTGACCTTGGTCTGAGAGATCTTGGCGTAGTTCTTCAGGAAATGATCGGCCAGAGCATCGATGTCTTCCTTCCGGCTGCGCAGAGGCGGCATCATGAGAGGAATGATAGAGATGCGGTAGAAGAGATCTTCGCGGAATTTGCCTTCAGCCACTTCTTTCTCCAGCGGCTTCGTCGTCGTGGCGACGAAGCGGAAATCGAGATTGGCGGGGAGGGAACCCTGCACTCGGCGGTTGTTGATATCTTCGAGGAAGGCGTCGAGTTGGCTTTGCAGGCGCTTGGGAAGAACGTTGATTTCTTCTAGCACCACCGTGCCACCTTGGGCTCGCATGAAGATCGTCTCACCTGCGTGAGCTGCTCCACCAAATAGTTCCATTTCCAGGAGTTCTTCCGGGAGGGCGCTGCAATGGAGAACCTTGAACGGCGCGCTATTGCGTCGGCTTTGGTTGTGAAGTGCTCTAGCGACCATCTGCTTGCCAGATCCGAATTCACCTTCGAGCAGCACGGGGCTGTCGTTATCGGCGACTTTCTTGACCACAGCCATGATCTCTCTAATAGGCGAGCTGCTGCCAACGACCTTTGAACGTTCACCGTAGCTGGCGACGTTGGACCGCATGAAGGGATCTTCTTTCTGGCCCTCCTCTGTTGATCCTTTAGTTACGGCGCGGCTGATGATGCGCTGCAAGTCATCGAGTTCGAATGGCTTCGAGAGATAATCAAAGGCACCATACTTCATGGCATCCACAGCGATCTTCACGCTGCCGTAGCCAGTGACCATGATGATGGCCATGTTGGGAAACTGGATGTGGCACTGCTGGATGATGTCGAGACCGTCCATGTCACCGATCTTTAGATCGACGATTAGGATCTCAGGAGTATTCCTTCTGATGAAGGACATGCCCTCGGTGCCGGTCTGGAATGCGTAGGTCTCGTGCCCGAGACGTTCGCATAGCTGCGACATCATCTTGAGTACCGCAGCTTCATCATCGATAATTACGATCTTGGCCATAATGTTTAGAACAACTTATTTAGGAGGAATTCTTAATAAGCAGAAGAGCTTATGTGAAAATTTAAGCAGAATTTATAGATAAGATCCAATGAAATCTTTGCTTTTGATATTTTTAATAAATCTCCATAGATTAAAGACTCACTTTGAATCCCAGCTTGTCTCCATAGAAGTAGTTATGTTCGCACAACAGTAGCAAATTTGCGAAGATAAAAATCGTAAATTACCGGCATAAATCGTGTACACAGGGATTGCCGGATATGATCTTTAAGAACTCCTAAGTAGTTAGGCGGTGGACCCGCTTCTTTCGTTGGTCGCGAGGGAAGTTTGAGGCGGTGCCGGCATGAGAACCTCAACCCCTTAAGCGGCGGCCGCCCAATCCCCTCAACACGAGACGGAACAGAGAGAAGCGAACTCTCTGTTCATAGGGTAATATTTGTTACTAAATCCATAATTATCAAGCTAAATTTTATGGGTGATTATTTTAAGCTCTACTACAGTCCTTGACCGGCTATCTCCGGAGCCGTCAGTCTTAGGATGATGGGGCTCTTTGAATCGTTGGATGTGATGCCTTCGTGCTCCTTGGCTGCTGGACTAGAGCACATGGCTCAGGATGAATTGCTTCTCGTGGCTGCCGCTGACACGCATCGACCAGTCTTTCGCAGCTACCGTTGGGCTGGAAACACAGTGACGTTTGGTTACTTCCAGAGTCTTTCCACGATCGAGGCATCGTTTCCAGATCAGGCGCTCACTAGGCGATGGACTGGCGGTGGAGCCGTTCTCCACGGTGACGCCTGCGAATTCACTTATGCCTTAGCGGTTCCTGCCACCTGCGCCTTTTTCAAGTTGCCAGCGAGTGAAAGTTACCTTGCCATCCATGAAGGCATCGCTCGCTCGCTTCAGGCCGTCGGCGTAGCAGCACGAATGGCCTCGAGGGAGGAAGCGTCTGATACTAAGGGACTGGCTTGTTTCCAGAATCCGGTTGCCGGGGACGTCTTGCTTGGTGAGACAGATGAGAAAGTCGCCGGTGCTGCTCAACGCCGAACTCGGAATGGATTGCTGATCCAGGGATCGATCCGCTTGCCTTACGACATTCCGACGGAGTTGGAAACGGCCTTGGCCGAGGCGCTCGGGACCGAGCAGACAACGATGCCTGCAGCTTCTTCAGATGAAATCGCTGATCTGGTTGAGGCGAAGTATGGTCGGACGGATTGGTTGGCTCGGAAGCCGTGACTAACCTCGCAACGCCGTGATGCTTGCCTTGATGGCGTCCATTGAGACGGAGTCGGAAACGAACGCGTCTCCCAGGTCACGCAGCAAGACGAAGCGAATTTGCCCTTCCTCGAACTTCTTATCGCGGGCGAGGTAGCCGAGAATGGTTTCATCCGTGATGGTCTCGGGAAGTGTCGTTGGAAGATGAAAGGCTTCTAGTAGTGAGCTGATCGCGCCACTGGCGGTTTCACTAAGGCCACTATGGTCACAGGAAAGCTGCGCGGCCGCAATGAGGCCTAAGCTAATGGCCTCTCCATGAAGTAGCTGCCCGTAGCCGGCGGCTGCTTCGATGCCGTGGCCAATAGTGTGGCCGAAGTTGAGTAGGGCGCGCGTGCCGGTAGTTTCATGTTCGTCTTCGACCACGACCTTAGCTTTGATCGCAATGTTGCGCGCCATCAACTCTGGCAAATTAGCCTTCCGATCTTTCAGCACGGCTTCGATCATCGGGACCATCTCCGCGTCGCGGATCGCAGCGTGTTTGATCACTTCAGCGAAGCCCTCACGAAACTCGCGCTCTGGTAGACTATGAAGCGCTTCGGTGTCTGCTAGGACGAGTCGTGGCTGGTGAAAGACGCCGATGAGATTCTTGCCTTCCGGTGCATTCACCCCCGTCTTGCCGCCGACCGAGCTATCCACTTGAGAAACGATGGTGGTAGGAATCTGCACATACGGTACGCCTCGATAGAAGATGCCCGCGACAAACCCGGCGAGATCACCAATGACGCCGCCTCCTAACGCGACGACGAAAGCGTGGCGATCACAGCCATGCTCGATCATCTGACGACAAAGTGTTTCGGCTTGAGCCATGGATTTGGAAGCTTCGCCTGCTGGCACGGTTAAGAGCGAGGCCTTGTAGCCAGCAGCCTCAAGACTCGCAAGCGCACATTCACCGTAAAGAGGACCTACCGTGCTATCCGTGATGACGACACAGCGCATACGAAGTCCAAGAGGCGCTAGCTTCTCACCTAGCTGATCAAGCAAGCCCGGGCCGACATGCGCTTGGTAAGCACGGTCACCTAACGGAACTTCTACAATGATGGGAGTCGTCGTCGCCATGATGTCAGCTCTCGCACATGAGGAGGGGAGTCAAGCGAGTTCTTTCAGGGCCTTATCCAAACGCTTCTCTGAGACCTTGCTCGCGGTGCCGACTTCGGGGGCGAAGACGGCGACTCGGAATTCCTGCAACTGCCATCCAAAAGCCCGCAACGGCATCGGTGTTTCCGGTGGCTTCGTTTCCCAGTCCGTTATGCGCTCTCGATAGGCGCACTCGAAAGGTAGGATACGTTCCAGTTTTTGAAGGTCTTTGTTAGGTGGGGCGCTCAACATCCGCGTCATGCGTGCTCCTATCGCCTTGAAGTAGCGGGGATACTCCTTCAGGCGAGGCGCCCAGCCGCGCAGAAGGAAGCCGGGTGTGAAGAGGTCTTCCAGTTGGCGGTCGATATCAAGGATGCTTTCGGCGTAGAGGCCGCTTCGGTGTTCTTCGACCTGCCGGCTGACGGTTTGATAGTGTTCAATGACCGCGCTCACGATTTTGGCGATTCCCTGAGCGTGATCGAAAAGTTCACCACGAAGCGGAATGACTCGCTCATCGAACGCTGCCGTGTCTCGAATCTTAGGTGCGCTAGTTTCGGTGCCGCCGAGTGCGGTATCGATGGTGAGCGTGACCAAATGCGCCAAGTTGTGTTTCCCTGCTCGACCTAGGAAAGGTAGGAGGCCCTTCGAAAGAGTGTCGAGAGGGAAATGCTTGCGCACATGATTGACCTGATCCGTTAGGCGCATCTCGACTAGCCTTATGAGGCCTAACCGATGTGCTGTCTGCGCGGAATCTTTGTCAGGGAAACAGCGAACCCCAACCGTCTTGCCTTCATCGATCAATGCGGGATACCCCGGCGTCTGTTGAATGGTGACTTCGCTCGGAAGCGCTTCCTTTGGAAAGTGTTTCAGGCCGCGTTGCTCCCACGTAGAGCTTTGTTCATCAAACCACTCGGCAAGCTTCGACTCCAACCGCTGGCGCAAGGTGGCTAGATCCTGTCCGGAGGCAACTTCTTTGCCATTGTCATCGCCGACCCAGTAGCCGGGTTTTAAGTGTGGAGGTAGATCCTCAGCATTGAAATTTGTGGGCTCAATGATCCGTCCGAGGTCGCGTGTGAGATAGAGCGAGAGGGCGTCTAACAAATTGCCGGAGGGTGTCGTCGAGGCGACAAAGGCTTTAGCACGTTTCTCATGTGGCTGGCAGGCGATACGCTCCTGCTTGGGGAGGCTCTTGAGTAAGAGGTGCACCTTCTCTTTGAGGAAACCTGGCACCAGCCATTCTCCTAACCAATCCGGTAGGTCGCGCAAGTAGCTGAGACTGCAGCCAAAGGTGAGCCCATCCTGCGGTTCACCTGGCTCAAGCTGGTAATAGATGGGGTAGGAGAACTCGCCATGGATGACTTCGTCAGGATAGTCACTCTCGGCAAAGGGATGGATCTGTGCATAGCTAATAGCTTCCTCGGTGAAGCAAAGAATGTCAGGGTTCTCGGCCTCGGCTTCCTCGCGCCATTTCTCAAAGGCTTTGCTCGTGCATACCTGTTCTGGAATGATCCCATCGAAGAATTCATGGATGGCTGACTGGCAGAGCAATGACTCCGGTCTGCGTAGCTGTATCTCGCGTGTCTTGACTGCCGCTACGGTGTCTACATTGCGCTCTCGAAAGTTCCCACGTGTTCGCAGATCGCCTGTGACCAGCGCTTCGGCAATAAACGTCTTGCGGGCTTCCACCGGATGAATGCGTGCCAAGTGAACCCGGCGATCAGCGAGGATGCGCAATCCCACACAACTCACATGTTCTTTCGCATAGACGGCGCCTTGTTTGGAGTCCCATTGAGGATGCGAATAGCTGTAGCGGCAGAGATGGGGCACCGCTTTCTCCAGCCACTCAGGTTCGATCGCTGCGACCTGTCTAGCAAAGAGGCGAGAAGTCTCCACGAGTTCGAATCCAAGCAGCCATTCAGGAAGCTTCTTAGCTTTGGAAAGGCCCGAGGCCGGAAAGATCGTGAACTGCTGGCCCGTCCCACTTTTGAAATCGCGCCGGTCTTCCTTGGCGGCTGCTCCACGCGGGATACCCGCGAGCAGACTCTCATGGATGGGCAGATAGTCACCTTCTGTAGGCGGCTTTGAGTTGTAGGGCAGCTTGCCAGCCTTCATGAGGCCCGCAATTTCTCGTGCCACGCCTAGCCATTCCATTACACGTCGGTAGTTGAGGAAGCTCTTCCCACAGAAACGGCGGAGTTGGTTCTTTCGCGATTGTCCCCGGTCATCCAGGTGTTCACAAATAGCCTGCCAGAGATGCAAACGCGCCATGAAATCAGATTTGGGGTCTTGCCAGACTTTGTGGGCAGCATCGGCAAGCTCGCGTTTTTCTCGTGGCCGCTCCTTCGGGTCCTGCGTCGCTAATCCAGACACGATCACGAGCATCCAAGGGAAGATGACGTTGTGATGATCTCGGGCGTGGATAAGCATCCTAGAAAGACACGGATCGATAGGGAGTCGAGCCATCTCTCGACCAATGTCAGTCAAGTGTTTGTCGTCATCGAGTGCTCCGAGTTCTTGCAACTGCTTGTAGCCTTCGGACACGAGGCGTCGTTGTGGCGGATCTAGGAACGGAAAGTCTTCGATCGGCGGGAGACGCAGGCTCTTCATTTGCAGAATAACTCCTGCTAGGGATGTGCGCCGAATTTCCGGATCCGTGAAGCCGGTGCGACGTTCGAAATCTTCCTCGTCGTAGAGCCTGATGCAGACACCATTGGAGACACGGCCACAACGACCACGTCGTTGCCTCGCACTCGCCTGCGAGATGCGCTCCGTCAGGAGGCGCTGGATGTGTGTGCGTGCGTCATACCGATTGATCCGTGCGAGCCCGCTATCAATGACATACACAATGCCAGGAATCGTGATGGACGTTTCTGCCACGTTTGTCGCCAGAACAATGCGTTGCTGCCCTGGAATCGTTTTGAAGACGCCTTGCTGATCCTTCAGGCTTAGTCTGGCATAAAGCGGAAGGACTTGTGTCTTCGGAAACTGCTGACCCGAGAGCAAGTCCGCCGTTTCCTGAATCTCTCGCTCTCCCGGCAGAAAGACGAGAATGTCACCCTGGCGATCTGTTTCCCGAATAGACTCGACGCCTCGCGTCACATGAGAAGCCAGATCCTCTCGACTGCTCTCCGCAGGCAGGTAGGTGTCCTCCACGGGAAAAGTGCGTCCTTCAATCTCGATGATCGGCGCATCCCGAAAGAATTTGGAGAAACGCTCCACATCCAGTGTCGCTGAACTGATGATCACCTTGAGATCACGTCGACGCTCTAGCAAATTGTGCAAATAGCCCAGCGTGAAATCGATATTTAAGGTGCGCTCATGAGCCTCGTCTACGATGATGGCGTCATACTTGCGTAGTTGGCGGTCGCCTCGCGTCTCTGCTAGGAGGATGCCGTCCGTCATGAACTTGATGCGCGTCGTCTCGCTCGTTTGGTCAAGGAAGCGCACCTGCACACCCACGAGTTCTCCCAGTTTGCACTGACATTCCTCAGCCACCCGTTTGGCCAATGACACGGCCGCGACGCGTCGTGGCTGGGTACAGCCAATCAGTCCGGTCCCATGCAGCGCTTCATGACACATCTGAGGCAACTGTGTGGTCTTGCCTGAACCGGTATCTCCAGACACGACCACGACCTGATGACGTTGAATCGCCTCCGCGATGGCGTCGCGTTTCTCATGGATTGGCAGTTTGGGTATAGGCGCAGGCATGGCAAGGCGTTGCAGGCGCGAATGAACATCAACTAAAAGATTTCGCCACTCTCCTTTTGAAACGTCTGGTTAGCCTGGTTACAGAAGGGCGTGCCTGAAGAGAAACGTTCCAAACATGTCCAGATCTACACCGATGGATCTTCCAAAGGAAACCCTGGCCCTGGAGGTTACGGAACGGTCTTGATCTTCGGCAATTACCGCAAGGAGATGTCCCAGGGCTACGCCTGCACGACGAACAATCGCATGGAGCTCATGGCTGCTATTGCCGGATTGGAGGCGCTCTTCGAAACCTGCGAAGCCACCGTCTACTCAGATTCCAAGTACGTCGTCCAAGCTTTCCAAGACAAGTGGATCGTAGGCTGGAAGAAGCGTGGCTGGAAGACAGCCAAGAAAGACCCCGTGAAGAACAAAGACCTCTGGCTCCGCCTCGATGCTCTCGACATCAAGCACACGGTTCGTTGGCAGTGGGTCAAAGGCCATGCCGGCCATGTCGAGAACGAACGCTGCGACTTTCTCGCCACCACGGCCGCCGATGGCAGAAAGCTTCCCCCTGACGAGGGATTCGACCCCAAGGCGTAAGATTCTTGTCCGATTTCTCCGCTCAGCTCCCATAGTCTTGGTGAGATGAGTGATTGGGATGACTTGCACGCCTTTGTTAAAGATGCCGATGAAGAAGCCTTTGCCAGAATCGTGCGCGGACATGTTGGACAGCAGTAACCCTCAATTCAATGAATCTAACGCTTCGATCAAGACCTCTGGTGTGACGCGGACGCGCCAGTTGTCGGTGAGATTGCTCCAGGCGACGCGGCCTTCCGGATTGAGGATGAAGACGGCGGGGCGGGCGATGTCTTTGCCCATCATGCCTTCTTTGTGGCGGACGCCGAAGGCGTCGATGGCTTGGAAGTCGGGATCTGAGAGGATGGGGTAGGTGAGGCCGAGTTTGGTCGCGATCTTGGCGCTGTCTTCACGAGTGTCGACGCTGATGCCGAGGATCTCGGTGTTGCGGGTGTCGAATTCCGTTTGGTTTGACTGCAAACCTTGCAGTTCTGATAGACAGAAGGGTCACCAGTAGCCTCGGTAGAAGGAGATGATGAGATTCTTGCCTCGGTAGTCCGTTAGACTGATGTCTTTGCCTTGATGATCTTTGAGCGTGAAGGCTTTCGGCTGTTGCTCTAGGGCGAGTCCGTCGCTGGCCTTGGGCAATTGATAGGAGAAAGAGAAGACATAGAAGCAGAAGAGCGCCACGATTAGGACACTTCCGGTGAGAAGGAGCGAGCTGAAGATGCGTGTGCGCGTCAAGCGAGCCTTGCGGTTCCGCCAGTGATACTTCCAAGCCATCCAGAGGCCGATAAGCATGATGGGGAGGTTCACCCACGGGAAGTCGCGTGTGAGTGGGAACTTGGCGAAGACCAGGAAGTAGCTGAGAAAGCCAAAGAGGACGAGGGGCAAGCCGAGCTTGCTCCATTCAAAGCGAGGTTTGGTAGGGGCAGAGTTTGTCATGGTCGACCGTTGACGTGAGTCTTGCTGGTGGAATGAGCGTAGGGAAAGTAAGCTCGCTTCTCAATGACAGACAAGATCGACATTGCTGTTCGGGTGATTCCCAATGCGTCAGCGACGCGGTGTGAGTCACGTGACGATGATGGCGTTTACAAGATCCGTGTTCAGGCTGTTCCCGAGAAGGGGAAGGCGAACAAGGCGCTTGTTCGTTTCTTGGCCAAACAGCTTGGGCTAGGACGCTCCTGTGTGGAGCTGCTTTCTGGTGAGACTGGACGGCACAAGCGTCTGGGGATTCACGGGCTTACGGACGAAGAGGTGCAAGTGCGCCTCCTCGGGTGATTCCTGGCTCCTGGCGTGGGTTCCTTAGTTTGGAAAATCCTCAACCATCTCCCGGGCGTTGCGCATGAGAATCTCTCCGGTTTGCTCACCGAGAGAAATGCGGGTGATGTAGTCATAGCGCTTGAAGCTCGCCCAGTCGACTTCGCTCAGGATGTAACCGAACGCATCATTGGTCAGGCCAAACAGGAACTGGTGTTCCCCGCCCAGTTTGCGTTTCAGATAGTAGCCGATGTTTGGCAGAGCCTCACCCGGGATGGTGAGGATGCGGGCAGTGCCTAGTTCGACCAGATTCACCTGGGTCGTGACGCTGCTGTCCTCGGCGATGGCATGCTTCAGTGGCGACACCTGAATCACCTGGCGCAGCAGAGGCGAATCAATGGGAAAGCGAACACGACGCGTGTGACAATGTAGTTTCGGATCCTTCTGAATGGGAGCCTCGTTCACGATCCGTAGGGCTTCACGTCCTAACAAATCACCGATCCGCTGACACTCTTCCCATGTCTGGATGTGCTCGCCGTTTGGCCCTCGCACATCAGCCGTGACCATGCCGCCTTGCGCGCCATTCATGAACATGGCCATGCCCTTCGTCTCCGCCTCAATGCGATCCCACATGGGGCCGATCAGATCTGGACTCACGACGTCTTGCTTGGGACCCAGGACTTCTGGATGGATGGCGTAGTTCACTAAGGTGCCAATGACTCGATCATTGTGGCTTAGCGCCTGGATGACGCTACAACGTGGGTCATAGAGTTCGTCTGCGTAGCAGTTGAATGCGATCCTTCCCTTTGCCTCGCTCGTTCCAATCTTGAGGGTGGCTGGAGCCAAGGTGTCGACAGCCTCTTGCAGAGCTTGAGCAGTGAGGAAGCAAACGCGATCGATGTATCCCAAATCACACCCGGACTTACCGTCTTCACCAGGAAACCCATAGCAATCTGGCGCACTGTGCGTGTGACTGGCGCCAATCAAGATGTGATTCGCGGGAATGTCAGAAACAAGAGCGCGTACGCGGTCGCCGAGCACGGAGGGAAAGCCCAAGAAGTCCACAGCGACAAAGGCCACGCGCGTTTCCCCACGTTCAATCACCATGGCTCGCGCGTAGAGGTCGCCTAACTTCTTCGTCGCAGGCCGCCCGGGGCCTATCCCTCCAAAAATCGGCAACAGAGGATCAGGAGTCACCACGCGTTTGCCAACCCCCACTCGAATTTGTGCTGGAGATTGCAGTGTGAGCGCAATGAGAAGGAACAGAATGAGACCTGGCATCACGCCGCAGTGTCTATTGGAATCAGCCGGATACCAAGCACAGAACGGGCGCCTGTTCTGTGCCGTGTTGCCTCATAAAAGAGGACACCGTGGCGAAAAGTGAGATCGGCAGGAATGAGGCCCGTTGCCTCATAAAAGAGGACACCATGGCGCATGGCCAAATCCATGAGTCAGTCTACCCGAAACGAATACTTAGAAAAGATGCGAAATCGCTATCGCCGATACACTG
>CALLLI010000113.1 GCA_938082635.1 uncultured Verrucomicrobiales bacterium
TCACATTGTCCGCTACCGTGCTTGCACCAGGCACATGACAGCAGTGGACTTCGAAGAAGCCATGCAGTGTTATAGACTCCTTAAGAACGAGCTGGAAGTCGCAGCTCTTCGGACCTCCAATCCATCCACGGAGTAAGAGGACAACCAGGACAACCAGGACAACCAGGACAACCAGGACAACCAGGACAACCAGGACAACCAGGACAACCATGGCCGGCATGCGCGGACATCCTTGCTCCAAATGGAGAGAACGAACGTCTGTCTTTGGCAAATCCGCGAACGCATCGAAGCTGGGGCAAAGTTGCTCGAAGTAGCGGCTATCCGCATCGCGTATGGCCTTCTTCTTCAGGCCGTGGATATCGAGATCGCGAGCAACTTCAGAAATAAGCTCCGGGAATTGATAGGTGATTTCGATGGACTGGTTAACGAAACTTTTGAGTTCTGACGAGAGTTCCGCCTCAAAAAGCAGTTCTTGCCGAGCAGAGTGATCGGATTCTGTTGGTGGTAATATTCTAAAAGCCAACGGGTTACGTTGACAAAAGACTAACAGGACGCTATCTGATTCTTTAAAAAAATGGGTTTTCGGCGAAGGTCTAGCTAGTGTGTCAGAAGCTGAACGGTGCGCGACGGTGCAGTGGCAACGGGATGTTTTGGCAGAGCTGGCCGATAAATACGTTTCAGGGGCGAGTCGTTGACTTGCCCTGCCGCGAAACCTGAATGAGAGTCCGCGCATGAACCGGATATTCTTGCTCAGTTCGACTCTCCTCGTCTCGTCACTCATGGCCAAAGACTGGCCCTATTTCACGGGACCAGATTTTACTGGAGCTTCTGCTGAGAAAGACTGGCAGACGGATTGGGGCGATGATGGACCTAAGGTAGCCTGGAAAGCCAAGGTTGGGACCGGTGCTGCGAGTTTTACTGTAAGCGGAAATCGCGTGCTCACTTCAGGTGCGGATGACGATAAGGAAACGGTCTTCTGTTTTGATGCAGATTCTGGGAAAGTGCTATGGGAGCGAGCTTTCGACTGCGAGTTCGACAAGCGGATGTTCGATGGGGGAACGGCTGCCACGCCGACGATCGATGGCGATCATGTTTATAACCTAAGCTACGATGGACAGCTCCATTGTCTTTCGCTTGCGGACGGCAAGGTCGTTTGGAAGACGCATCTCATTGAGAAGTTTGGGGGTAAGCTCTCTAGGTGGAAGTACGCATCGTCTCCCCTGGTCATTGGAGATCTCGTGATCTTAGACAATGGCGGAAAGGGAAATTCTACCCTGGCATTGAATAAGAAGAGCGGGAAGAAGGTGTGGGGCAACGGTGACGAGAATGCCGGCTATGCCACGCCGACTCCGATCATGCTCAAAGGAAAGCCAGCGGTCCTCGTCTTTAAGGGAACTGCTTTAGTGGCCCATGATTTGAAGTCCGGGAAGCGACTGTGGGAGGTGCCTTGGAAGACCTCTTATGAGGTGAATGCCTCTTCTCCCGTGCCTTTGCCTAACGATCAACTTATTGTTTCGAGTGGCTACAATACCGGACGTGTGGCATTGTTCGATCTGGGCAGTGGTAAGCCGAAGAAGCTTTGGGAGAATGAGGATATCAAAACGAAGATGAGCAGTTGTGTTGTTCACAATGGCCACGTCTTCGCCGTATGTGGCGACACCAAGGGGCAGCTCATCTGTGTATCACTCAAAGACGGCGAGACGAAGTGGACTCAGAGGGGCTTTGGTATGGGGACCCTGACATTAGCCGGAGGCAGGTTGCTGGCTCTCAGTGACAAGGGGAACTTGGTTGTGGCCGAAGCGTCCGGTGCTGGTTACCAGCCGATTTCAGAAGCTCAGTTGTTGAGCAAGCGTTGCTGGGTCAAGCCTGTTCTTTCCAACGGAAGACTCTTTGTGAAGGACAATGAGGGTAACGTCGTCTGCGCGGACTTGCGCTCATGATGCCACGGCGCGTTCTACTCTGCCTTCTTGCTAGTTGCCTGCTGGCAGTGTCAGGCGGGCAGCTGGACGCACAGGCACTGGTAGCAACGGCTACTCCACAGAGCGAGCAGGATCTTCTGGCGATTCAGAAGCGCGTCCAGAAGATCCTTCCCGTTGTCAAGAGGGCGACGGTTGTGGTGATTGGTGATGGTTCGGGCAGTGGGGTGATTGTGTCGCGATCAGGTTTGGTTCTTACCGCTGGCCACGTGTGTGGAAAGAAAGACAGCTCTCTGGTGATCGTTCTTCCTAGCGGTCGTCTCGTAAAGGGGCTCTCGATGGGGAAATTGGCCAGAGCCGATGCAGGTTTGGTTCAGCTCGAGGCGGGACGCTACCCGTTTGCAAGAGTGCGGCCTGTGGCCGATGACGTTGAGGTGGGAACATGGTGCTTAGCATTAGGTCATCCAGGTGGCTATGATCCAGATAGGGGGGCTATTTTGAGATTGGGCCGCGTCATTTCCAAGTCGAAGAATACGGTTCGGTCTGATTGCAAACTGGTGGGAGGTGATTCTGGTGGTCCTCTGTTTGATTTGGGAGGGCGCGTTGTGGCGATCCACAGCCGCATTTCGCGAGCGCCAGATCAGAACTTTCATGTGCCTCTAACGACTTTCCGCGCTGAGTGGCCTCAGTTGGTGCCATGAAGACTTCTCGGCTAACTTCGGCGGTGAGAGGGGGGGTACTGATCTGCCTGCTCTCACTTAGCAACTGTGCCTGGCGGCCGGGGTCATCTCTTACGGCAGGGGAGCGGCTCAACGGGGCAGCGACATTAAGGGCATTCTCAGGACCGAAAGGAGTCTTACAAGCTCACACTGGCGTGGTCCAAGGAGCCACTAAAGGGCAACTGAGCCTGGCGATGCCAGCCGATAGATCAGGCTATTGGTTAACCAAGGCGAGTGCGATCGAGCAGTCAGGCTCTTTGCGTTTAGTGCTGCCTGGGCAGGAGGCTCGGCCGGCGTTGCTTGCTGGTCTTGATGACGAAAGTGATGTGGCGTTGTTGCAGGTGCTAGGCATAGAGGAGCGAATCCTACCAATGTGGCACAATCCTTCGCCGGAAGGCGCCTGGGTTGCTTCGCTGCGTGATTTGCGAGACCTTCGTGTCGGGGTTGTCAGCGGATCTACTCGGCGGATCGAGGTGCCTCAGACTATGCTTGGAATTATTATGGAACCGGATGATCCGCAGCTTGGGGCCTTGATTGCGGAAGTGATCGAAGGAGGAATGGCCGACCAGGCGAAGCTCAGGAAAGGGGATCGCATTCTGGTGATCAATGCGCGGCCGATAAGAAATTATCGCACGCTGCAGCGCATGGTAAGGGCTCTGAGGCCTGGCGATAGGGTCGCGCTAGAATTTGAGCGAGAGGGCGAGATTCGTCGAAAGGCAGTTTCTCTCGGTGATGAAACGACCAATGCAGGAGAACACCGCAACCTTCGAATGAGTGGTCCTGTTTCTCCGCGCCGAGCCGGGTTTGAGCAAGTTTTCCAGCATGATTGCCCGCTCGGGCCTGAGAGCATGGGTGGGCCTGTGGTGGATCTGCAGGGGCGGATTGTGGGAATGAATATTGCGAGAAGAGATCGCGTTACCACGTTTGCTCTTACCCGTGCCGCCCTGCGCCGGGCTTTGGGGCGGATTCGGTCCCAGTAGTTTTGAGATTTAGCGACAGGAATGTCATGGTCTAGTGAATTGGTGATTGCTTTTGTTCGAACATTTTGGCGATTGTTCTCTGTCGTTCCCTCCTGTCCAAGTGATTGATCACATGTTAATCGGCCGCCTTACATAGTGGACCTTAAGGAAGTGATGCAACAAGCTCTTGGCTACTACGAGTTGGGCCTTCTTTCGGAGGCTGATGAGGCGTTGGCGTCTAATGTGTCGGAGCCTCCAACGGTGGAGTTTCTCCATCTCTCTATTCTCGTAAAGATTGGTGGGACGAAACGGAAGCCCTTAGCCTGTCCTATTCATGAAGACACAATGTGAGAGCACGGAGCGGCGATTATCCTGTAGTGCGCATGATAGTCGAGTAGAAAAAAGCCGCTGGTGC
>CALLLI010000114.1 GCA_938082635.1 uncultured Verrucomicrobiales bacterium
AACTTAGCTACCAATTGCGCGACCGTCTGCTCACAGACGCAGATAATCAGCGCATGCTTGACGGGATAGGAATGCAACATGACCGAGGACGAGTGTTCCTGTTCCTGACGCACCCGGAAGTAGAGCCGACAAACAATAGTGCTGAGCGAGGATTGCGACCGGCTGTAATCGCGCGAAAAGTATCCCAGTGTTCGAGAAACGCGACAGGCGCAGGCATTTGAGGCAATGAAGAGTATTACGACGACTCTGGCATTACGCGGGATAAACGTGAGCAAAAGCCTGGCCGACCTCATTAGAGGTGGTGCCATGCCTGCCAAACCTAGTTCCCGCTAATCGGTTACAAACCACCGAACCATCACGAATAATGAATCGCTCAACACTCTTACAGGCAGTTCTCGGCATCTTCTTATCACTCACTCAAAGTCTATTCGCCGGCCAATTCAAACGGATCAATATCGACGGGAGTTTTGAGGATTGGTTAGGCGTGCCGGTCTCTGAGGTTGATGAGGCAGACGCTGACGGTGAGTTTGATTTCAAAGACGTGGCGATCGCGAACGATCACGATTATCTCTACGTTCGAGTCAGACTCCATTCGCCGAGCAGCTACTCGGGCTTTCATCACCAAGTGCTCGTGGATACCGATGCCGATGGTAGCACCGGACATGCCTGGGGTGGCGTGGGTTCAGAGCTCTTTGTGGAGAACGGATCGAGCTACCAGCAGAAGAATGGGCAATTCAACGAAGGCAGTGGATCAAATCTCGGTTGGAGCGTCTCTCCATCTGGGAGTTCGACTCAGTTTGAAATGCGCCTCTCGCGCGCAGCACTCGATGCGGAAGGTCTCGCATTCTTCAGTGGGGACGACGTCGAGGTTTCTGTGCTCGCGCAGACCTTAGATTGGGCTCTTGCCGATTCGATCGAGAGTGTCCCTTACACATTCGTCACCCAGCCTGAGGTATTTCAAGGAACAAAGATCCTAACCGATTTGAAGGACACTCTCTGGATTTATCAAGAAGTGGGCGACCCTGAGCAGGACTGGTTGCTACCCGATTTCGTCCCGGAGGATGACACGTGGCAAGGCGGCAATGGTTTCTTCAGTTACGGTTTCGAAGATGGTGTCTATCCCGTGGAAGCGAGTGTTCCTCTGGCGTCGGGTCGAACGACCTACTATTTCCGCACGTGGCCCTTTCAATGGGATCATGCCGCTGAAGGCGTGGCGCTCCTTGCAGATGCACACATTTCCGATGGCGCTGTCATCTATCTCAATGGCGATGAAGTCCGCCGCATTCGGATGCCAGAAGGTGAGATCGATGGCAGCACCCAAGCTTTGGCTAGCGCAGAACCCCCCGGTCAGGTGGAAACGTTCAGTCTGCCCGCCGCATCGCTCATTAATGGTGAGAACCTCCTCATGGTAGAACTGCACCAAGCTCCTGATTCGATGGACTCGTTGGCCTTCGGACTCACACTGACCGCAAACGATAGTGTGCCGCCAAGTTTTGAAGAGCCTGACAAACCTCTCGATCGCGAAGTAGTCGAAGGCGAAGGAACCATCATTGGGCTAGGCACGCTGGCAGGCACAGAGCCTTACACGTTCCAATGGTACAAAGATCAGATAGCAATCCCAGAGGCCACCGGAGCGCGTTTGGAAATCCCAGTTGTATTGCAAGAACATGGTGGCACCTACTCCGTCGAGGTGAGCAACGCCTCGGGGAGCGTTCGTAGTCGTGATGTGAGCCTGACCACTACCGCTCTCCCTGTGAGTTTCCCGAACGAAGCACAACCTGCAGACCAATCACTCACCCAAGGCGAAGCGCTCACGCTGAGTATCGATGTCGAGGGCTCTCCCAACTTTACTTATCAGTGGTTCAAAGACGATGTCGCGATCGATCTCGCCACGGAAGCCACCCTCACGATTGACGCTGCTGCGATCGAAGACACGGGAGACTATCATGTCACCGTAGGCAACCGACTCAATAGCCTCACCAGTCGTAAGGCCAGCATCGTCGTTCAGTCTGATGCGAATGCGCCCACCATCGACTCGATTAGGGCTGGCTCGGGATCCGTGGTCATCACCTTCTCAGAAATCCTCAGTATGGACTCGGCCTCACATGCCGCTCACTACACCATCCCTGGCGTTGACGTACAAAGCGCCACGCTCGCGGACGATCTTCAAACCGTCACCTTGGAAACTGCTCCCATGACCTTCGCGCAGGGATACGCGCTAACCGTCGATGGGGTCGAAGATCGATTTGGCAATAGCGTCAGCGTCACAACGCCTTTCCGTGCCTCCATTCTGATCGACGGCGACTTTGGCGACTGGACGGGGATCGACCCAGTGGCTACGGACGCATTTGAAAGCGAAGGCTACGAATTCCATCAGTTTTGGGTGGCGAATGACGATGAATTTCTCTACCTGCGTTTCAGCTTTCACGAGAACATCGGCCAACTTCCAGTCGACTACTTCTATCAAATCTTCATTGATGGCGACAATGATCCTAGCTCTGGCCTAACCGTGTCGACCATTGGTTCTTCAATGATGATCGAGAACGGGAGTGCCTGGATGCAAGTGGGCGGTAACTTCAACGAGGGTAGCGTGCCCAATGTCGATTTCCAACTCGCTCCACAAGGAGCATCGGCGGAGTTCGAGTGCCGGATCTCTCTCTCAAGCAGCAAAGACGAAGTGCCTCTGCTCACAGCGGACGCCTTGGGAATCTCCTTCAACTTGATTACGACCAGTTGGGAAGCGATCGAATCCGGTCCCGTAGAAGGCATCGTTTATGCTCTCGTCAACCGACCACCGCTCACTGAGCCGGAGCCTCCAGTCGAGGCCACGCCACTCGCCATTCGTCAGGTCGGTGATCAGATCGAAATCACTTGGGACGGCAATCAGTTGGAGACTAGTGAATCGCTGCGAGCTAATAGTTGGACGCCTTTGCCAGACGCCTCCAAGCCATACGTAGCGAACCCTGACGATGCCACACGGTTTTATCGCAGCACGGACTGAGTCGTGATCAATCCCTTTTCTACAGCGTGGCGCGAGATGGTCATCCTTGCCACGGCAACCACGGGACTCGCTGCGGCTGAGCTCACGTTTACGGAAGACGATTCCGTCTTTCCCAAGCCAGAGAGTGGCTTCTATCTCTATCAGAATCTCGCCAACCCAAGCGATGCGGTCGCGACGATGCGCGACCGCAATCTCACCTTACTTTGGGGAAAGATCGATCTTGAGCCCTATCGGACCACTTCAGATCTTCCGCAGACGTTCCTCGATCAGCTTGAGAAAGGCTTCGAGACTGCACAGGCTGCGGGGGTGAAGGTCATTGTCAGAGCCACCTATGGTCACAAAGGCCCAGGCGGAGACTATCAGACCTACGAAGATCCCGAGACTGACATCATTCGAGGGCACATGGAACAACTCGCACCTCTCTTTGCGCGCAATGCGGATCGAATCGCATTCTTTGAAGCGGGATTCCTAGGTCCCTGGGGAGAATGGCACACCACCAAGACCGCCAACGATCATGAAGCCCGCCGATCGATCTACAAGCATCTCATGGACCAGACGCCTGTGAGTCGGATGGTCGTCGTACGTTATCCGGCGTTGAAGCAATCGCTCTTTGAATCGAACAAACCGCTCACAGCCGATTTCGCCTACAGCGACAGCGCCATCTCTCGCACAGGTCATCACAACGACTGCTTCCTTTCATCAGCCAACGACGTCGGCACCTACAATCGCGGTGGCCTCACGATGGCAGAAGAAGTAGCCTACCTAGAATCCGATACGCTGCACACGCTCTTTGGTGGTGAGACCTGTGCGACACATGCGCGTAGCCTGCCAGGCAACGCCATTCCTGAGATGGAACGACTTCATGCGAGTTACCTAAACTCGTCGTATCACCCTGACGTCCTTCAGCGCTGGCGTGACCAAAGCGTCATGGACACGATTGAGAAACGGATGGGTGCACGATTCGTTCTCGAGTCCGTCGTGATTCCTGACAAAGGCACTTCAGGAGACAACGTTGCGATGGCATTCACCCTAACCAATCACGGCTTCGCTTCTCTCTACAATCAGCGCCCCGTCGTTCTCGTGCTGCGGGATGCCAAAGGGCAAGTGAGCAAGCGATTCCCTTTGTCAGACATCGACCCACGCCTCTGGAAGCCCGGCGTGTGCATGCGATTTGCAGCCTCGTTGACCTTGCCAGAAGATCTCACACCCGGCGATTACAGCTGGCATCTCCATCTGCCCGACGCCTCTTCACGCCTTGCCGACGATCCGCGCTTCGCAGTGCGCTTCGCAAACCAGGAGATTTGGAATACAGACAAAGGAGAACACCGCCTGGTGGCCGGCTGGGAAGTGACAGAATAGGCACCTCCCCTTGGCCCCGATATGAAGAAAACCTTTGGCGAGGTGTTCATTGCCAATGAGCAATTCACCACCGAGCAAGCCGAGGAGGCGCGAGAGATCCCCTCAAGGAACGGCGATGAAGCTCCACCGCCTCTGTCCAGCAACTCAATATTGCCGGCCTAGTTCTCTGCATCACCACAAATTTCTATCTGCTGAGATTCAGTGGTGGTGACTTTTAGTCACCACCGAATGCTTGGGCCTTATTCTGTGGCGACTAAAAGTCACCACCACCAACCAATGCGAGAGACAATGTCAGTATTGGACTTGGAATTTTTGACGACTCGTAATATACCCGTCCTGAACCCACGGTTTGAATTCAGGACATGAATCGACAGGAAGATTGTTAGCGCCGGCGTCTGAAGACGACAGAACACATGCCCAAGAAAAATAACGAAACGGCTGAAGGCTCAGGAATAGCAGCTGCTTCGGCAGCTGTGAATTCTGCGCGGAAGCCGATGGGATTGTTGTTGGGTGGAGCGTTGTTGACGATAAAGGTTAGGGTGTTCTCGCCTTGGCTGAACTGGTGGCCCTCAGCAGACGAGATGGAAAAGTCAGTCCAACCGCCAAATTGCGCGTCGTTCGTCTGCCCTGTCGAAACCCCATTGATCTGGATATCCAATCCGGCATTATCGGAACTCCAGCGTCCAGTGATGCTAACCGTGTCCACATCGAGTCCCTGTAGGCTAAAGGCAGTGCTGAATCCGTAGTCAATAGGAGGCCCATTCGAGTCCTCTGAATAGCTCAACCACGTCGAAACAGTGCTATCTGCCAACCAGGGTCCAACCGGAAAACCGCCCGTCGAAGTCAGTACCACTGGCTGCATGGGGACCGTTGCTCCGGCAGGCAACAAGTTCCAGTGGGTCTCGAGATGATGGTCGGCGCGCACGACTCCGGCGTCATCTAAGCCAGTATTAAAAAGTCCAATAACGGCGGCCTTGGAAGGAAGAAGAATTCCAATGGAAACCACGAATACCACGAATACCAGCATAGCCGGAAAGCATTTCATAATCAATGAGGCTCTAGCACCAACACAATACGTGGTCTAAATGTCAATACTTTTCCCGCTTCCTCCAGGCGTGAGTTCCCTGCAATTGCTTCACGAACAGGCTCTTGTGCTCCGGGAGTCAGCATCTTCTAGCGCTCCGGCAGGGTAATTAATTGACATCGCTGTTACTCATTTCCTATAAGAGAGGCGTGCTCCGGTCGCTCTTCTTCCTTCGGATTGGACCAGTATCTGGAAGATTAATTGTCCTCTTGGCGTGGGTTACGGTGATGTTTCCGTTGGGAGCCGAATTGTTAGGCCCGAGTAGCCGTCGAACGGCGCTCGTGATAAGCGAAGTGTTATTTCGATCCTCTGAGGGACAGGAGCCTTTCATAGAGATCTATCACGCTAATCCTTGGGCAATCCCGCTTGATGGCTATCGATTAAGTGGCGACATCACTTACACATTTCCTGAGGGAACGCAGATTGAGGGGCTTGGATTAGTTACGGTCCGGGCAGCTGAATGGACCGGTGAATTAGGGAAATCTTCCGGAAGTCTGCGACTGCTCAATCCATCTGGAGCCGTCCTGCTCGAAATTAACTACGGCTCGGCTGCACCCTGGCCCAATGTAGACGACGCAGAAGGGCGTTCTTTCATACTGACTTACCCTTCCTTTGGTGAGAGCGATCCGCGCGCGTGGTCTCTCAGCGCGATTCCCGGTGGATCACCCGGTACCGAGGAACCACCGGTCTCCACTTATCCGCCGCTAGAAGCGTCGTTCTCCCAGACATCCATCGTGATCAATGAGATCATGTATGATCCAATCTCTGGCGACGACGATGAGGAGTACGTGGAGTTGTATAATCGCAGCTCCGGCTCTGTCAGTCTCAATGCGTGGGCGTTCGTGGATGGCATCTCGTTTGTCTTTGATAGTGACATTACCATGGCTCCTGGAGGCTATCTAGTGCTGGCAAAGAATCGAGAACGGTTGTTAGCCAATCATCCTCAGCTTGATGACGCTATCGTGATTGGAGAATTCCTAGGGAAACTCAGCAATGGTGGGGAACGGCTGCGGTTGGCGAAGCCAGGAGTCGAAGAAGGATCGATGTTAGTGGTTGATGAGGTTGCTTATGTAGACGGAGGCGCCTGGGAACACTGGGCAGATGGCGGAGGCAGCAGCTTGGAGCTCATCGACCCGCGCGCGGACAATGCCTTCGGGGAGAACTGGGCAGCAAGCGACGAGACGGACAAAGCGGATTGGGCAACAGTCGAGCACACTGGGTGGCTTGATCATGGCAAAGAGGCGGCGGAACAATTGCACGTGCTCTTGTTAGGTGCTGGCGAAGCCTTGATCGATGACGTGGAGGTCTTGCCCGATGGGGGTAGCAATGCTGTTTCCAACAGCAGTTTCTTCTTTGGGCTCGGTAGCTGGAGGTTCCAGGGCACGCATCGCCTGTCTGGCCTGGCGGCCGGAGGTGGCTCGCTCCATCTGCGAGCCTGTGATCGGGGAGACATTGGATCAAATCGCATTCGCACCAATCTGCGACAGACGTTGCCTTCAAATGGACCCGCCACCATTCGTGCACGGGTACGTTGGTTGCGTGGTCATCCCGAAATACTCTTTCGACTGAAGGGCAATTACCTTGAGGCCTTGAGTGAACTTAGTGTGCCTAAAAACCTAGGAACACCCGGCAGCCCCAACAGTCGTCTCATGAAGAATACTGGACCCGTCATCGCTGATGTGCGACACGCACCTGTCCTTCCTCAAGCGAATGAAGAAGTCACCATCACGGCATTCGTAAGCGATCCCAATCAGGTCGGTAGCGTGCGTTTGAATTATCGAATCGATCCTTCATCAGAGATTGTTAGCGTGCTCATGGCGGACAACGGCGAGAATGGTGACGTACAAGCCAGAGATGCCTATTTCACCGCCACCGTCCCTGGCCAAGCGTCGGGGAATTTGCTTGCCTTCACGATTGATACTTCTGATCTCCATGACGCGCCCGCGTCGAGCATCTTTCCAGCGAAGGCGCCCCGACGCGAAGCGCTCATTCTCTTTGGCGAGGATGATTACTCTGGCGATTTCGCTACTTACCGACTCTGGATGACGCAAGCCGTGCGCTCGGAGTGGTCGCGCCGCGAGAAGATGAGCAATGAAGCGCTCCCTGTCACTTTCGTCTACAACAATGAACGCGTCATCTACGGTGCTGGGAGTTACTACAGTGGTAGCGCATTCACCAGCCCCGGGTACAACTCCCCCACGGGCACGCTGTGCGGCTATGATGTCGTGTTTCCGAAAGACGATCGTTTCCTTGGAGTAAACAAACTCACCTTGGATTTTCCCATTCGTGATCCAACCGCGCAACGCGAGCAACTCATGTATTGGTTTGCCGATCAGTTAGGATTGCCCAACAACTACCGCCGTTATGTCCACCTCTTCGTCAATGGCATTGGCAACCGATCGCGAAGTGGTTGGGGGGCAGGAGCGAATGCCATCTATGAAGATGTCCAACAGCCTGGCGGCGACATGATTCGCGAGTGGTTTCCAAACGATACGAGTGGCGATCTCTATAAAGGTGACTACTGGCAAGAGTTCAACGATCAAGGAGGTCGCTTGGATCCCTCGACGGCAAACACGCTAACGAAGTTTCTAACAACGGGCGATGCTTACAAAACAGCTCGGTACCGTTGGAATTGGCGCCCGAGGGCCACGGGACGTTCCGCAAATCGCTTCGAGCCGTTGTTTGAACTCATCGACGTCATGACCTCACGTGACGAGACCTACGAATCAGAAGTCGCCGCTCTGGTCGATGTGCCTCATTGGATGCGCACGTTTGTTGTTAACGATCTCTCGGCCAATTGGGATAGCTTTGGTAATCCAGGAGGCAAGAACACCTTTCACTACCGTCCACCAAATCAACGTTGGAAGCTCATGAATTGGGATTTCGATGTCGGGATCGGTGTGTTTAACAATCCCGTCAACGCAACCTTGTTCACGGCTTCGGATCCATCGCTAAAGAAATTTCAGGACCATGAATCCTTTCGACGCTATTACTGGGATGGACTACACGAAGCCGTTCACTCGTTCTTTCAAGGCGAGTCCGTTAGGCTGCTGCTGGAGGGCAAGTACGCAGCGCTCAAGGCGTCGAGAGCTCCTGTGATCTCCCCCTTCGTGCGCTCAGGGCAGACGGGGCATTCGATTCCCGATTGGATTGAGGCGCGGCGAGAGTATTTGTTAGTCGAGATGGAAAGCTTCGAGAGTAAGTTTAGCATTAGCACCAACTTTGGCTTGGATTTCCGATCCGAAACGAATGCCGTCACCTTGTCTGGGAAATCGCCACTTGGTGTCTTCGGGCTCGCCGTCAATGGCCTTTCGCACCACGTGCTCTGGCAGAATGCGAATCAATGGAGAATGGACCTGGTGCTCGATC
The DNA here is from genome assembly GCA_938082635.1 of uncultured Verrucomicrobiales bacterium. Classification (GTDB taxonomy): domain Bacteria; phylum Verrucomicrobiota; class Verrucomicrobiia; order Verrucomicrobiales; family DEV007; genus JAACDM01. Next base: position 8,814 of record CALLLI010000114.1, read on the forward strand.
AAGAAATCAACGAGCTGCGCCTGACGGGGATCGACTCTAAAGGGGAAACGCTTCCCGATGTCTCTGATACCATTTCCATCACGGTAACCAGCGCGATCGATCCCCCTAGTGGTGCGATTGTGATCAACGAGATCATGTATCACCCACTAGAGGATGGCGAGGCAGAGTTTATCGAGCTTCACAATCGCTCCCAGACAACCGCGTACGACCTGAACGGTTGGCGAATCAATGGGCTGGACTTCATATTCGAATCCACGACCCCGCTAATCCCTGGCGACTACGTTCTTGTTGCTCGCAGCCGCGATGCTTTTCGCGAGGCCTATGGCAGGTCAGTGCTACCCGAGTATGTCTATGACGGCTCACTCGACAACGGTGGCGAGACGCTCACTCTCATTGATCCAAGTGGGAACGCGGTTGCCTCCGTAACTTATGATGATGCCCCGCCGTGGCCATTAGCGGCAGACGGAGGAGGCGCTTCCCTTCAGCGGACAGGCAACGGCTCAAGTTGGGCCATCAGCCCCGACGGCCTGGAGCCGTTCACTCCAGGGCTGATGAACAATGTGCCCGACGAGCCTGCTACAGTTGCGCACGCCATTGAGATCGTCCGTGTAAACGATAAAAACGTCTTGATTAGCATTCCCTCCCAGTCTGAATTCCTCTATCAACTACAGATGTCGCGGAACCTCTCGGCAGAAGGCTGGCAGTCGCTCGGTGATCCGATCTTAGGAACCGGAGAACGCTTGAGTCTTCAGGACACGATTCAGCCCGATGATTCAGAGAAACACTATCGCTTTCAAATTCTAGCTCCTTAGCAACGTCAACTCCTAACAACCACACTCCCAACTCATGAGAGCCCTCTTCATCATCACCTGTCTTCAGCTATCACTTTGTCTTGTTAGTTTTGGGGATGCCATCCCCACGTTGTTCAGTACGGGTATTGGTACGGATGGCATGCTCCTTGGACCTAACGGTGTCGCTGATCCACACTACCGTCTCACGGCGAGTGGCGACAATGACTATCCGGGACCCGATGCCGTAACTCTGAATCCCGGCTTTCCCGTAGGGCCATGGCTTGAGGAGGGCCCAGATTCGGAGTTCCCCGATTCCCGTTGGCTTGCACCACGCCGCGAAGCGGGCACGGGCAACTCGCCAGGCGAGTATCGCTATCAAACGACCTTTAGCCTTGCCGGTTTTGATTTGAGCACGGTGCAGATCACTGGACGCTGGGCCTCGGATGACGGCGGTCCAGACTTGCTCCTCAATGGAGAAAGCTTGTTTCTCACCTCGATTGGCTTCGGCGGCTGGGCTGATTTCGAGATCACTGAGGGTTTCGCCGCCGGAGACAACACACTGGAGTTCGTGGTCAGTAATGGTGGCGAAGCACGGAATCCCTCCGGTATTCGCGTGGAGATTCTCGCGGCTACCGGCGACACCTCCAACGACGCTCCTCCTAGCATTGCCATCGGTCCAAGTTCACGTCGTGCTATTGAAGGTGACACCATTGCGCTCTCGGTGACGGCAGGAGGCACGCCGCCCTTCACCTACCAATGGCAGCGCAATGGTGAAGATGTTACTGGTGCGAATGCTAGCAACCTTGAGCTCTCGAATATCACTGAAGAACAAGCGGGTGACTACACCGTAACAGCAACGAATAGCTCTGGCACCGCGACTTCTGCGGCCGCTACCGTAGAGGTGTTCCGCCGCCTTCCAGGTCTCTTTGCAACCGGAGTTGATGACGATGGCCAGGTCTTAGACGACTTGACGACAGACTCGCACTACACGCTGCTCGAGAACCCTGATGGAGAGTCTGCCGATGCTCTCGTCCATGACTCCAATGTGTTTCCCATTGTCGAAGGCCCCTGGATGGCTAATACCGACGTCTCGAAATGGATTGCCCCTCGTGGTGACACGGCCGAGGCGGCGGGCGGGGACTATGTGTATCGTGTCGAGCTTGATTTAACAGGCTTTGAACCTTCCACCGCTTTCATCAGAGGCGGCTGGTCCACGGACAATGCGGGTTTGGATATCCGAATCAATGGCACGAGTACGGGGTCTGCGAATGGCGCGCAATTCGGTTCGTTCTCACCCTTTACCATTGAAGAGGCACCGTTTATTTCAGGGGTCAATACGGTCGATTTCGTTCTCAATAACGCCGGAGCCGGCCCCACGGCCTTGCGGGTGGAAGGCCTCACCGGAGGCGCACTGCCAGCCGTCGGTGGGGCGAAGCCTCCTGTCATCATCGTCGAGCCCACGGGCGTAGAGGCCTTGTTAGGCGAAAACGTGGCGCTCAAATCGCTCGCTGATGGCGAACCGCCGCTGACTTACATTTGGCGGCGCAATGGCGAAAACGTCGGAGACATGCCTCAATTGACGCTAACGGACATCCAGCCCGAACAGGCTGGCGACTACAAGGTGGAGATTTCCAACGCTCAAGGCTCGGTCACAAGCACGGTGGCGACCATCGTGATCTTGGAACCCATTCCGGGGCTCTTTAATACAGGCCTGGCTGAAGATGGAAGCCTAACGGATGACATGGAGCCGGAAGTGCATTATGAACTCCTCATGGATCCGAACGATGAGGGGTTGGAGGCGATTGTGCTCAACTCAACGGTGTTTCCCATCGTCTCCGGTCCTTGGGTGCCAAATTCGGAAACTTCCAAATGGATCGGCGTGGGTGAGGACAACAACGGCCCGGTGGGTGACTACCTTTATCGCCTAACATTCGATCTCAGCGCGTTTGATCCTGAGAATGTGTTTCTGGAAGGCCAATGGGCCACGGACAACTTGGGAGGCGCGTTGATCTTGAATGGCCAAGACACCGGTATCGCCAATGAAGCGCAATTCACCGCATTCACGTCATTCCGATTAGAGACGGGCTTTGTTCCAGGAATGAACACACTCGACATACCCGTAAACAATGCGCCTGAAGGCGATAATCCTCATGGGCTCATCGTGGCCAATCTCCGTGGCGGAGGCCGAACCGAGGATCCCAATCTCATCGGGCCCGCCGTCACGCCCTTCGGTCAGTTAGACGAATCTCAAGCCGTGACGGTCATCGCCACGGTTCGCAACAGCGGCCGCACGCAGGTGCTCGACATCACGGAAGCCAAGATTGTTGGCGCAAATGCAAACCTCTTCACGCTGGGCGATGTTCCGGCTCAGTTACAGCCTAACGAAACCATCACCGTTGAGATTGGTTTCGATCCTCAAGGTGCCAATGGAAACTTCGATGCGTTGTTAGAAATGACCACGAACGACCCAAGCACGCCTGTGGCGCAGTTTGATATTTCCGCCTTCATCCCCGTATCGCCGAATTTGATTGCGCATTACAAACTCGACGAGACCGATGGCGAGCGCCTGGTCGATGCCTCCGGCTTTGGCCGCAATGGCACGTTCAATACCACTCAGGGCAGCCTGACACTCGGCCAGGATCCGTTAGCCGCAGGCAGCGCGGCCTCCTTCAGCGATGGTGCCATGGCAGAGGTAGGCTCCGATGTGTTCCCCGTTTTTGAAGAATTCAGCATTTCTCTCTGGCATGTTCCAGGAGAAACGAACGGCGCCACTAGCATCGTGTCCCGCGGAGACGGCGCGGGAGATCCCTTCGCTCTCGTCGGCTCTGGTACCACGCTCCTGTGGTTCATGGGCGGCAGCGATGAGCCCCTCACTCTGGAAGACAAGCTCACACTCGGCCAGCCCCATCACCTCGTCGTCACCGTCGTGAACGGTCAATCCTCAGTTTACATCAATGGAGCGCTCGTTGACTCAGCCGCGACGCCTTCTTTCGTCGACCAAGCGAACAACAGCCTGCAATTCGGCGCCGCCAACGGTATACTTGGAATCAACGGTAGTCTCGACGACATCCAAATCTATAACCGAGGGCTAACCAGCCACGAAGTGAGCATGCTCTTTACCAATCCTGGTGAGGTCGTTGGAGGCAGTGGTGGCAATCCTATCGCGAGATTACCAGCTCTCTCCATTAGACAAGAAGGCACTGACATTGCCATTTCCTGGCCTAGTGGAATGGAAGGCATTCAGCTACAATCCTCGGCCGACATGCAAGGATTCACCCCGGTCCAAGAAGCACCCGTCTCTGCCAACGGAGAAAGCACGGTCACCCTTCCACGGATGGAAGCCAGCTATTTCCGCTTGTCAGGCCAACCCTCGCGTTGATGGAATGGGCTGCACAGAAACCCTCGAGGTGCTGCCCACCGTCTACCAGGCGTAGCGAATTTCGTGAGAATTGAACAAACGTCAGGCGACGGGCGAAGATGCCTCGGAGCATGATCCCAGGCCGGGTTGACATCACTGAAAGGCCATCATCAGTAGAGGCACGAACCTACTACGGCGACTGGGAGATTGACCTCGTAGAGGGAAAAAAAGGGACAGGATTCATTCTCAGCATGGTCGAACGCAAGAGCCGTTATAGCCTCTGTGAAAAGCTCGCAGACAAGAAGGCTTCGACAGTCGCCGAAGCGATGATTCGGCGACTCCAAGCATTCAAGACACGGTCGCTTACTTACGACAATGGGCTTGAGTTCGCCAAGCACCTTGAAGTTGGCCGAGAACTTGGAGCGAAGAGCTATTTCTGCGCTCCCTATCATGCCTGGGAGAAGGGTTTGGTCGAGAATCACAACGGCCTCTTGCGGCAATACTATCCGAAGGGGCGAAAGCTTCGATGGAATCAACGAGGATTCTCTTAGGTGGGTTGAAGAGGAAATCAATGAGCGCCCTCGCAAACTCCTTGAATACGCTTGTCCAATGCTCTTCCTCAATCGTCTAACTGCGGCGTAAATCCACTAGCCACCTCTTTGCTCGTCTTGTGCGCTAGCAACTTGAATCCGCCTTCTCGAAGTTCGCCACCCCACTTCGAAGCGGCGCCGTATGACCTTCACAGGAATGGCGTGCCCGCCCTGGAGAATACGTTTGGCCATGCGGTTGACTGCTGCTGTATCGGCATCAGGCAGTTGGAGGCATGCCAATCCCACGGTGAAGCCTCTGGCTTGCCACTCCGTGATCGCTTTCGCATAGATCCGCCCACTTGAGTGTCGTCTCCAGAGCAAACTCCTCGCCTAGCTCCAGGCGCCTCCGCACCTCTTCTAACATGACTCGGCCAGCTTGGATCGCCACGGATTAAGGCGCTTCTGGACAAAGTCTGGCTGCGATATTGTCCGCATTGAGAAAGGGGATCTCTGGGCCGATCATCTGTCATACAAAGGAGGTCTTTCCCGCACCGTTCGGACCTGCGATGATGGAAATGTGCTTGGGCGTGGTGTGATTGACTACTAGTTCTGCCGCACGAGTTCGAATCCACTGATGATTGTATTTCCACTAGACGCAGAAAGTTCGAGCGTGAAATCATCCTCTATTTCGATGCTTGCGAACTCTTTGACGGTGCCTCGCATCACGCCTCCGGCTTCATCCACGACCTCGAAATCGTCAGCGACGTTTCGACCTTGGAGTTTGATGTCTTGCACGCGATGTTCTTGGCCAAGGGCCTCGGGTTCCGCGAAGTAGAGCCTAACCGAATAGCTTCCTGGTTTCAGATCCTTGATGACACACCGCTTTAGGCCTTCAGCCATTGAGGCGCTAACCCACGGTCGGGGATCAGAACTCTGTATCCACACACTGTGGCGATAGCGGTACTGTGTGGATTCCGTGACCTCGATGTTGATCTTTGGGGACGGGCCGCCGACCGATGGGCAGTCTAACCAAAGAGTGCCGTCGCGCGTCATGCGATCGCCTGGGGCTCCAAAGTTGATTCCAAGGCGTTGAATCTTTCCTGGATCGATCTCGCTTTCGCCCCAGGACGACCATTGCTCGTGGCTTTGGGGCATGGCGACCAGGGCCATGGCGATGGGTAACGGATAGCTGCAGGTGCAGCCATCGTAGTAGTAAGGCACATTCAATAAACCGCCGGAGGGGATAATGCTATTAGTGCAGCCGCTTCTGGGGCCACTTAGAAAGACGGTCCCGCTTTCGATCGTCTTGTCGTAATAGGCCGCGGTACCGGCTCGGAGCGTGTAGAAATCGCCATAGTCCACGCCGCCGTCACAGCCATAGGTCTTGGGAAATTGCCTTAGTTCAGATTCGCCTGTCATAGGATTGATTCGTTGTCCGGCCACTTGAGGACCGGCTTTGGTCGAGAACGGTTGGCCAGGCGTTCGATACTGACTGGGTTCGAGAGTTGAAGGGGAACTCGGCTGCAGCGTCTTACGCAGGTCACTGCGTTCCGACTCGTCTAGCACACGGCCTGTGTACATATCAGACAGGACTGGCGGAAGCAGCGGGTAGTCGATCTTGTTGTTGTCCTCCGGCCGCGGCACGTCCCAATTCTTCGGTCTGGATATCATCGTGTCGCGATTGAAAACTGGCTGCGGGGAGCGTTTGAAATGAGCCAACGTGTCGTCAAACCAAAGGACGCCTAACGGAAACCTTACCAGATCGTCTTTGCTCGCTGAGAAATCTCCCGCGTATTGAGTCGATCCTGGCAAAGCCCCCTCTCGCCGAACGAAAGAGAGACCGGATGCTTGGTCGGACTCCTGCGAGAAGTTGCCGAGTTTGAGCGCCTGAAGGGAGTCTTTGTTGAGGTGACCGCCCACCGCAAGTCCACCGAACGGGCGAAGTGTCTGAAGGAGAGGTTTAAGTTCCACATCTGATCGTTCGCTGATCAGTGCTGTCGTGATATACGGAGGCAACGTGAGGTTTCGCAAATCGCTATGAATGACAGAGGCTCGGTTTCCAGACCATCCTGCGGCCTCCCACTGTCGACGCAGCTGTTGCACTCGCTCGTGATCATCATCAAAGACGACGACATGATAGTTGGACGATTCGATCAGGGCGTTGGTCAGTGAGCCGGCTGACAAACCGACCACAATCGCTATGCCATGTCTGCTCGACGCCCTCTTCACGACAGCCCTCGCTATGGCCAACGTCTCATCCGATATCGCGGATCGAGCGGTCGGGCGCTTCCAAATCTTGGGAATGGTGGGTGCCGCGTCACTGAAGCACATGAGGCGACCGTCGCGTGTTGTGATAAACAAAGCGTCATCGGCAACGGCCATTGAATGAATGGTTCCCTGGATATCGTAGTGACTCTCGTAAAACTTTAGGGTGGTGTTTGCCGTGCGAATCTCTCGGCTCAGTCCTTTGACGCCGCCACTGCTGGTTTGAACTTTGCCCTCGTGTCTGTGCTGATTGATGACTTCGTCAAACGTCAGTTTACCGTGTCGGATAGCACGAGACGTCTCTGGATCGAGGGCGGCGAACCAACCTCCAGGAAGTCTTCCCATCTTGGGCAACTCGAACTCGATCAATTCGCCTGTGAGTCGGTTCAACCTGGCTGGGTAGGCCGTGGAGCATGGCACAATCAACTCATCGCCATTGACTAGCAAATAGCCTTGAGGAGCGAGGCCGCCAATGGCTGTGGTGTTGTGGGGTTGATGGCCCCAGAGGTATGCCAGGCGATCATTGCACCACAAGACCTTGCCGGTGGCCAACTCCATGGCATAGACGAAGACGCCTTCGAAAGGCCAAACACCAGCGGCAAAGTAAACCTTACCATCGGCGACCACTGGTCCGCCACGAACGGGCCACACGGAAATCAACCGCCGGTTTCCTAACAAGCGTCGTTGGCTGGGCACCGCGCGATGTTTCCAGCGAAGCTCGCCAGTCGCGAGTTCGACGCAATACAAACAGCCATCATCGGAGCCGAAAGTAGCCAGGTCTCCCGAGATCGCTGGCGCATGCCGCACTGGTCCGTCGGTATAGAAGGACCAACGTTGTTCTCCGGTCTTCGCATCATACGCTTTCACTGAATCCGTTAGGGAAGAAGCGATGAGCAGGATTCCCTTGGCGATGACAGGCTCGTAGCCCGCATCGAAATGCAAACGCTTGTCTTTGAAGGCCGGTGTCAACTTGGGGAGTTCGAGCATCCAAGTCAGAGACAAATTCTCGGGAAGGCTGGTCGCCGTCACTCCACGACGACCCGCATCGCAACGGTACATCGGCCAATCTTCAGCGGTCGCCGTCTGACAAACGAGCAGCCAGCAAGTCAGGACGATGAAGCAGATTCGTAAAAGGCGTCTCATACCCAGTTCATAGACGATTGAGCCGTGACACACACCTCCATATTCGTCGTTTGTCTAAACGACTTGGCATGAACCACCGAATGATCGCTGCCTTCTATTCGGGGCGGACACGATAGAAGCCCGACTTATCAGCGATGAAGCCTCTCTTCCAAGTGGTTCGCAACAGCTTCGCTTTGACGAGATCCAGCTTCTTCCAAGATCCGGGAGAGAGATCGCGAGAGTGTTCGATACGGTAGCTATAATCTGGCCTGCTGTTCCACGCGAGTTCCACTCCGAGAGAATGGCGCTCAAACTCGGTGACTTTGAAAGTAGGCGTGGTCGTTTCAGGCGGGTACACTGTCAGCCAGGCCGGACGTTGATCGGCACTTGAATCAATCAGACGCTTGGGATCACTCCCATTCAAGGCGGCTGAGAAGACTCCTCCAACCTCCTCATCGGTATCAGCCCAGAAGAGACGCCCTCCATGAACCACAATGCCTGTTGGAGCGTAGTCTGCTTCACCAAAGACATCATCCAGCCCGATCAGTTTAACCACATCAGCGCCATCGAGCTTGGCGGTATAGATGGCGTCCTGCACGGGATCCGTCCAGAGCAACCACGACGCGGTCACCGCTATTCCTAACGGATAGTCCACGCCATTTCCGTCGCCAGTGCTCAAGTCGACCACTTTGATAGGCTGCGACCATCGTGGAGCCATGTAGATGGCTTGTTCGCCGCCGTTTGCCCAGAAGAGATCCGAGCCAAGCGCAGCAAGTCCTTCTGGATTTCCAATGGGCGGCCCCTCAGGCCTAGCGAAATCGAACGACGAGCCAAATGCTGCAGCGAAAATCTCAAACTGGTCACGTTCAGTCCAGTAGAGACCACCATCAGCAAGGAGTACGCCGATTGGCGTCCCTGCCTTACTGCCAAAGCGACCCGCGCTCAAATCGATCAGCCGGCCCACATGACTGCCATCTAGTCCAGCCATGTAGATCCCATCCTCTGCTCCCCATGCCATCCCCCATTCAAAGAGGGAAATCCCCTGCCGCGCGCGGGATGACGATGCGGAGGAGGAAAGATCAACGATCGATTTCAGCCCTCCCCCATCCTTGTCCGCTTGATAGATGAACTGGCCATCTTGGGTGGTGAAGTAAATCTTGGGCGTTTCAGGAGCCGATGATGTGCTTGCTAGAATAGCAGAAATGTCAGAGATGCCAGTGTTCAACGATTGCGTTCGCGAACAGCTCCCCGTTCGAAGGTCACTCTCCTCACCAAAGGCGTAGACGAGGTAGCTCTGGCCCATGGCAAACGAATACCCACACGAGGCGCCCCCATCCGAAGTTGTCACCACCACCTCCGAATCCAGCGCATTGCCTTTGTACACGTCGCTCACTTGGAAACGCACCTGCAATTCATTGAACTGAAAGCCAAAGTCTTCTTTCGTCACGCTGGTGATCGAGATGACTCTTCCCGAGAACACGGAATTCGCCGAAGCAGCTGAGGGGCCTGGCAACTGGGGCGGCCAGATACAACTACAGGCCTCCAACATAGCGCTGCCCATCAAGTGAAGGCAGGCGACCAAACCACACACGCCCAACTTCGTCCAATCGTCATGATTCGAAACTTCCATGGTATGATTCAATCGACTGTTTTGAGGTTTGTTCGGCCTGACGTCGCCTGGCCATAATGACTCGCCCATAAGCGTGAACGGGATTCCCTCTTCAGTAAACCCAACTAGAAACGCATCCGGGCAAAGAGTAGTGTACGTGAACTATCAGCGCCTGCAAATGAATGTTGCGCGCGCGGTCATGAAGCGATGATTACTGGGAGTTGACTCACGATTACAAAACTATTCTCTGCACCGCCACAAATTTCTATCTATTGAGATTCGGTGGCGGGGACTTTTAGTCACCGCGGATTGTAAGGGGTTTTAATCTGTGGCGACTGAAAATCTTCACCACCAAATTAAATATGTTTTTGTGAGTTGTGGGTGGGAATTTTTGATGACTCGAAGTATACCGATCAGGTGGAAGGGAGAGGGTAAGGCCAGCCTGCGGCTACCATTGAACGTTTGCTAGGAAGCCGTTTCGGAAATCCCCTTCTCCCGCCGGAACCCAAGCCACGCCAACCAACCGTAAAACACCATCGCGAGAGCTAGCTGCCCCCAAATTGCGCCGCTCTCGACCATGCCCTCCATCATTGCGATCATGGCGATCATGGCTTCCGGCCATGTCAGGATGACGAATCCTTTCACAAGCCCAAGGTAGCCGATGACAGTGATCACGACCCGCCAGCTACCGTCCCAAATGTTGTGTCCAACGACCATAGCGATACCGATGACTAAATTCATAAGTCCCGCGCTGAAAAGATAGGAAGGTTCCGCCATCGATACGAGCATGTCGTCCAAGAAACGGCCGCGTGTCAGTATACATATAAGGACGATGTTCAGACCACAAAGTCCGAACATCCTTGCGATGAATCGTGAAGCACTCATACCGAAACGATATCGATGGATCGTCGGAGGAGCGACGGAAATCGGATTACAGGAGGCGAGTCAGATTGTAACGACACACTAATTGGAAGCGCTACCAGCCTCTTGTTTGTCGATCACGCCATCTTTATTCGCGTCTAGTCGTGGGAGAATGCGTTCGCGCAGAAACTCTGGAAGCTCCTCTTTACTAACTTTACCATCGTCGTTTCGGTCAAACCGGAACAACCCTTCTGGAGTGAATCCTCCACCAGGAGGACCTCCACGTCTCGGTGCCCCCTCGTCCACGGCCACCACCCCACTCCCGATTGCGAACCACTCCGGCCCCACGATCCCGTTGAAGATGAATAACGTAGGATTGTGTCACCGGCTTGCACCAGCCTTCCTCGTCATTGCAGGCGAAGTAGCGCAGTGTCAGTTCTAGCGGCTTCTTTGAATCACCACTTGTGACATCTAACAAGAACTCTCGTGGATCGATGTCAGCCTCGGCCTCAACTTTCGGGCCTTTGCCAGAGCTTGGTGAAATAATGACGCCCTCACTACCAGTGAGCTCGAACTCGATAGGGTCAGCCAGATTATTCCAATGCACATGATAGAGCGGGTCCATGCGAACGTTGAGATACAGTTTGCCCGTTCCCGTCTTCATGAGTGTATCGTCCGCTTCTGCCCTTAGTTTGGCGTAGTAGGGATGTTCTCCTTTCTCTTTCGGAGTCGTCCGAACAGGTTGCAACTCCTCGGGAATTTCGATGCGCGGAACGACGCCACGCGCCGCAGCACGACGTGGGGACTGAGCCTCGAGATTGAGGCCCTCAATCGCCGTCGGCATGGCGACTGGACCGACAAGTTCCTCCAAGTCAGCTCGTCGTTGCGCCGGAGAACTCCAGTCTCGGACTGGCGGACTATTTTCCCCTCAGGATCAGAGATAAACTCGGGATTGTTCAATCCTCCCAACGCTTTCTTCAGATCATTTGCCATGTTGTCGCAGAGCCAGGGCAAGGTGGCGCCCTTGAATGTCCGCTTCGCCTCTTGAATGTGCATCAGGCGTTCTGTGAGCGTTAGAAGATTGAGATAACCATCGTTCTCGGGGTGGGCCAAGGTCTTGTAGACAAAATAGAATTGAACACCCTTCGAAGCGTAGTCGCGATAGATTGTCTCCAGACCGGAGACATTTCTGAGGAAAGGGGGGGCACGTGAGACAGCCAAAGACAAGAACGGCATGCTTCCCTTTGAGGCTGGTCATCTCGAAGGCGTTGCCGTCGGCATCGAAGATCGAAATGTCAGGCAACTGGACGCCGAACTTTAGCCCTGCTCGATTCAGTCGCACGGGATCGGTTTTCCCGCTAAACGGGCCGAATCCACCGGCGTTTCCGTTCGGCGGTCCGCCACGCCTACTACGACGGCTAGAGCCCCGATTCGGCCTTTCGACGTTGACCTGCTCCTTCATTGTGGCTTCAAGACGTTGCTCGGGCGTCTTGCCATTGGCCCGAGCCCATTGGCCCCAGACCCAAAGTGTTCCGTAGCTGATTGCCCCGTGTGAACGGGATCTGTGAGAAAGCTCGTTCGATTGCGGGAGGGCCAACGCGGTAGAGATGGGCATTGGGGCAAATTTCCCAATGATCGGTGGATGCAGATTCGCCAAGCCAGTTGCT
>CALLLI010000115.1 GCA_938082635.1 uncultured Verrucomicrobiales bacterium
AGGGTCTTCGAGTGCTTCGACAACGTCGGTCAATTCTTGGTCAGTGAGTTCTAGGCGGATCATCTTGGCCGCCGATGGTAAAGCAAACTAGCTGAATAACTTCACCTCTCTTTTTCACAAATCTTGGTGCGCGGCAGTATATACGCGGAACTTCGGCCTAAAAGTTAACTTTCAGGCCGAAATTCCGAACCTATTTCATAAATCTAGAACGGCTCCTAAAACGGGTGAGGCCCCAGTAGGATGTTAGTGCTTGAGAAATACCGGAATGTTAGCCTTGGTTCAATCAGGCCCGATTTGGTCCAGAGATCTTGCTGAACCCAAATTGAGATACTTTCTGCCAAAACTGTTCCCACCGATCACCTGTTAGGATCATCGCTCGTAGATCTAAAATTTGCTTGGCTCCTGGCATCTGCCACTTCATTCCGCTTCCGCACATCCGTTGTTTGACCACGGTCTTGCAACCTGCCCCGGTGACTCCTGATCCTATGGGTAGGTCCATAGCCACGTGGACACTATAGTTCATCCGATGATGATGATTCTCGAAGTAGCTGATCGCCTTGTTCAAGGCTTCAGCTTTTGGTCCTTTGGTAAGCTCTTCACGCTCATCTTGCATGGCTTCTAACAAGTCTTCAGCGGCTCCTCTTTCATGCTTTAGCCGATGACAAGCATCCTCAAGCCATTGCTCTTGCTTCTTCTTGCTGCGTGCCATCGCTTTGGCTGCATCACTCAAGTATTCGCTCACATGCCAGAAGTCGACTGCTTGCCAGGTCGTCTTCTCTTCCAGCCATGGCCAATGACTGTGGGCTCCATCGGCAACCCCCACCCAGCGAGCTTCAGGGAACCTTCCTTTCATGATGTCGATCTCGCGGTCCATCTTGGCAAAGAAGGTCTCTTTGCCATACTCGGGTGCCTGAGCCACGTAAGTCGTGTGGAGTCGTTCTCCATCGTCATCGTAAAGCGCTAGAGTGCCGACCATCACTTCGCGGTAGCCTTCTGCACAGAATAGCGCACAGGTGCCGTCGAGGCCCAGGGAGATGGTTTTCACTCGTTTGCCGAAGCCAAGTTCTTCGGTCGATGGGGCGTATTGCCAATAGTCTTGTTTCTCGCTCACGATGGAAGCGACATCGGCCGCGAGATTTTTGAGATACGAACGCGCGATCGAAAGGCCATAATGACGGAAGTCAGCGATAGCGCGATTGCTGTTCATGGCTCCGAGTTTAAACGAGGCCTGCTTGGCAAGAAGCGGTGTCGCTGTCCTGACAACTCTGGCCCCACGCTCCATTGGGCAATAGGTGGCCCCGCCAGAAGAACTATGATAGAGATGGCGTGCTACAATGATAGCGCCATAGGGAATCTGGTAATCCTTCGGTTTTAAGCCTTTCGAGGTCAACGTTTGCCCACCAATAGCGATAGGCGTTCCGTCGGTGTCGAAGCATTTGAGGCATTCGCCCGAGGCGAGGGTATTGGCTTCATTCGACATTGCTTGGAGGTTCAGCTCGCTCTCCAACATGCTGTCTCCCGGTTTAAAAGTGAATGAGACTGTGATGGAGTCGTCAGAGTTTCGCTGAATGTCAGGAGGCATCTCGCGATCTTACTCATGGCTAACCATTGTACAGATTATTTGTTTTACGCTCACTAGAACTACCACATCTCCTTGAGGCCTCACCCCCTGTAAATACTTGCTAAGCAGCCTGAAACCGTTCATTCTACATGCTTGAACATCCTCAACAACCAAATGAAGCTTAGAAACAAACCACTCGTCGGATTCGTGGCATTCACGGTAAGCTTGATGGCCTCCCAGGCTGCAGTCATTGGTATTGATCCAGATCCAACCTCCAAGGCAGGAATCGACGATGCACAGAAATCTTACGTCTACATCGTCTCGACAACCAAGCTTCCCAACGGACAGAATGTCACGGGTTGGCTCGTGAACAGGACGGAAGGAGCGGGGACTCCGACTCCGGTCACCCCATTGATCTTCCAAGCGACTGGCGCCGGCCCTAGTTACGAAGTGGTCCACCTCGAGGTATCATCAACCGCTAGTGCTTTAAGTGAAGCCACTGCCCACACTCTAACTTTCCCCATTCCCGCCGTTGGTGATTTTTATGCTGGCTTCCACCAGACGATTACTAACGTGGCAGACCCGGCCGTCGGTTTTACAACGTCAGGGACAACGGTAGATCACTTCTTCAGGACGACTACAGGCGGAACACCGGGCGCACCTGGTATCGGGGACGTCGGCGTCTTCGGTGGAGCGGGCGGGGTCCAATTCAGCTCGACTTACAATGGTGGCGAGTCCCTCACTGCTCTGACCGCTGCGCCTCGCGATTACGACTTCGGAGTGGTCGTGACCATACCTGAGCCTTCCAGTGTCTTCCTGGGGTTCATAGGTCTCGCCTTGTTCTTGCGCCGCCGCCGATAGAGTCAATTACAAAGAACTTTCGTCAAGAGCGGGCCCACGTGCCCGCTCTTGTGCGTTTCAGCTAGGCAGCCAAACTTCGACCCGACAATTCAGCGATGCCCTCCCACCCCGGGCCAGACCAAGATCCCATGGATCTCTCGGATTGGGAACCCGACGATCCCGTCCTAGCAGAGATTCCAGGTGCCTCATCCGAGTTTCTCGAGTCACGTCGGCGACTAAAGCAAGCGGGCGCGAGGTCGCTACTGGATGACGTTCAGCCCTCCCCCGCAGAAGATGACATTGTCATGGAGCGGGCCTCGTTTCAGTCGGACCCAGATCGTTTCCTCAAATGCTTGGCGATTCTCGAAACCGCTCTTCGATTGCGGCAAAAACAGGGCATCGAGCAGGGTCAGATCCCCTCGACGGAAGATCTAATGCGCCTAGCCATGGCCACGCTCAAGGCCCTGCCCATCGATCTCGAGACCAACGCTGACTTCCTTGTGCTATTCGTCTCTCGCTCGATTGGCGAAGCACGACAGAGCAGTGAACTTCAAGAGTTTCAGTCCGAGCTAGCGGCCTCTGAACCGAAGGAGCTCACCGGCCTGAAGCTTAGAGAAATAGCACGGGTGGATCTCCCCGCGGAAACGAACGAAACTCTCGATTCCGTCTCTGAAGCCTAGGGTATACGTCCTCTCGATCTCGGCCTCTGAACGATCAAGTTCGACGAAGGCCGCGCAATGCGCGAAGACGTCCACCAGATTCCAGGAGTCGGTACCGCCTTGATCTCCAAGGACGGCAAGTTCCGCTCTCGTTCCTATCGTGCTGTCTGGTGGTCGTCTCTGATTGTCGCACTGATGATGCTTCTATTGGCTTTGCTCAACTTCATGCGATGGGCAGCTCCCGAGCCAGGAGTGGCGAAACCTGCGCCCTCGGTGAACGAAGCCCTCTACACATCCCCCAATCTGAACCTGCTTGATGTCGCCTTGGCCGGATTTGTCGGCGCCAAAGATTGGAGCAGCCAACTCGACTACATTCGCTATCCCAGTCTGATAGAGCGGAAGATACTGACACTCTTCGATAGCCATCCTTTCCGATGGGGACACGACTATCGTCTTATCAAAGCAGACCTCGAAATCATCAATGAGATCCCACAAGTGCGCGCATTGATCGAAATGGAAGGATCGAAAGAACAGCGCGCCGTGATGGTCGAGGTGACTGAGAATGGCGACTACCTCGTGGACTGGGAGTATGCCAAGATGTGGCAAGAGGTGCCTTGGGATGATTTTCGCCTTCGCGCGGACTCGACGCCTGCTGATATGCTAGTCGCAATAGAGCCTGGCAATTACTACAATTTCACCTATCAAGACGCCAAGATCTATCAGTGCTGAAAACTCTTGGGCCCTTCGGAACAAAGCCTATCTTTCTTCGGCTACACAAGACGAGATAGTGAGGCTGGGCAAACTTTCCAGCGGCTCATACAGAACCGCATCCTCTCCAGGCGTCAGGCTCTCATTTCAGCTGTGCTCATGCTGCACCATCCAAAAAACAGCGAGGACTTCTTGCAGGTGGAAGTTTTAAAAGTCGTCGAAGAGAGCGCCCTACGGAGACACTGACTAGTAACGCGTCAGGATGGTGTCTCGCAATTCGGTCGATTTTTCAGGATGATCTAGCGTGTAGTGCAACCCACGGCTCTCCTGACGCAAGCGAGCGGACTCTACGATCAGGCCAGCAACATCTACCAGGTTCCTAAGCTCAAGCAAATCGCCCGTGATCTTGAAGTTCCAGTAGAATTCGTGAACCTCACGCTTGAGGTTTGCTAGGCGAGTCGCTGCTCTATGCAATCGCTTATCCGTCCTCACAATACTCACATAGTCCCACATCAACCGACGAATCTCGTCCCAGTTGTGGTAGATGACCACCAACTCGTCCACATCTTCGGCATCGCCACGCTGCCATTTAGGCAATTCGACATCACTCGCTGGTCGCTCCTTTGGCAGGATCGCTTTGATGTGTTCAGACGCTCGATGAGCCAAGACAGCTCCTTCTAGCAGCGAGTTGCTAGCCAAGCGATTCGCTCCGTGAAGCCCAGTACAGGTAACTTCACCGATCGCATAGAGCCCTTTAAGCGACGTGATTCCGTTGATGTCTGTATTGATGCCACCACATTGATAGTGGGCTGCAGGCACGACCGGAATCGGCTCCTTCGAGGGATCAACGCCATGATCCAAACACGTCTGGAAGATATTCGGAAAGCGATCTTCAAGATACTCTTTGCTGTGGTGACGCATGTCTAAGTAGACGCAACGGCTACCAGTGCGCTTCATTTCGGTATCGATCGCACGGGCGACAATGTCACGCGGGGCAAGATCCTTCCGCTCATCATACTTTGCCATGAATGGCTCTCCATCACCGCCTAACAATACCCCACCCTCACCACGGAGCGCTTCGGAAATGAGAAACGAAGTTCCCTTCGGATGATACAGCACCGTCGGGTGAAACTGGATGAACTCCATATTAGCCACCTCCACACCAGCACGCCACGCCATGGCAACGCCATCGCCAGTAGCGACATCGGGGTTACTTGTATACAGATAAACTTTGCCACTTCCACCGGTCGCCAGCACCACACGATCTGATCTAAAGCTCACGACCTCACCTTCCTTCTCATCGAGCGCATAGATCCCTACACAACGATTCTCTGTCGCTAACCCCAGCTTCGACGTCGTGATCAAATCGATCGCGTAGTGATGCTCAAACAGCGTAATGTTAGGTTCCGCTTGGGCAGCAGCTAACAATTTCTCCTCGATCTCACGTCCCGTCGTGTCTCGGGAATGGAGAATGCGCCGCATCGAATGCCCGCCTTCCCTGCCCAGGCTGATCACCTGCTCGCCATCCACCTCGTGATAATCAAAGTCGACCCCGTAGTCGATCAGCTCCTGAATCCGCTCCGGGCCTTCTGACACAATCGTTCGGACCACGGACTCGTCGCACAGACCTGCGCCAGCATCTAGCGTATCGGCGACGTGCAAATCGAAGGAATCGTCTTCATCCGTCACACACGAGATGCCTCCCTGCGCCCAAGCCGTGTTCGAATCGATCCCCTGACGCTTCGTCACGATGGCCACAGAGCCCAGCTTCGCCACTTTAAGCGCAAACGAAAGTCCAGCGATGCCGCTGCCGATGACAAGGAAATCCGTGCGATGCATCCCCTTGCCTACCCCGTCTAAGCCTTTGGGCCAAACTCAATGTTATCAATGAGGCGAGCTTTGCTGAAGAACATCGCTGAGGCCATGACCACAGGCTTATCAATGATCCCCTGCACGGATTGAAGCGTCTCCCCGTCCACGAGCTCAAGATAGTCAATCTGCCCGCTAGAAATCTGCTCCAAACGCGACCGGACCAGCCGAACGAGAAGCCCTGGCGCGATGTCTGGCTGCTTCTCCCAGCGCTCCCTCCCCGCCTGAAGTGCCGCCTGGATTCCCGGTGCCGCTTGACGCTCGGCCTCACTCAGATTCGCATTTCGAGAACTCATGGCGAGACCGTCCTCCTCGCGCACGGTTTCTCCGCCCACGATCTCGATGGGCACATTGAGATTTCTCACCATCCGTCGAATCACGGCCAATTGCTGGTAGTCCTTCTTTCCAAAGACCGCATGAGTCGGCTGAACGATATTCAAGAGCTTCAACACGACCAGACAAACGCCTGGGAAATGGCCGACTCTGCTCGCACCGCACAAACCCGTAGACAACACGGTTTCGCGAACATCGAGAGAATGATCTGGCGTATAAACTTCGGCTGAAGCAGGCGCAAAGATGAGGTCCGCCCCGCAAGCTTGGCAAACTTCGGTATCTCTTTCCAGAGCGCGCGGGTAACGATCTAGATCTTCGTTAGGACCAAACTGAGTGGGATTGACAAAGATACTCACCACAACCGTTCCTTCATCACCCGCCAACTCGCGCGCCTGCCGAACGAGCTGGGCATGCCCCTCGTGGAGCGCACCCATCGTCGGCACGAGAACGACATTCCCTGGCTTCTCCTTGCGCGCGGTGTTGAGATGCGCGCGGGTTTCAGAAACGTTACTTAGAACAGTGATAGCCATGGTGATGAGACGGACGTCACGATAGCTCGTTGGCCCCATTCTCAACCAGATTCGGCACGACACAGCGGAAACCTTCAGCCTGCAGTCGCTCCAGCAACGCGCGCACCAAGGGCAGACTATGAGAGCGCCCCTCATGTAGCAGAATGATGTCGCCAGATTTCAGATGGGAGCAGATTCGATTCAACGCGGTTTCCACCTCAGTAGACACGCCATCATAGCCGCGTGCAGACCAACCAATCCCCTGTAAATCAAGAGTATCCAGAACAGGAAAGAGCATCGGGCTCTTAAATCCAACCGGACTACGAAAGTGCTTTGGTACCTTCCCCGTGAGACGCTCCAGGATAGCCTGCGTCTTCTGAATCTCACGGTGAATCGAAGGGCCCGGGAAAGCCCAGAACATCCAAGCCGGATGAGAGAACGTGTGGTTACCGATCTCATGTCCTCGCGTGTTCATCGCCACCACCAGTTCAGGATGAGCTTCCACGTGCTTGCCAACAACAAAGAAAGTCGCCTTTACCTGGAATTCTTCTAACAGATCCAACAGGGAAAGCGTACCGCTGCTTGGCCCATCATCGATCGTCAACCAAACCGCCTTCTCTTTGGTTTGAAACGATCGGACCATGGGACCAAACACTTCAGCTTGAGAATGCATCGCGCCATAGAAGAGAAGAGCGTGCATTCCAAAGATCATCGGCAAGCCCCACCGCCAATCTTGAGGCAGAGCAAGACAAAGCGCTATTGCCAGGATCTGCGCGAGCACAAACAGCACCACGCCGCTCCGCGTAGGTTCTGATGGCCAGAGGAAGAGTTGAGTAATGAGGAGCATCATGAGTGGCCAGGCCAACCACTGCGTCACCGCAAACGGCGCTTTGATAGCAATCCAAGCAAGCCCACCAAGAAAGAACCACTGCAAGCGTTGCGGCCACACATACGATTGCCTGCTTCGGGAGGGCAATCGGCTGCCCACCAACGCTCCAACGACGGCAGCAAGATGAATGAGGACAACGCTAAGAGGAATGCCTAACCAAAGTGAGCCCACCGCCTCGACCACCCAACCCATTTGAAAGAGGCCGAGAATGATCGCCAAGCCGTAGACTTCAAGTTGATTCTGCCCTGGCACGGTCGCGGCCTCCCGAAGATCCACGCCTGCTGGTAGTGGTCCTTTCTGCCCAGGAAGAAAGGCTCGCAGCAGTCCGAGATAGCTGCGCTCTCGCGTGAAGCTCTTCATGACTTGGACTTTGGCTTTAGGTTCTGCTCCACGACAAGCCACTGACTCCAGTGCCGTGTCACGATCCCACGGAGATGGTCAACCCACTGCGTGGCAGCACGTGCCAGATCCGCCTTCTTGTCACGTCCCGTCCGCTCGCAATGGAAAGCGCCGCCAAACTCTACTCGGTAACGGCAGCGTCCCAATCGAATCATGAACAATGGATAAATTGGGCAACCTGTCGTTAATGATAGGATGAATGGCCCCTGGGGGACATCAATGTTGTGTTGAGCATCCCATTCCATCGTCATGGGAGCGACATCAAAGAGAATACGATCCGCTTGAATCGCAACCGCCTCGCCACGTTGCAAGGCCTGAGCAAGTGTGATTGCTAGCATGCTCCCCGGTTCATTGTAAACAATCCGATAGTGCCCATCCTGCTGAGCGGCCAGCTCAGCTTTGCGCACAGCCTGCAACTCCGCATTCCGCTCGGGTGCTCTTACCGCATGCATGACGCGATCAAATCGCCGAGCAAAGACAGACCCAGCCAGATCGTAGTTGCCCATGTGTGCGCTGACAAGAATGACCCCGCTCTCACACTTTCTCATTTCTTCAAACGCTTCGGTTCCATTGATCTCCCACTCAATGATGCCAGGTTCTTCACGCGCTCGACCACCATCCACGGCCACTGCTGCAAAGTTCCAGAAGACCCGGTAAGCTCTCCAAGCTAACCCAACCCGAGACGCCTCAGGAAAGAGAACTCTAAGATTGGCCGTAATGCCTTCTCGGAAAGGCCTTGCCGCTACGAAGAACAATCCTGCATACAAAGTGATGAGGACCGGTTCCACTGTCCATGGGCAATGCCGAACGCCCCAGTTCAGGTACCGTATCCAGAAATCTCCGTAGGCACCAAAGCCGGCTGAGGTGTTCTCGTCTGCCACAAGATCACTTGACGATCATCTTCCCGTACATCGTGCGCCAATGACCGGGGAAGGTGCCAATGTAAAGGTAGTCGCCCTTGGTTTCAGGTGCTTTGATCTTGAGCGTCTCGCTCTTGCCCTCTTGGAGGAGCTTGGTCGACTTCAGCACCTTCGGTGAGTCGGGGATAAAGTGCTTGCTCATTCCGTCAGGTTGCAGCGCCATCTTATCAGCAAGCGCGCCAACTTCCTCAAGAGCTCCTGGATGGGCTAACAAGAGGTTGTGCGGCAAGGTGTCACTGTTCTCAAAGATGATCTCGAACTCCTTGCCTGCTTCCACCGTAAACTCTGTCTTATCGAACTTCAGCTGATGCTTAACCGTTCCGATACGAATCACAGGCACTCGCAACTTAGCGATCTGCTCATTAATGTCATTCCTCTTCTTGAAGCGTTTACTCATTTCCTGAACTAACTGAATCGCATCCAGGAAAGGTGCCTTGTTCCGATCCTCGACCGGGATGCCTTCGGCAAACGTGAGAACCTCCCTAACCACTTCAGGTAACACTCCCTGATGCCAGTAATAACTGTGCATACGATGCAGCGCCTTGATCACCGCATGAGTAGACATGCCGGAGTCGAGTAATCCAACGAGTTTTGCAAAGACCTCTCCACCATGCTCCGTGAAATTTGTAGCCGCTCCAATAGCCGCTTCGCGAAGCGCCGCGTCCGGTGAATCCAGGAGCGGTAGAACGTAAGAGTAGATCTTGCCGAGCGACTCCTTGGAGTCCATCGCAGACACTGCACCTAGCAGATCCACTAACCGCTTAGGATCGGCACCCGCAATGGCTACAGCCTCCTCCATGAAACGGCTATTCATCAAGGTGGCATAGGCCATCTGACGTCCCGATGCTGTCTTGCCGCCCTTCGCTAGCCCCTCCAAAGCTGGGCGCTGGTTCAGCAAGAGCGCTTCATTGAGATTAAATAGCATCTTGCCGAGATCGACGATGAGAGCCCCACTTGCCTTGGCCCCATCCAATCCCTTGAGCACGCGCAGGAGCTTCGTTGCCACGTCGGTCTTGTTAGAACGCGCGAGAGCTGCCACCGCAGACTCGCGTTCCACCAAGACCATACCATGGCGTTTGAGAATCGCTTCATGGATGGGCTCGTATCGTGGATTCGTCGCATCGCGTTCCAGAGCGAGGAGTTCATCCACCTCCAGACGGCCCAACTGATAGTCGACAATCTTGCTAGATTTATCCAAGAGCACTCTTGCCTGCATCGTCCCATCCTCCAGCTCAAAAGCAAGGTTCTCGTCAAGGACGCGCATAGTTTCACCAAGGAGATAATTCAAATAGTCATCCATCGGATGATTCAGCACATCGAGAGCCAGACTCGCCGCCGCCTTGCTATCTAGGTAGCTCACGGCTCGAAGTGCTTCCGCTCTAACGCGAGGATGGCTATCTCCAAGACGAGGGCGTAGAAGATCGAGCGGCTTATTCACTCCGTCGAGCCAGTAACTGAGCACACGGGTAGCCGCTGCACGCGCACGTGGATTCTTTGCCTTTAGAACTTTCTCTAACAACCCACGATTCACAGAGTGATGATGCTGATGCACCCAGAGCGCCTCCAGCAAATGATGCTCGTAACCAGGATCATTCGTATCCAGACGACCAACCCAAGCCCCCAGGGCCTTCACAACTTCCTTCTTAGGATGCAGACGCAATTCCATACGCACATGATAGCGAGTGCGAATGATAGGATCTTTAAGCACCTCCAAGAGATTCGCGAGCGGCTCACCTGCAATGCGTGGAGGCGTCGCAAGAGGACGTGCTGGATACGTCACGCGCCAGATACGGCCATGGGTCTTATCCCGATTGGGGTCACGTACATTGTGCTGCATGTGTCCAACCAAGGCATTATGCCAATCCACAATATAGAGCGCGCCGTCAGGACCGAACTCGAAATCAACCGGACGAAAATTGCCATCGGCTGATTGGAGAATGGGCTCAATCTCTTCTCCTCGGAAACCAGAGTCGTCATCATACACCTTGTGTTGAAGCACGCCTAGAAAGCCAATGCAGTTGTTCAAAAGTAGATTCCCCTGCGCACTCGGTGGGAAATGGTGGCTGGACACAACTTCAATGCCTGAAGTCGGCTGCACGCGTTTCTTGATAAACTGCTTAAGCTGCGCACGCGTGGTGAATTTGAAAGGCCCGAAATCCTCTTGCCCTTCGTAAGGCACTGCACGGCTTGAGAAGGCCGTTCCCCAGTAATTCGCACCACCAGAAGCATCAGCGACGAAGTTCTGGCCCCATTCATCGAAACAGTGTCCCCAGGGATTGGCGAAGTTGTAGCTAACAAAGGTATCAAGCTTCTTCCGCGTAGGATCGAACCGGTAGATGCCCCCATGAGCATTGCGCACGGGTCCCCATGGGGTTTCGACTGACGTGTGGTGGAACGTGCCTTCATGCATGTAAAGACCGCCTCCGGGCCCCCACGCATACGTGCTGATCGAGTGATGGGAATCTCCTGAGTCGAAGCCATGCAAGAGGCGCTTTCGATAATCCGCCTTGCCATCGCCATCGGTATCCTTGAGAAACATCACATCTGGTTGCTGGGCGACGTAGACACCGCCATCGCCCACCTCGAAGCCGGTTGGCACGTGAAGATCATCCGCAAAGAGAGTCGACTTGTCCGCCTTGCCATCGCCGTCCGTGTCTTCAAGGACCACGATCTTGTCAGTCATGGGCTCGCCCGGTCGATACCCTTGATACATGGGCATGCAGCACACCCATAGCTTGCCTGCAGCATCGAACGTCATCTGCACACAGTTGGCGATCTCTGGAAACTCGACCTCTGAGGCAAAGACATTGGCGACGTAGCCGCGGCCTAACGTAAGTTTATCTAACATTTATTCAGGCTTGAGGTAAGCCACGCTGCCTTCATTGCCATCGTTAGAGCCAGAGCCGAAGTTCGACTTTACCTCGATAAACGGCGACACCCTGCTATCGTCAATCTTCTCAGGAACTTCCTTTCCTTGAGCCACTGCCCATATGCGCTGGTCACGATTTGCACACATCTCATCAAGCACTTGCCGCTCTCGTTCCATGACATCCGCATTCGTAAAGGACTTGTCAGGATCAAAGCGTAGCTTGGAGCGACCACCGTAGATGTAGTAGCCATTCACTGCCCGATACCGATGAAAGTACTGGAAGTTTTTCTCATTCACCTCAGCGCGAAGCTTCTCATCGACCTCAGCGGATGCCCCTTCCGCGCCGAAGAGCCTCTGATCTAACATCGGCGCCAACTTGGCGTAACCTTCTTCAGTCAAATGAATACCATTCTCTGTCAGATCGCCTTTCGGCGCCAACAAGGCCAACGTAGGCTCAAACAGATCCACAAACGTCACCGATGGGTGCTCTGCCGTCGTGGCTCGCATGACATCCGTATACAGGCTCAGCTGGCGATTCACCTCGCGATCACTTGGACGCCCGCCTCCACCTTCGTAAGCAATTGGAGAAACAATCGCCAAACGCGGCGCGGTCTTTCCATTGTACTTCTTTCCAAGGGTATCCTTAATAAAGGAATCTAACTGAGCAGCAAATCGTTCTAGTCCGTCTTCGCCGTCAAACGACTCATTCAGACCAAAGAAAGCCAGAATAACATCGGCCTTCTCCTTCGTCAGGTGATGATTCGCATCGCCAAAGTTGAGCGAGCGCGAACGCAGCCCGAGTTCGTCCGCCGAGAAACCAAGGTTTCGCACGACAAACTGGTGCCCTGAGAACCGCGCATGCAAGAGTGTTTCGAAATAACCAAAGTGCTGCATCCTTTCGGGCAGCGTGTTTCCGATGAGACAGATGTGGTCATCTTTATCCAGAACCAGTGGCTCGGCTTGTGATCCAACGAACGGCGTCAGTGCAAGTGAAAGCAGGAAGAGAAGGCGTTTCATAGACATGGTCGTAGAGCAAACCCGGGGCCGCCTGCAACAATGCTACTGGCCGTTCGCTTCATGGCAATGGCTTTCCGAGTTCACGAGAAGCGTGAACTCGGAAAGCCCTGCGTTGGTATCTCGCGAGATTCAGCTACGAGATCTCGAGAACGCTGTTCAGCGTCTCAAACTCGTTCACAACCCAGCGAGGACAGCTGGGATCGGCACTCCATTCTCCATCGATTACGAACTTGTACTCATACCTTCCAGTAGGAAGTAGCCACGTCCGATCAAAGACGCCTGGCTCATCCGTGGTAGGGTGAAGTGGGTGGCGGCCAGCTGTCCAGCCATTGAACGATCCCACGACAGACACGTCGCTCCCGGGAGAGGCATCCACGGTGAAACGAATGCGACGCTTTCGGATGCGGACCTTTGAAACTTTGTCGGCTTTCGCAGCGATTCGACGTTCAAGTGAAGCTGAAGTTTCCATAACGCCTCTCGTCTGATGCACTTTCCGTGCCAGCCCGCAGATCAATCGAAAGAACGTATTCGTTACATTCCTTGCCCCGTTCCGATGTCTCTAGTTGATTAAAGAGTGGTGTGGACATGGGTGAACCAGATCGTGATGAATGACACCTGCGAGAAACAACGGCTGCAAGAGAACACCGACCGAAAGCGTCATTGGCTTCGCTGGGGCCCATACCTAGCAGAACGTCAATGGGCTACCGTGCGCGAAGACTACTCCGCCAACGGAGATTGCTGGAACTACTTTCCGCATGATCATGCTCGTAGCCGGGCTTATCGCTGGGGTGAAGACGGCTTGTTAGGATTCACGGATTCGAAATGTCGGCTATGCGTTTCTCTTGGTCTCTGGAACGAGAAAGATTCCATTCTCAAAGAACGCCTCTTCGGACTAACAAATCCAGAAGGCAATCATGGTGAAGATGTGAAAGAACAGTATTTCTATCTATTCTCCTCACCCTCACATTCCTACGTCAAGCAACTTTACAAATACCCGCACGCTGAGTTTCCATATGCCAAACTGGTGAGCGAGAATCAGAAGCGCACCACGAAGGATAGAGAGTACGAGCTGCTGGACACCGGTGTCTTTGACGAGGAGCGCTACACGGACGTGGTCGCCGAGTACGCCAAAGAAGGACCTAACGATCTACTTATTCAGTACACGGTGACGAATCGGGGGCCAGACCCGGCGCCTATTCACCTCGTTCCTCAGATCTGGTTTCGCAACAACTGGACTTGGCAATGCACCCATGAGGGTTGCGACGTGAAGCCGACGATTAAGAAGATCGATGAGCAGCACCTACTCTTGGAACACGAATCCTTAGGGAAATTCCTCTGCGTGTGGGAAGAGAACCAAGAGCAATTTCAGGAAGCGATCTTCACGGAGAACGTGACCAATGACCGCCGCATCCTTGGCACCAAGACCAACCGATCCCGCTTCGTTAAAGACGCGTTTCATCACCACATCATTGATGGCGAAGACGACGTCGTGAATCCAGAGGAGAAGGGAACCAAGGCCGGCCTTCACTACAAGTTTGTGCTAGGCCCTGGCGAATCGAAAACTGTGCGGTTGCGCCTATATAGCGAAGAGGAAACTCCCGATGCGCCTCCTTTCCAGGACTTTGATGAGATAGTGAAGCAGCGCATCAGTGAGGGGGAATCTTTCTACGACGAGGTGCTGTCGCCGAACTTGACCGAGGATGAGCGCAACATCCTGGTGCAATCTTATGCTGGACTCCTCTGCAGCAAGCAGTTCTATCACTATGTGGTTGAAGATTGGCTTAAAGGCGATCCTGCCATCGGCAAACCGCCTCCAGAGCGCATGCATGGGCGGAACAAGAACTGGCAGCATCTCTATAGCAGAGATATTATTTCGATGCCAGACAAATGGGAGTACCCTTGGTTCGCCGCCTGGGACTTAGCCTTTCACATGGTTCCCATGGCGAAGGTGGATCCAGAATTTTCCAAGTATCAGCTATCCGTCTTTCTCCGGGAATGGTACATGCACCCTAACGGACAGCTACCCGCCTACGAATTTCATTTCGACGACGTCAATCCACCGGTCCATGCGTGGGCAGCGCGTCGCGTCTACGAGATCGAGAAGGAAACCGGCACGCCTGATCGCAACTTCCTCACCAGCGTCTTTCAGAAACTCCTTCTCAATTTCACCTGGTGGGTCAATCGTAAGGACGATGAAGGAAACAACATCTTCTCTGGTGGCTTTCTGGGGCTGGACAACATCAGCGTGTTTGATCGCTCCAGTGACATTCCGTTAGGCGGTCGCCTTCAGCAAGCTGATGGTACGGCCTGGATGGGGTTCTACTGCTCCAATATGATGCAGATGGCCTTGGAACTCGCTCGCGATGGCGAACGGCACGCCGTCGCCTACGAAGACATGGCGTCAAAGTTCTTTGAGCACTTCGTGCAAATCGTCGACGCGATCAATACGCATGGTGGGACTGGGCTCTGGGACGAACTCGACGGCTTCTACTATGATCAAGTTCTGTTAGACCACGAAGTAATCCCCATCAAGTCGCGCTCACTTGTCGGCTTGCTACCGTTGATTGCGGTAACTGTCATTGATGAAGAGCAGATAGAGAAGCTCCCCGGCTTCCGCAAACGCTTCGAATGGTTCCTCGAACACCGCAAAGACCTGGCTCGCTACATCATTCACAGCCGGACAGGGAAGAAGCAGTGGCTCATTTCTGCCGTGCCCTTCCAGCGCCTGCAACGGATCTTGACCAGACTTCTCGATCCGAACGAATTCCTCTCACCATTCGGCATTCGCTCTCTCTCAAAGCACCACGACGAGCACCCGTTCTCCGTCGACGTCAAAGGTCACAAACACAGCGTTCCCTTTGTTCCTGGGGAATCAACCACGCTCTCCTTCGGCGGCAACTCCAACTGGCGCGGTCCCATTTGGTTTCCCGCCAATCACTTGCTAGTCGAGGCTCTGCGAACCTATCACAAGTTCTACGGTTCTATCCTAGAGGTGCGCTCTCCTGGATCCGAACAAGCAGGAGTCACACTCGATGTCGCCGCCACTGACATCCTCAAACGCCTAACAAATCTCTTCCGAACCAGCCCCACAGGCCGCCCTGCCCACGGCAGTGACGCACAGTTTAAGGATGACCCCGCATGGAAAGAGCTCGTCTTGTTCTACGAGTACTTCCACTCAGAGACCGGACGCGGACTTGGCGCGAGCCACCAGACGGGCTGGACAGCACTGGTCGCTCTCCACTTTGACGAATTAGCCAAATCACCTTAGCAATATCCATACCGGAGGGCGGTGCTCCGTAGCCGCCGTGATCTCTCCAACGTTCCGCAACTGCAAATCAAGGAGCAACACCAAGCTTCTTCTGCATCTCTTCCAACGGAACACCTTTCGTCTCGGGCACCATCAGCTTCACCCAGATCAATTGTAGGACCATCATTCCGCAGAAGAAGAGGAACACGGCACCTGGCGAAAACTTGGTCACGATGATTGGGAACGCGTAGGTCAACGCGGCGGCAAACACCCAATGAGTCGCACACCCCAGCGACTGACCATGGGCACGAAACTGGTTCGGAAAGATCTCAGAGATAAAGACCCAGATGACCGCGCCTTGCCCAACAGCGTGCGCGGCGATGAAGGCAAAGATACACGCGGGCACGATCGCGAAATTCTCCGAATAGAACGCCCACGCACAAAGGCCTAAAGACAGGATATACCCAAACGAACCAATGTAGAGGAGCGTTCGACGGCCAAGCCTATCAATCATCCAAAGCCCTACAAACGTGAAGATCAGGTTTGTCACGCCGATACCCACAGTCTGCAACAGAGCCTGTTGCTCTCCCAATCCCGTCATCTCAAAAATCCGCGGCGCAAAGTAGAGAATCGCATTAATGCCAGACAACTGGTTAAAGAAGGCAATAAAGAACGCTAGAAGAATGGGAACCTTAAGCCTCCCACTGAAGAAGCCCTGAGCCGAGACCTGCGTCTTAGCCGCTTCTTCAATCACTTTAGCACGACTCGTCAACGTCTCCTCGCTCGCCTCAGGATCTATCATGCCCAGCACCGCCATGCCTCCCGCACGATCACCCTTCTTCGTGAGAAGCCACCGGGGGCTCTCTGGCAGTTTCAGACACATGATCGCATAAATCACGGCAGGCACCGCTTCGATCCCTAACATCCATCTCCAATCCCCCTCACCACTCCCGCCGATAAGCGCATTGGAGAGAAAGGCGACCAGAATACCGAAGACGATGTTGAACTGAAACATCCCAGCCAAACGCCCTCGCATCTCAGGAGGCGAAATTTCCGAAATGTAGAGCGGAGCCACCACTGTCGAGATACCCACTCCAAGACCGCCGATAAACCGAGCCGTGATGAACGAGTAGACATCATTTGCCAGGGCCGACCACACCGCCGACACCAAGTAAAGAAGGCCAATCGAGATCAGCGTCTTCTTCCGGCCGAGTACCTCCGTGGGCCAGCCACCAATCAGCGAACCCAGGACGGTACCCCAAAGCGCCGCCGACATGGCCCAGCCATGCATGCTAGCGCTCAGGCCCCAGAGAGCCTGGATCTTCTGTTCGGCCCCAGAAATGACCACCGTGTCAAAACCAAAGAGAAATCCGGCAAGAGCCGAGGTGGTGGACCAGAGATAGAGACGATTCATAACGGGAGAGCTTGGTTTAGCACAGATACCCACGCTCTTGTCAGCACCTAATTGATCGAGGACCACATATTTCCCGTCATCGGTCTGGGCAATTATAGGGACCACACCGACAGGCACTTACTTACTTACTTGCATCCTCTCGGAGACGCTACATTGTATAACAAGTTACCGTTCCTACACTATGAATCTCTTCTCTTGGACCACGTTGGATCGCTTGCTACGAGGCAACTTAACGAACGTCGAATCGACATTCGCCGGAAAGGCGCTCTTATCGTGGCAAATTCTACTCGCAGCCTTCTATGGACTTTGCTTGGGACTCTTTGCTCTTTCCGTTCGTGAGACACCAGATGCGCGCTTCATGTTCAGTGCGGCCCTGAAACTACCCGTGCTTATCCTTGGTGCGACGCTAGTCACACTGCCCTCTCTCTACGTCTTTCTCGCACTGTTTGACGTGTCCTTGAGCTTTAGGCAAGTGCTTGGCGGCATGCTCGCTGCGAATACCATCTTCGCAACGGTGATTGCCTCCCTTGGCCCTATTGTGGGCTTCTTTAGTCTATCCTCACAGTCCTACCCATTCATTCTTCTTCTCAATGTCACCATCTGTGGTCTCGGAGGTTTCCTGGGAATGCGACTGGTGGTGAAGACACTGGCAGCGTCACAACCTGAACCGGAAATCAGAATCAGTGAAGCACGCCAAGACTCCACAGACGAAGATCAACCGCCCGCCCTGCCAGATGAACCCGTTGTGGCGCCCGAAGGCCAGAGTTGGAAAGGAATTCTCGGAATCTGGATGGTCTTGTATGTCTTTGTCGGCACGCAACTTGCCTGGATCTTGCGCCCATTCATCGGCAATCCGGAATCTCCCTTCGTTTGGTTCCGCGGGAAGTCCGGTAGCTTTATCGACACAGTCTTGCGTGCCCTTGGAGACTACTTGGGCGCCTAGCTTTCACCCTCGCCGATGATTGCCAACCTAGGCCAACACCTTCTCGCATTGGGTGGCGAGATCGATGGCCTATTGCGCCATGGCAATCGTCGGCAAGCCGAGGACCTACGCGGCAAGAAGGCGCTTCTGGTCTTCTTGGTCTGCGGAGGCTCCTATGGGGCCATCATGGCGACCTTCGCATTCAGTGCGGAACGCCTTCCCTTGGTCTCTTATGGCATGCTCAAGGTTCCCATTCTCTTTGGCCTTACCATGCTTCTCGCCATTCCGGGGTTCTACGTTCTGAGCAATCTACGCGGTGTGGGTTCTGACTTCAAAGAGGTGTTCGCTCTCCTGCTAGACTACCAACTCCTCGTCGCCATCACGCTGGCCGCACTAGCTCCTGTGACGATGTTAGTCAATCTATCGACATCTGTGAATGACTACCAAGCAGTGCAACTCTGGAATAGCTTCACGTTCTTCGTCGCCGCTCTCACCGCCCAGAGAAAGTTCTCCTCGCAAACGAAAGTCCTAATTCAGAAAGATCCCAGACACCGTCTCCTCCTTCGAGGTTGGACCGTGCTTTACGCCTTCATCGGCATTCAAATGGCGTGGACACTGCGGCCCTTCATCGGCTCTCCAGGACATGGCATAGGCTTTCTCCGTGAAGGGAAATTGGAGAATGCCTATGTGAAGCTCTACGAGATCTTCAGCGAACTCCTAGGATCACTCTTCTAAAGCGCGCGTCACAGAAACACCGACCCATTGGGTGCCGGGAAGGATGAATTTCCGGATCGTGAGATCGACGCTGGAAAGGGGAAAAGTTTCTAGCAAATGTGCCGTTAAGTCTTCGGCAAGTGTCTCGATCAACTTGCGCCGTTTTGTCGCCGCCACATCTTTGAGCTCGAGGCTCACGCGTTCGTAATCGATCGTTTCCTCAATGGCATCCCCGAGATCTCGAAAGTCTCGCGTAGGCGTCAGCGTCACATCGAGTTCGACCGTTTGCCAACGCGCACGTTCGTCATCAGGCACGCCAACGCGGACGGACGTCTGGAGTCCTTGGATATGAATCGTGTCAGGCATGGTCCTTTTAGATCAATTTCATCCGGCTGAGGTCCTGGGTGTCGAGCAAGCCGATCGGACGGCCGTCTTCATCGACCACGATTAGATCGTCGATCCGATGTTTATCCAGAAGTTGCAGCGCTTCAGTCGCGAGTTTCTGGCCATGGATCGAGATCGGATTTCGTGTCATGTGCTCTGCCACAGGGGCATTTGCCAAGGAGCCGCCTTCCTGAAACGCTCTAACGAAATCCCCGTGCGTAAACACGCCAGCGACTTTCCCATCGCTCCCCAGAACCACGGCTGCTCCTGCCCGATGATCCGTCATACGCCGGAGGGCCTCTGAGATCGGGGTCACCTCGTCCACAAGGGCGATGTGGTCCACATCACGCATGACGTCAGTAACTCGCGTAAGGAGGATGCGCCCAAGATGCCCGCTGGGATGGAGCTCTGCGAAGTCCTCGCCCCGAAAGCCGCGGGCTTCTAACAAGACCATCGCCAGCGCATCACCAAGCACCAACATCACCGTACTGCTCGATGTCGGCGCCAAGTTTAACGGACACGCTTCCCTTTCGACACTCGAGTCCAAGACGATGTCACTATGGCGCGCTAGTGAGGAGTCCGGTTTCCCCGTGAAACCCACCACCGTCACTTCGAATCGTCGAAGGTAAGGCAGCAGGTCTAACAGTTCGCTAGTCTCTCCACTTTGACTCATGGCCAAGACGACATCTCCCGGCTTGACCAAGCCGAGATCGCCGTGAAGAGCGTTCTGAGAATTCAGCACCACCGCGGTCGCGCCCGTGCTGTTGAGCGTGGCAGCAATCTTGTGGCCGATGTTTCCTGATTTCCCAACGCCGACGACGACGATCTTGCGCTGAGCCTCGATGGCCTGCTTGCAAGCATCGACAGCGGCGCAGAACGAATCGGCGAGACGCCCGGATAGCCTCTCTAACTCATCAACCTCAAGAGCAATGACACATTTGGCTTTCTCCAGGTAGTCCACAGGCGAACGCTGAACCCGTTAAGGCTTCAGCTCAACTGCCAGGCGAATGTAATTTGCACGCGTGCCGACCTGAGGAGCGGCCTCAATCGTCACTCGCTGAGTATTACCAACGCCCGGCGTCGGCTCGCCATCCATTTCGCCAGCCGTCGACCACGCCTTCAAGTCCTCGCTAATCTCGACGCGATAGGTCAGATCATCGGAAGAAGAATGCTGAGTAAAGGAGAGCGAAATCGACTCTGATGTGACCGAAAGCTCTGGGGATTCGGCTGGCTCATACGGACTATAATTAAACGCATAAGCGAGAAGATTGGCCATGCCGTCGCCATTCGCATCCGCTTCTGGCCCACTGATGGCCGCGTCGGCAGCGTCAGCGGCGTTGAAATGGGTTGTCTTCCAAGTTGCGTAGGTCATGCCAGTTGGTGGATTGACGACACCGCCATCCAGCGTGCCTGGAGAACCACCGGCTGCAGCGCTAGCCGCCCAGCCATCAGTCACATCCCAAAGCGCCACTTCCTGCCCAATGCTCGCGACTTCTAACGAATACCCCTCTTGATCTGCCTGGGGCTGCCACTCTTGGTCATAACTAAACGCGAGGACGTTCTCAGCCATCGAATCACGAAGAACGATACGATCACCGCTGTTACTGAGATTGCCTTCGAACTCACCTAGAACCGTCATGCCCGCACCATAGCGACTTTCGAACGCCACTTGATTGCTGACAATAACAGCGGCGGTACCTGAAGCTAACATTGCGCCTTCTGCGAACGCAAAGCGCACGCCTTCAGTGAAGATCGATCCCGTTAGGTCGAGCGATGCCTCACTGGTGTTCGTGAGTTCGATGTATTCAAAGTCTTTCGACTTGTACGGGCTGCCCTCGTCCGGAGCAGCTGGGTTGTACATCACCTCTGAGATCCGCAACGCAGCCTGGGCATCACTTGGGTCACCTTCATAGGAGGATTCATACACCAAATTCCCATCGGGATCGCGGATCTGGATCGTTTCGCCTCTAGCAGAAAGCTGGCCACTGTAGTTGCCCTGCACAAAGTTGCGCTCTCCTCCTGTGGGCGACTCCGAGCGTGCTCGGAAAGCACGGGCGTCACGCACCAAGAAGAGACTTCCTTGATCAGGAGCAAAGATCGTTCCAGAATCCAGAATCGTGCCTGGCTTGATCGTGTGCTCGACCGCTCCTGTAATCTTGAAGTCGGAAAGGTCGATCAATTCCCCCGTCTCATTCTTCAAAACAAAGTACTCTTCATTCTGATTGCCCGAGTCTGGGCGGAAATCGACGGTGTCCACCGTCAGCTTGAACTGGCTGTAGGCCTTCTGCGCCTTAGGCAGCTTAGACAGGCCATAAACGTAATCTCGTCTGCCTGGAATGTACTCGTCGCGCATGCGCTGCACTCCTTCACGCATAGTGTCTTTGTTATCCCAGCCATTGGTCTCGTTAAATTTCCGCTCCATGTCTGGGAGACCTTTCTCGTAATCGAGATCGGCATCTGAAATGACACCTTCCGGATCGAACCGTTCGACGAGTTCATCCAACCTGCGCAGGAGATAGTCGCTCTTGGGCTCACCACCGGGAGGGCCATAGAAGTGATCATACATCGTCCGCAAACGGCGATACACCATATCATTGAGGCTATTGTTGGACATGAAAAGGCTGGCGAGACGATTGCCGTGGACGTGGTCCTCGATGCCATTGGAAGTCGTATGGATCGGGTCATAGAAGTAATTGTGGGAGCTGACCCAGCGGCGGCCGAGAGAGAGATCCACATCCCATGGAAGCTCCGTCCATTCTCCGGTGCCTTCGGAGTCACGGAAAACATAGTAGTTCTTGTGCCCGTAATCCGTGTTATTGATCGTCGAATTCATGACGAGGAAATTCACCATGCTCGGGATGTCCACGTTGTCGTAGACGTAGTCGATCTTCTCGCTCGTGGAGCCTTTGCTAATTCCATCGATGAGATCTTGTAAGTCATCTTTATCTTCAAACCGACGTGTCTTCTTTTCACCACCATTTGACGCAAACGGATCATTGCTTCCAATAGAGTCGAGACGGTTGTACATCTTATAAAGCGCGCCGTCAGGAGAGAGGCCTTTACGATCGAGGAAGAGTTCATCTCCATCTTCCACCATGTCCCAGGTTCCGAGGAATTCACCGTTCTGCTGGACGCGAACGGTGAATGCGAAATGTCCATTGACACCACCCATGGAGTACATCTCGTAGGCCATCGTGTTGCGAACCTTGGCCTTGTCAGCCCAGTTTGTGAGAAGATTGAAATCTTTCACGCGTGCGGCCTCTGCGTCATACTTGAATCGGTGACCTGTATTGAAATCGAAGTCCCAACTCTTCTTGGGAAATCCACGGGTGCTTTGCCCGTGAATGTCGACGTGGATGTTGTCGTAGAACTCGCCTAGATAAGACACGCTCGCTTGGGTGCCGTTATCATTGTTAGCAGCATTCGGATTCTCGATAAACCAGTGAACGACTGACAACTTCGTAGATGCCAAAGAAGCATCCTCAGCAACGGTGCCAAAGTACTCATCCGCATTGTCTTCGTCATGGAAGAGCGGCAAACGCTGCGTGTTCCCCTGGTCATCTTCCGCCTCGACACGCCAGCGAATCATCTCTCCAGAGTCGACCTGCGGACCAAAGATCGATTTTAGACCAATCGACGCCGAATAGATACCATCACCCGCAGTCTCGTCCGGGGCCTCTCCATCGTCTTTCATGGTCGTCGAGGTCTCTGTCTTGAACATGAAGCGGTAAGCCAACGTGACCTTCGAAACAGGAAACTCATTCTGAATTACTTCGGCCGTGATCACCAGCGCCTCATCAGTGGCCACATCCGGTGGTCCTGAAACATTGACCACGTCCGTGATGAACGGCCCGATGGGCACTGATTCCCCATTCGCCTCGCCAGGTGTGGGCTCTTTGAAATAGCCAAGTGCACCAGCGGGATCGATGCCGTAGGAGACATTTCCGATCTGGCGAGGATAATCATCGGCATACTCGTGCACCACCGTTTCGCCATCTGGCTCGACCAATGCTAAATACTCTCCCTTGAAGCCCAGCTTGAAATTCGTATGAGTCGGCTTGATAGGATCCGCCTGTTGAAAGATCGTCAGCGCCGTGTGTTGATTCTTCTCCGAAGCGAAGACGACCACCTGCTTCCCTGCCTTTACCTTGATACCCGAAGGAAATTCCCACTTATCGAGCTTATTCCTGCTATCAGTGAGAAAGTAACCGGCCAAGTTCACCTCGGAATCCCCAGTATTCTCGATCTCGATCCAGTCTGGAGAATTCAGCTCTTCATCGTCGAGGGTGCTCAAATTCTCCGCCTGAAATTCAGAGATCCGCAGCTCAGCCGAGGCTGAGCAGGCCATAAAGGCCGCAATCAGGGTAGTTTTTACAGGTATTCTAAGAGTCATCGGCGCGAGAGGTAAGGGGTCCTTACTAGCATAGGAGATCTCAGAGGCCTATTCAATTCCCGATTCGTTTGAACAAGTGAGACCACCTCTGGAATCTCGACGTCACGAAGGCGAAGACGACGTGACCGATCTTGCCATCGCCTTCTTCTTCAACTGGTCCAGAAGCACGGCACCAAGGATGACCATACCCAGCATCACCTTCTGAGGGTAGCTTTCGAGGCCTTTCAAATTCATCCCATTCTGAATGACAGCAATGATGAAGGCCCCAATCAGCGTCCCTAGAATCTTACCCTCGCCCCCGAGCAGGGACGTTCCTCCGACCACGACTGCCGCGATGACCATCAACTCGTAGAGCTGACCAAAGTTAGGATCTCCACTCTTCAACTGGGACGCCACGATGATCCCGCCCAATCCAGCCAAAGCACCGCAGATGGTGTAGACTAAAACAAGCACCCGCTTCACCGGCACGCCTGACAATCTCGCCGCTTCAGGATTGCCGCCCACGGCATAGATATGTCGACCAAAGGGAGTGTGTTCCATGACCACGTGCGCCACAGCATAGATCACTATCATTAAAACAACAGCATTCGGCATGCCTAAGTCGGCACCCACACCTAGCCATTTGAAGCCATCGGGAATGGTATCAAAGATAGAGTCGCCATCCGTGATCATGAAAGCGACACCACTGGCAATTAGCATGATTGCCAGAGTCACAATGAATGGCGGGATCGAGAACCGCGTGATCATAATACCAGTAAACAGACCGATGCAGGCGCACAAACCAATGGCCATCACCGCAGCCGCTAGAAGGCCGATACCTGAAGCAGCCAAGCCGCCTAACCAGTGCGTGATGCACCACGCGACCACCACGGCAGACAGTGCTACCAGGCTCCCGACAGAAAGGTCAATCCCTGCCGTGATGATGACCATCGTCATGCCGATAGCAATGATAGCGATGACCGCAATCTGATTAGCCACATTGATCAAGTTGTCCCTCCTGAGAAACGTCGGCCAACGGTACCCCTCAGGCGAAAGAATCTCTGGATTCTCCAGCGCAGGAAACCTCGTGCCGACAGACTCGAGCACTTTCCAATCTGACGTCGCTTGGACCGTCGCCAACGTGGTGATCGCTTCACCAGCAGCATTCAACCTATCCAGCTCCCGTCGGGCGTCCTGCGGATCACCCTCAACGTGCCCTAACCAAGCTCCACCACCATCGAGCACCCGCGCTTTCAGACGCTCGGCGAAATCGCGATCCCCTTGCGTAGGCCGAGTAATGGCGAGCACTCTTGCTTCCGCCCCATGAGTCTTGGCAATCCGCTTTCCTAACTGATCTCCGGCCCCAGCACCCTCAGGAAACTGCACCTTAATGGTGAGCAAACTAATGATCACACTCAACAAAACGAGCACAACAAGCATGCCGTAGTCAGAGTAAAGATAAGCAAGAAAGCGTTTCGCGGCCATAGAGAAAGGGATCGTTCTAGTAGTCTAAGATTCTGCGAGTTCCGCGAAGATCAGCCGCCCGGCGCTTGTTTGTAGCGGACTACCTATAACGACTTCAACGGTTTCCCCAAGATGTTTGATCGCCGAGTTCACGACGACCATCGTGCCATCTTCAAGGTAGCCAATCGCCTGGTGATCTTCCTTACCTTCCTTGAGTAACTTGATCGAGAGAGGATCGCCTGACACGACATTTGGCCGCATGGCCTGCGCAAGTTCATTCAAATTGAGAACCGTCACCCCCTGGAGCACAGCGACCCGACATAAGTTACGGTCGTTGGTAAGCATTCGAGCACCCAGACGTTTCGCCAACTCGATCAACTTGGTATCTGTCAGTTCCTCATGATGATGGTGATAGTCTTCTTGAATGGTAACCTCGAGTGATGGCGTCTCTTGCATCTCGCGCAAGTACTCCAGCCCACGCTTCCCGCGTTCCTGCTTGATTCCATTGGTCGAGTCTGCCAGGACATGCAATTCATCGAGAACAAACCGCGGCACAACGAGGGCTCCACTGAGAAACCCTGTCTCACACAGCCGCGCAATGCGACCATCAATGATGATGTTAGAATCCACCAAGAGCGGAGAATCCTGAGCCGAGTCTTGTCGGAAGCGCACGTAAGGAATTAGGAAAGAGAACTCTTGCCGGTTTGCCCGCATCGCGAGGGACATACCCCAGTAACCAAAGGCCAACTGAATGGCGACCGGGATGATGGTCGTCGCCAGTTCAGCCCGGTTGCCATCCAGCTTAAAGAGTTCCTCCAGAACGTAGTTGATCAACATGCCACAGAACAGCCCGACTAGGAGCCCAGCCGTGGCGTTCGAAAATTGACGAAACGAGACATTCTTCAGCCCCGCATCGACCACAACAATGAAAAAACCGACGAGGCCGCCCCCAAGCGCTCCGAGCCACTTACTGAAGGCTAGACCGATAGCCGCCGTCACTCCAAGAGCGACGGTGATCAAGATGAAGACCGCGCAGAGGATCCTAGGGGGAGTCAGAAACTTCATCAATGGCCGCGATGTTGCCGCGATTCTGGACAGTAGGCAAGCGACAAGGCAAGGGAGATACTAAGGAATAGAATACGTGGCGGCTCGTCTCCCGAGAGTAACCTTCCAATATACCCCATAGAATCATGAGAAACGCTTTCCTACTTATCCTCGGCATCGGATGCCTAGCCGGACTACAAATGATCATGAGCGAAGACCTCGTCAAAGAAAGTGGTGCCGTCTCGGCGCTGTCACTCCCGCTAGACCAAGAATCGTCTACCCGGGCCTATGAAACCGCCACGTTCGGACTCGGCTGATTCTGGGGACCGGATTCCGAGTTCGGAAGCCTAAATGGAGTTCTCCGCACGCGCGTGGGTTACTGCGGTGGCAGCAAAAAGAGGCCGACCTACTACATGCTCGGCGACCACACAGAAGCGATCTCAATCGACTTCGATCCGAAAATGGTCAGCTACGAACAATTGTTAGCTTATTTCTGGGGCGCTCATCGCTGCGGAAGCCTCAACAGTAGCCGACAGTATCGGAACGCTGTCTTCTATCGCAATGAAAGCCAGAAAACATTGGCAGAAGCTTCACGAGCGCGTGAGGCCAAACGCCTAGGCATAGCGATTGAGGATGTCACCACAGACATTGATCCCGTAGGTCATTTCACCTACGCGGAAGACTATCACCAAAAATACTACCTCACTCGACAACACGACGTTCGCGATTTCCTCACGGAAACTTATCCGACAAGCAAAGAACTAGCAGACTCCACCGTCGCCACGCGACTCAATGCCTATCTTGGCGCAGGCAGGCATCTGAACTGGAGCGCCTTCCTCACAGAACTGCCCACCTATGGGCTGCCCGGGCCTATTCGCCTAAAGTTAGAGAAGACGGCCAAGGCTAACGTAGGCGCGGGATTCCGGGTGACGCAAGACTCCTGAGCCAGACCTTTTACTTAGTCATCAAATTCAACATGGCTTCTGCAAACGCATCGCCCATGCGGAGATGCCAGATCGCACTGCCGAGATAATGGTAGCCGTGATCTGAGCCTGTCTTCTCCCACTCAGCAACATTCTGTTTCCATGTTGGGTAAAGTCTCTCAGCAGCTTTATCGATCAAAACATCAGTGCGCACCGCTTTCACATTCGCGCTAAACTTGGGCATCACTTCCATGCTCAACTGAGTCTCTTGAATGGTCAACATGGCGCCCTTGGCCGGCTTCGAACCGTTCTGCCCCATAACTCCGATGACAAACGGCAGTCCAGGGGATTTCAGGTCCTTGCGCACGTCATGGATGAACTGTTCCATGTTCGCTGCATAGGCGGTCTCGGCGCCATTGTACTGATCATTCCACCCCTGAAACCACACAAAGCCAGCAATCTCGAGCTTCTTGCCTTTTAGAGAAGGAAAGAGCGTTTCGCAATCATCAAACGTCCCCTTCACCTCGGCTAACATGTTCCGGTAAGAGAGCCCGTAGGCCGACTTGATATCGTCCATCGAGGGCAGAGCCTCGGTACGGTTGTGTTTCTCGTTGTTCTTCGTCACCCGCGTCTGAGCCTTCTCAAGTTCCTCGATGAGTATGGACTCTTCAGGCAATCCTGCCGACGGTGGGCGAAAATTCTTCACCAAGGAATGACCACCCCAGGCCGCCTTAATCAGCAAGACAGGCTCATCATAGTGATTCCCCACTATATTTCCAAACTCTAACTCAACGCCAGTGCGATCACCCGAACCATAGC
The DNA here is from genome assembly GCA_938082635.1 of uncultured Verrucomicrobiales bacterium. Lineage (GTDB taxonomy): Bacteria > Verrucomicrobiota > Verrucomicrobiia > Verrucomicrobiales > DEV007 > JAACDM01. Next base: position 27,877 of record CALLLI010000115.1, read on the forward strand.
CTTCCGTTAGACCTCCATGCTTACCTAAAAACTTGATCCAAACATCATCGCGCACGATCCAGTCCTCACCTTTCCTCAAATGCTTGAACAAGTCCTTCGTCTTCGGATCAGACGCTTGGTGTTCCATGAGCTTACTTTGGACCTTTCCTTCCATGTTGGACTGGCCAGCAAGGATGAAGACTTTGACAGACTCATCGGCTACCATCGTAGCAGTGCCAGTAACTATGGCGGCGATGATGTGGAAGGTCATGAAAGACATACGGTTAAAGGCATTCATATTGAGAGTTCATCTTGACGAAATTTCGCTCTAAATACAGCACTACTTCTCAATTCAGCCCCATCTCCAAGGAAGAGTCGCCGTCCCAGCCAATAACCCACATTTTGATTGCAGCCGGAATCATGATCTAGCCTGCATTATTTATGAAAAACACATTTAGACTATTAGCTCATAACTTATTGATTAACAGTGAGTTATGACTATAAAGAGAGACAATGCAGGTAAAAGCAAAGAGGCACGCAAACCTTTCAAAGTAGCTTCACTATTCGGGAGGCGGTGGGAGGCGGTGGGAGGCGCAGTTTGACGAACGCGAACTCTCCAGCGACGCCGGTCTCGCAGCGCTCGTGAGTAGTGGCATCGCCGATGGTTTGTTAGCCAATCTCGCTGCCGCCTTGGACGATCCCCGCAAAGGCACCGTCCATAGCACCGTGCAACTGCTTCGCCAGCGCAC
>CALLLI010000116.1 GCA_938082635.1 uncultured Verrucomicrobiales bacterium
GGCTCCCTGATGGGGGACCAAAACGATCCGAATGCTGTGATCCGAGAAGACGAACGGCGAATTTACCTGTGACAGCAATTGTCGCAGCGAATGATTACCGCCCGATCTATCAGCGGAGGGGAAACCTACCTATCAAAACACCTCACGGCGAACGACTACTATGCCGAAGGCGAAAAGGTCGAAGGTGAATGGATTGGTAAAGGCGCGCAAACGATAGGGCTGGAAGGGGCGGTCGAGGCGGAACATTTTGAGATGCTCCGCAACAACCTGCATCCGTTTACGGGCGAGCGGCTCACGGCACGTAAAGACACCGTGGCGAAAGTCGTCAATCCTCACACGGGCCGCCGGGAGGAACGCCGCCCCATCGCACTCCATGACATTGTCTTCAGTGCTCCAAAGGCGGCCAGCGTCGCGGGCATTGTTGGAGGCGATGAACGGGTTGTGGATGCCTGGCACCAGTCCGTCCGGCTTGCGGTGGAGGAAATGGAACGCTTCGCAGCGGTCAGACTGCGAACCGGCGAATTCAAGAACTCGGAGAAACTTCGTATCACCGGCAATGTCATCGGCGCCGTCTTCTTCCACGATGCCAGCCGCACTCTCGATCCGCAGCTCCACGCGCACGCGGTCATGATCAATGCGAGTTTGGACCGAGAGAGAGATCAATGGCTCGCCCTTCAGCGCCGGGCCATGATGGAGGCCAGCGTTTACGTGCGCGGCTTCCTCCACCATACCTTCGCCAGAAAGCTGACGCAGTTAGGCTACGGAATCGAATCGGCGAAAGAGGGCTTTCGGATCGAGGGCATCTCGGAAGAGGTTGAAATTGCACTCAGTGAACGAACTCGGCAGCGGCTCCAGTTCGAGGAGCGCTATCGCAGGCTCTTTGGGCACCAACCAAGCAAGCGACGCATCGAATGGTTCATCAAGGATCGCCGAGAGGAAGCCACGTCACGGTTCATGGCCGAATACAAAGCGGCCTTTGGGAAGCTGCCTGACAAAGCGGTTATCGCGGACTTCGTCAAAGACTGGCGTGAAGCCAAACTGGCCACGATCTCTACCGCCGAAGTGAGAGAGCTTCAGCGCGAACGGCTTGATCGCGAAAGTCTGCATCAAGTCGAGCGAACGGTGGAAAGGGCTAGAGCGTCGGCAGGCACCGCACAACAGCCTAGCCGTAACATCAAGGAGGCAGCGCGCCAAGGATTGGATCACTGTCTGGAACGAACGAGTGTCGCGCGGGTGGGGGATGCCTTGGCATCGGCCCTGCGTTTCGGCTCAAGGAAGATTGGCGACCTCGATCCGCGCGGACTCTACCAGGAACTGCGTTCAAGATCCGGCGCAATTAGCGACGGCTATCTCATGACCACGGAGCAAGTGCTTCAGGAGGAAACCGCGATCCTTAGATTCGCGCAAAGCTCCAAGGGTAAACATCAACCGTTGGGCGACGTCGCAGGCGCCCAACTTGACCTGCTCGATGAAGGTCAGCGCAAAGCGATCGTCAACTTGTCAGAGAATCGGAATGGCATTGCGATTCTGATTGGCGATGCCGGGACCGGCAAAACGCACACCCTGGCGAGGCTCGACGAAGCGTATCGGCACAAGACCGGTGAAGGCATGATCGCCTTGGCTCCAACGACGAGGGCCACAGCAGAGCTACAGGCCAACGGCTATCCCGAAGCCGACACCGTCGCCGCCTTTCTCAACAGCGAGCGCCTTCAGGAGCAGGCAGCAGGGCGTGCCCTGCTCATTGATGAAGCGGGGTTTCTGTCGACGAAACAGTTGGCAGCCATTGTTGGCATTGCCTACGAACGCGATCTGCGGCTTGTGCTAGTTGGAGATATCAAACAGCATGAATCGGTGGAGCGGGGCAGCGCGTTGCGCAACGTCATCGATTCGAAGATCATCAAGCCCGAGCGATTGACTGATGTTCGGCGGCAACGCGCGGAGGCTCACCGCAAGGTGGCGAAACTGCTCGCTCAAGGCCAATCCCTCAAGGCACTGGAGCAGGCCGAGTCGCTAGGCATGGTGCACGAGATTCCCGATGCCCGGGAATTGTTCGCGGATGCAGCGAGGCACTACGCGGACGAAGTCGAGGCAGGAATGGAGACCTTGGTCGTCATTCCGACCTGGAATGACATCGACTGGTTCAACGAGGAAGCGCGAACCGAACTGAAAGCGCGCAATCTGATTCACGGCGATGAAATCGAGATCCGTGGATCTGCCTCGCTTTCCTGGACGGAAGTCGAGCGCTGCCACTGGCAGGACTATCAACCAGGGATGGTGCTCAATTTTCATCGCGGTGTGGGCGGGATGAAAGTCGGCGAATCGGCTACTGTGAAGGAGATTCACGAGAACGGCGTCACCATCGAGCGTCCTGACGGAACGACCTTGAAGATCGGACGCAGGCAACGTAACGGCTTCGATGTGGCGGAAGAGCGCCCACTCAAGATCGCCGCTGGCGATGAACTTCTCTTTCGCGCCAATTGTCCCGAGATCAAGGTGTCCAATGGCGAGCGGCTCAAGGTAGATTCTGTCGATGCCGCGACGAATCAGGTGACACTGCGAGGCGGCAAGGTGCTGTCTCACAATTTCACCCAGGTCAGTCACGGTCATGCCGTGACCTCGCACAAGTCGCAAGGAGCGAGCGTTGATCAGTCGATCCTCGTGGTGGGGCCGAGTTCGCTGCCCGCCTCCAACCTTCGTCAGTTTTATGTCAGCAACACGCGATTCAAGGAAGGTCATCGGCTCTACGCCCACAATTTGAGCGCCTTGAAAGGAGCGGTCGCGAGCCGTTCGGAACGAATGCTGGCGAGAGAGTTTGTCGCCGATCTTGGCAAAGAGATAACGACCTTACTGGCGGAGCAGGAGAACGCGAAATCAATCGCCGTTCATAAAGGCAGCGACGTGGTCGTTGCGAAACAACGAGCCGACCGGATCAAGGAGTTGCTCAAGGAAGTCGCGCAGCTCGAACGAAGTGCCAAGACAGCCGCTAGTTTCAACGCGCTTTGGATGAAGCTCGGCGCTCATCGTTTTCCACAGCGCATCCAGCAATGGATGAAAGCAGGGCGGGGGGAACGGCGGCACAAACGGCGTAAGAAGAAGATCCGGTTCGCACGCCGATTCCGCAAGGCCAGGCAGGCCGTCAACTGGTGGAAACGGGCCAGCGCCGGAGTCCGGGGCACGGGACGGCGTCTCTAGCAATTTTTCAACTCCAACAAACACCAGAACGAAACTATGAAATCACCAGACCAAACCGAAGTCCGGGCGTTTGAAACCAGCGATCGCACCCCTACCATCGCATTCGAACAGGCAGAGGAAACACTTGCATTGCCCTACGACAGTCTGGAAAGCATCCAGTACGACGACAAGGGACGCATCCAGATTGCATTCGAAAAGCACGAAGTCAGTCTCCATGGATCGAACCTCGGCAAGCTGTTCGCGGAACTATCGGCCTTCCGAGTCAAGGATGTGCTGGTTAATGGAGGCGCAGCCGCCAAGGCGCTGGGCAAACGAAGCGGGCGCTGTCTGATTGATCGGATCGAGATCAATCGGCTGGAAGGGGAACGTGCTGCGGCCTAGCCGCTTTGTCAGACTCATCCTGGCGAAGCCATGAATTGAGGGCGGTAGCCCGTTTCCGGTGCGGCCACCTGAGTGGACCGAAAGCGCGGCCGCGCCGGAAAAATTTTCGGCAATTCTACCCGTCGATCCAGTCGATGACACCGCCAAGAAAACAAAGACCGCCAATGCATCCCGAGGCGATGAACAGCATGCCGAGGCAGCCCTCGGCATTCCTGACAAGCCGATAGCGGAGATACGTAGGAAAGGGATTGGCAAGCTTGCGGCGGTAGAACCGTCGGCGCTCAATCCAATGCATGCCGAGGCAGCCGAAAAGGAAAAGCACGGTGCCGACACTGCAAAAGAAAAGGGTGCCGTGTTCTTCTAGAAGGAGATCGCCAACGCGGCGAATCTCCTGAGGATTGGGAAGAAAGTCCATGCCGCTTGATGAGCATCAAGGAAGATAGGCGGAAGGACAAGTCCAAATACTAACAATCTAACTACATCTAACTTTCGATGCAGTTAGACGAGTCCGAGCAGACTTAGCCAACTGTCCGGGTGGTCCGGTTCGACGATATCGCCATCTGGGGTTTCGCAGACACTGTCACGAGCCCAGAACTCGATCTCATCCTCGGTGGGCGTCGTGCATTCGTCTCCCTTCCAGGTGACAGACTCGGGCAACTGTAGAGCAATCATGGCGGTGTGATGATTCAGGCTGAGAGTGCCAGTCCGGGTTCTGCCGATGCCTTTTCAACCGTGCCATCGAGCACGCCGTGAAGTGCTTCGCTTCTTCGAGGTAGCTTCAGCAATCCGCCCTTGAGGGTTTCGGTGAACGCGTTGTAGAGCGACCAGAGATTACGGTCTTTGAACTCGGCATGGTTTGGCGCTCGCCATTGTTCCAAGACTTTCGGAACCATGGTTGTCGTAATCGCGTGCGCATCAAGTGCTCTGACAATGAGATCATGTGCTTCGGCATTGCCCATTTCGCGGTTGCGATAGGCATCGGCGCGACGCTCTGTCATGCCGACGAAGTCGGACAACTTGCCAATAGCCCGCGCCGTGACTTGCGGCAGATCGCGCAGAATGTTCGTGGTATGCCTGCGGGCTAGGACCACTTCGCCATTCATCGCGCAATTGTCGCAGACAAAGACTGAGCTACCCATGGCCAATGCGGCGGGAAAGCGTTTGTCATGCGAGTTGCGCAGGCCGACGATGGTTCCCCAATCGTCGCTTTCGTGTCCATCGACGGCCACCTGCATGAGTCCAAAGTATTGAGCGCCACCGCGATTGAGGGCGTGCGCCTCGGTCAAGACCTGCATTCCGGCATCTTCGAGACCTCGGCGGACTTGTGCCGCAAGTTTCGCATGGCCAACGGGTTGCCAGCGGCCAACGGCTTCGGGAGTTTCCACGCGTTCGAGTTGTTCGGTCTCGACGAGGGCTCCGCCACAGTGTAGATAAAGATTATTGAGTTTCATGGTTAGACTTTCGTTGTCCGACATTAGTAAAGCTGTGAGGCTCTCGGCAGGTAGGGGTTGCCGCCCCTACCTGCCTCTGATTTGACTAGGCGGCTTTGCGGTTGGCTGAGTCCGCTTCTTCGCTCGGCTTCGCCGCGAGAAACTGCCAGTCCTCGACACGGATCAAGAGACGTGAGCGCTTCTCGCCGTCGGCCTCCCACTGATCGAGCTGCAACTTGCCCTCGATACAAACAGGGACCTTGCTAGTGACGTGCTTGGCGAAGGCTTCGCCGCGCTTGCCCCAGATGTCGAGATCGATCGCAACCAAGCGTTTGACGACTTCGCCGTCTGACTTGCGGATTTCCTCGTTATGCATGAGGCGAGCACGCGTCACGGTGGTTTCACCGGCTTTGCGGGTTTCGGGGTCTTTAGCGATGTTGCCGGTGAGGATGATTTGGTTCTTGGTGAACATGGTTTTGGTTTCCTTTATTTGGTTAGGTTTTGCTATGTGATAGAGAACGGTTTCCGCTCTCAATTGATACTTAGAGTATAGTGTTCAAAAGAACATATTTCAAGTTATTTCGATGAAGTTTCCGCATATGGTTAACGGCAGTAAAGGCTTGTTCTTAAATGAGTTGCGCGAACATGAAGCGATTGATCCCGTTTCGCGAAAATCCGCCAAAACCAGCCGGGGCTAGCCACCTCAATCGGCCAACGAGCCGATCCATCCGGGGTTCCAAACGGAGCCATCACAAAGGACATGCAACAAAGGCAAGCAGCCGTGAGAAGAGAAAGAGAGAGGGTTGAAAATAACATTTTTTCGAAGAGAAAAAATGACGCGAAGCGAGAAGCATCGGCGGGCCGGGAGTCAAAAGGGAAAATGCCGAAGGGAAGGAGGGCTCCCACTGGGATACCCATTGTTCCCGTTGATGCCCGGCTTGACGATGCGGGGTGCGGAGATGTTCTATCATTTGCAATCGAGAAATTGAAGGAAGTTATCCACTTCTATTCGCTGAATTATTAGCGGTTGAGGGGGTGTCCGAGAAGAGTTCACACTATGTGTAAGTTAGGCGGCTGCCACCACCCAGGATCCGTGCTTGATTTGGTTCGCACGGTGAACATCATCGTCGTAGCAGCTGTTAGTCTGCCACATCTTCCAGATGATCTTTAGCCAGCGCTGGCCCAGCGAACGTATCGATTGTGCATGACTCTTCCCTCGGTCGCGCAGGCCTCGGTAGTAAGTGGCGGCCCAGCTACATTGAGTTCGACTCAGGTTCGCAAAATGGTGCATCGTGGCTCTCAGGTGTTTGTTGCACCCGTGTCGCAATCGCACTTTGTGTATCTGCCCGGACTGGTAACTGATAGGAGCAGTCCCCGCGATACACTGCAGGCCTTTCGCGTCTTGAAAGCGCGCACGATTGCTACCGAGTTCGCTTAAAAGACGCGGAGCGAGTTTGGGGCCAGCTCCAGGAAGCGAATCGAAGATCTCTTTGTCTGCATGGCTTGCGAAGAGTTCGCGAATCCGTGTGCGATAGATGGCGAGTTCTTTCTCAACTGCTTGGAGTTGCCGGACTCGTGCAAGCGCTAGTTGGCTCTTTGCCCGGCAGGCTACTTCGTTCTGTTCCCATTCGCCAGCCTGCTCGAAAATCGCAAGGCGTTTCTCAAAGGTGGTTGGCCGGGCCAGCTTGTTGGCATGAAGCCAGTTCTCCCAGTTACGCCGCCCGCTTCGGGTGAGCTTCTCCGGTGTGGGGAATCGGGCGACGAAGGCCCAAGCACTTGGCAGAGTCCACTTGGTGAAGGCCTCCAGGGCCGTGGGGTAGTAGTCGTGGAGGCATTGTTTGAGCGAGTTGATTAGGGCTGTACGTTCTTCGATCAAGGACACCTCATCACGGCACAGAAGTCGCAACTCGGCGATGGCGGGCTCTTCTGGTTCCAGGGCGCGCCATTGTCGCCGGTCGAGTCGCAGGGCATCTGCTAGAGCCCAAGCGTCATGGCGATCAGTTTTGTTGCCGCTGCTGCATTTGCGCTCTCTATAGCGTTTTGCGTTGAGTGGGTTGATCGGGAAGATCGTTGTTCCGCTAGCGATTAGTTGGTCGACAGCGGCCCCTTGGTTGGTCTCGATGGCGAGAGCCAACTTCGGATAGCCTTCCACCCGTTCTTGCCAAAGGTTCCAGCCACTGGTTGAGTGGTCGATTCGGAAATCGGCAACGATCTTACCGTCATCATCGACGATGATGACATCGTGGTGGTCCCTCGCCCAATCGAATCCCGCGAAGTGGCTAAAGGAAATGTCCTCTTGATATTGAGTTTCTGTTTGGTTCATGTTGTGGTTATGTTGTTCAATTACGGACGTCAAGGCATCTACCGGCGGTCGAGCTGATACGACGAGCTTCGCGAGCCATTGTTCTATCAGACCTGTTGGTAGATGCTTCAGGCGAGGCCGGTGATCTCCGCAAATCCTTCATGAGGATGCTTGTGAGGACCGTGCCCCGCCCTTGGCGCTTTCCGCGACCACAAGGTTATCCACAGAAGAGGATCTTGCGGCCGCAAAGTTATTCACAATCGGCGGCGGTGAGGGCTCTTGGATGGCCCGTACCGCCGATCGATGATTAACTTTGGAAGTGGTATCAGC
>CALLLI010000117.1 GCA_938082635.1 uncultured Verrucomicrobiales bacterium
AGAACGTGATCTCCGAATGATGAAACTACAGATGAAGATATCCGGGTGCTTTCGCACACGGATCGGAGCTGAAGACTTTGCGCGGATTCGCTCCTACATTTCCACGATGCGTAAGAACGGTCGCAATATCTTCGAAGGCATAAAGTTAGCGATTTCTGGAAGTCCGCTAATGCCAAGCGAGATTATTCAAGAGGCGACCTGAGCAGTTACACATTATTGGCCTCACTGATCCGGCATCCCGAGTAGGCGAGAAATGAAAGCAGCTCCCAGTTGTGTCGAGCACGGCCACCGTTCGAGCTTCGGACATAGCCAAGGATGTCCTGCAATTCCTCTTTGGACGGAAGCAGCTTCTCCTTGGTGACGACCTTCTGCCGCGAGAGAGCTTTGGCCGGGTTAATGCTCAGCGCGTGCTTTTCAATAGCGAGATCGAAGATCATCTTGAGCGAGTCGAGAGCGTTGTTGTATCGAGTCGAACTGTAGCGATCGGCCAGGGCGTTGGAGACACGCTGACAATCCGACTCCGTGATTGCCTTGATGCGCATCGATCGAAGCCACGGTGCCACCTTGTAGCGCTGGAGGAACGTCTCTAGCCGGTAGTCCTTCGATGCGGGCTTCAGAGAGCGCATGACAAGCACCCGGGCCTTAAAAAAGTTCCATGGCATCGTCAAAGGTCGTGAGCTTCCCTGTGCCGCTTTCCCCTTCCCTCGTAGCCGCGTCCTTTAGTCGCTTGTGGATGGTGGGGAGGAATCGCCTGGCGTAGGTGAGATCTTTCGTCTTGAGAGACTGTGAAAACTGCTTGCCCAGGATCTTGCAGCGAATATAGAACACGCCTGATGGCTGCCGTTTCCATAGATTCGATGTCTGCGACTTCTCCCAAGTCTCCATGGCGTCAATCTATAGGTTTCAGGGGCTCGTTCGCAAGTCCGGTATATCACCCCTTGTTGAAGGAGACCATGAGACTGACGTAAGTCGTTGATGCAGAGCAAGAGCCGACGTGGCGGAATTGGTAGACGCAACGGACTTAAAATCCGTTATTCGCAAGAGTGTGCGGGTTCGATCCCCGCCGTCGGTAGCTCTCCACCTACCGCTCAACGCTGTTGGCGGCGCGGCTAGGAACGCTCACATGAGTTCGGAGATCCGACGGTGCTGCGACAAAAGAGTGTGAGAATCGCTCATTCGACAACGATGCGTAGAAAGCGCCGCGGGGTTTTGGCGGCGGAGATGGGGATGGTATCTCGGACATCGACTTGGACAAGGCCATCAGTGAGATCGGTCTCGCTGATTAAGCCTGGGCCGATCATTGCGGTGGCATCGACGCTGGTCGCCACGGTGGTCCACGGACCGGCCGGGCTATCGGCTGTTTGCACGTTGATGGTGGCATCATTTCTGGATGGGTCGCGCTTGAAGCTTGCCTCGAGAAACTGACCGTCGTTGGATACACCCAGCACGATACTACTTTCCCCTTGTTCTGCAGGATTCGTGGCCACGCCATACTCCACGAGGTTCGTCCAGCCATCGCCATCGAGATCCCTGTGATTGGCGGCTGCGCCAGAGTTCTCAATGACACTGAAGTTGGTTTGGCGCCACTTCTGAATGGGCGCTAATGTAGAGCCAACACCGTCGTAGATGTAGGCTGCACCAGCGCTATAGACATGATCATCAGGAGCACTGTTGACGCCGCTGGCACTGCTAGACTCTCCATGGGCCCCGATAACAACCGTGTCGTTTGAGACGGCGACAGAGGAGCCAAACAGATCGTAATTTTGTGACAGGCCGATCGCTTCCGGCTTCAGGTAGGCCCGTTGCGACCAACGCCCATCACTGCGCACGAAGACATAGGCTGCACCGGCCGAAGTCGCTTCGTCATCATTGGGAGGCGGATTGACTCCTACCGCACTATCATTCTTTCTACGGGCTCCGGCGACGGCCGTGTCTCCTGAGACAGCGACAGACCAACCAAAGTTGTCCTGGCCCTGAGTTTGGCCAAGGGTACCCGGTTTAAGGTAAGCTTGCTGCGTCCAGTGCCCCTCACTGCGCACGAAGACATAAGCGGCTCCAGCATCAGTAGCATTCTCATCGGGAGCACTGTTGATACCTTGCGAGCCGCTGTCTTCCCCGGGAGCGCCCGCTACAAGAACGTTGTCCGCCACAGCCACGGACCAGCCGAAATGATCTCCCAACTGGGTGAAGCCGCAATCCTCGGGCTTTAGGTAGGCTTGCTGAATCCAGCTGCCCTCATGGCGCACGAAGATGTAGACGGCTCCGGCAAAGCTGGCGTCCTCATCGGGCGTGGTGTACGCGCCAGTGGTGCTGCTAGATTCCCAGGGTGCTCCGACGACCACGGTGTCTCCTGAGACGGCCACAGAGCCACCAAACTCATCGCCCAACTGTGAGCTACCGACCTCAGCTGGTTTGAGATAAGCCTCCTGGGTCCAAACGCCCTCACTCCGCGCGAAGACGTAGGCCGCACCCGCATTGCTCGCATTCTCGTCAGGAAGGTTGTTCACCCCGGTCGCGGCGGCGTCTTCGTGGAGCGCCCCAACGACCACGCTATCTCCCGAGATGGCGACGGAATACCCGAACTGATCAAATTCCTGAGTGTCTCCGACGGCGGCTGGTTTGAGATAGGCCTCCTGAGTCCACACGCCTTCAATGCGCACAAACACATAGGCAGCCCCAGCTCCCGTGGCATCCTCGTTAGGAAGGCTATTGACGCCGGTCGAACTGCTAGACTCATAATGGGCACCGACGACCACCACATCTCCCGATATCGCTACCGAGTGGCCAAATTCATCAAAAGCCTGAGAGGTGCCAACGGCCGCCGGTTTGAGGTAGGCCTGCTGCGTCCACAGCCCATCCGTCTGCACAAAGACGTAGGCAGCGCCAGCTTCGTTCGCGCTATCGTTAGGCACGCTATTGACTCCTAACGAATTACTGTCCTCCTGATAAGCCCCGACGACGACAGTGTCACCCGAGACGGCGACTGACCAACCGAAATAGTCAAGGTCTTGCGGCACCCCAAAGCCCGCAGCTTTGAGGTAAGCTTGCTGGCTCCAAGCCTCTCCCTCTATTGCAACCATATAAGCAGCCCCCACATCGCTCGCGTTCTCGTTAGGCTCGCTGTGGGTACCTGTGGTGTCGCTGTCTTCAAGGGGAGCACCTATGCACAGAATCGTATCGGACATGGCAACTGAGAATCCGAATTGGTCCCCTGCTTGGGTTATTCCGACTGCTTGTGGCTTTAGGTAGGCCTCCTGAGTCCACGTCTCCGAGTCACGGACAAAGACATAGGCGGCACCAGCATCGATGGCATTCTCTCCAGGCATGCTATCAGTGCTGCTATCTTCAAAGGGCGCGCCAACAACGGCTCGAGACGGCGAGATGGCCACCGCGTGTCCGAATCGGTCTCCCTCCTGTGAATCGCCGATGGCCTGTGGTTTGAGATAAGCCTGCTGCATCCAGGTCGCCCCGGCTCGCACAAACACATAAGCAGCGCCGGCATCCGTGCTGTCATCATCGGAAGTGCTATCGACACTCGTGCTATTGCTGTCCTCTGACGGCGCTCCGACAATGATGTAATCGTTTAAGAAGTACCCTGCCGCAGCGACTGAAAACCCAAACTGATCCCCTGCCTGTGCAGCGCCGACCACATCGGGCTTGAGAAAGGCTTGCTGACTCCATGTCGTGCCGCTGCGCACGAAGACATAGCCGGCTCCCGAATTGACCAGGGGGCCGCCGGTATCCTCGGGCGTGCTGTTGATCCCTGTCGTGATGCTGTCCTCTTCCGGAGCTCCCACGACTAACCCATTAAACCAAACGCCGACAGACCAGCCAAACAAGTCTCCTGCTTGCGTCGTACCCACGGCTTCTGGCTTCACATAAGCCTCCTGAGCCCAAAGACCTTCGTGACGCACAAAGACATAGGCAGCACCGGCAGCATCCGCGTTCTTATCGGGGATGCTGTTCACTCCCGTCGTGCTGCTGTCCTCAAAGGGAGCCCCGATTGCAAGCGTCTCTCCCAAGATCGCAACCGACCAACCGAAACCATCACTTGCCTGGGTGAGGCCGATGGCTTCGGGCTTGAGGTAGGCCTGCTCCACCCAAATCGCCATGTCGATATCGAAGACAAAGACGTAGACAGCTCCAGAATCTTGGCCCGTCGTAATACTATCTTCATACGGTGCCCCAATCACTACGGTGCCATTTGAAATGGCAACACTGTGGCCAAACTGGTCTCCCTCCTGGGAATCACCGATCGCATTGGGTTTAAGATAGGCTTCTTGAATCCACCTGGTCCCACTCCGCGTGAAGATGTAGGCCGCGCCTGAGTCTAACTGATCATTGTCCGTGACTATCGGCGTGCTGTTGACACCGACCGAGCTGCTATCCTCCCTCGGAGCCCCCACGACTACCGTATTCCCAGAGACCGCCACCGAAGAGCCAAACCGATCAGGAGGAGGCGCCACATCCACAGCAGCAGGCTTCAAATACGCCCGTTGGGCAATCGGATCGATCGTGATAGGGTAGCGGGCTCCGCTTTCATCGACGAGTAAGCGAAAGCTTCTCTCTCCTGCCGAAGCAAAGCGTGAAGATAGGACCTTGCCATCCGCGTCCCAGACTTTTAGGCCAGCGTAAGTGAGCACGTCACCGTGGGCATGATCTTTAAAAATCACACTCTGCGCATCAGGAGTAATGACAGGGTAAAGCGTTCCTCGAGTCGTTAGGGTGAAACTGAGTAGGTTCGTCGATGCGTGCTCCCTTGATTCCGGGCGATGAACGACGGTGAAGCCATGCTCCAAGCCACGCTGATCATTGATGAACCATTCCTCCACCACACTGTCGTGCTGGTGGCTGAGACGTGATCCATTGACATTCACGATAGGCTGACCAGACAAGACCGTTTGGCGCTTCCCAAAACCGTAACTCTGCAACTCCAAGCCCCACGACCAACCACCCTCCCAAGGTTGGGCAAGGACACCCTGCCGATCAAATTCCATGGTCCACTGCTGCCCTGGATTGCGCGCGTGCCAACCAGTGTCCGAAAGCTGAAAGGCGTGTCGGCCGGCCTCGTAGGCTTCCCGGATACTCCGCCAGTCAGACTCCGCCAAGCCCTCTGGCACTTGATTCCGAGAGCCAAGTTGCTGCGTCATCTCAGAGGTCGGTGAGGCACGGAGGCCGCTCGTGACCCCAAGAAGTAACGCAAGAAGCTGCAGGTGTGCGCGTTTCATGCAAGAAAGAGCCTTTAGCCCAGGCCTGATCAAGTGACCTCCAAGTTAAGCACGCGGCACGGAAACTAAAAGAAAGTCCTCCCGCGAATTTCCCTCTCTCAAGTTTGCCTCTCTTCTACGCGATGGAATGCCGATCCAGAGAAACGGTCAACGATTCGAAGCCCATGGTGCGCTTGTATTCGGCCTCATCTTCGACGCGAGGCTCGGCGTCTAACAGCGCGACTTCGCTAACATGTACGCACAGCTGCTGTAGGAGCGTTCTGACGAGGAGACGGGCGTGGGGGGCGCCTAGACAGAGGTGAGTGCCGGCGCCAAAGGCGAGGTGCGGGTTGGGCTTGCGGTCGAGTCGGGTTTCTTCGGGGGCGTCGAAAGCATCTTCATCGTGGTTGGCGGAGGCCCAGCAGAGAGAGACGCGGCCTTTTGGAGGGACTATGACGCCATGGACGTCTGTTTCCACAGGGCAGACGCGGCCGATGTGCGTAAGCGGTGAGATGACGCGGAAGAATTCTTCGGTGGCATTGACGATGCGTTTCGGTTCCTTGCGTAGGAATGCCAGGGCTTCTGGGTGCTCTGTCAGGTAGTGAAAGATCGTGGAAATGCTATGAATGATGGTGTCACGACCACCGGCGAATGTTAGGTTGGCGAAGCCCATCATTTCATCACGGGTGAGTGGTCGGCCATCGATAGATGACTGTGTGAGCACACTGAAGAAATCGTCGCCTGGATTCTCCGCAGCGAGGTCTAACTGACAATCAAGGTAGGCATCCAAGGCGGAGCCTTTGGCCTCGCTATTGTCGCCGTCGTGAAAGACATGCGTGCCCCAGCTAATCCAGGTGGTTGCTTCCGTCTCCGATACGTTGAGCAAATAAGTGAGCGCATGAGATTGCAGAGGGAGCGCAAACTCACGGACGATTTCGATAGCGTCTTGCTCTGCGGCGTCGACGAGAAGACGGTGGATCAACGCTTCGACTTGGGCGATGACTTGAGGATCCTTGGCTCGTTTGAAGAACGGTTCGACGAGTTTGCGATAGGGGCTGTGCTCGGGGGGATCTGTTTCGACGGGGAGCTGACGGACATTGCGCACGTCTTCTTCTGACGGGATGGGCACACGAAAGGGAGCATCTGAACTGAGTGTTTGCCAGTCTTTCGCCGCCGCCCGCACGTCGGCATGGCGCAGGATCATGGGAACGGTCTCCCCTTGAAATGGGCAGGAAAGAACACCGGACTCGCGCCGCTTCTCTTGAAAGGGATCGTTCATCAGGATGGATGGAACGAAACTCGATGGCTGTCGAGCAGTTCCCAAATAGTGATTATTTTGGCTCTCCGTCAGATTGGCTTGATGGAAATCATGTGAATTGATGATCCTCGAACGCAATTAGAATCACGCTATCCCCTGGTAGCGAGTCGTTTACGCATACATGAAAGAGTCTGATTTGGGCGGGATTTATGCTACTGAACCTTGGTGCAGGATTGCGCAGGCAATCGGTTAGCCTTGAGATCCGTGGCTGAATCGAAAGAGCCTAC
>CALLLI010000118.1 GCA_938082635.1 uncultured Verrucomicrobiales bacterium
GAAGACGACCTAGAACTTTCTAGCAGAGTCAATGCGATCGCTCCAGGAATTCTGGCGAGTATTTGTGCCACTCGTCGTGTACCGTTCATTCACATCAGCACTGACTACGTCTTCAATGGAGTGGAACCCGGCACGCGATCAGAAAGGGACATTGCTAAACCCATCAGTGTCTATGGCAGAACAAAGCTAGCTGGTGAACAAGCCGTGCACCTGGCCTATCCGCAAGCTTGGGTCGCTCGGGTCTCGTGGCTCTTCGGACCAGAGCGCCCAGGGTTCGTTGAAATGATCCGCGACCGACTAGCGGAAGGCGAATCGCTCGCCGCGATTGATGACAAATTCTCGTGTCCAACCTATGTGGATGATGCTGCCGTCGCCCTAGATCATCTCCTAAATCTAACTGATCCTGCCGGAGGCGTCGTGCATATCTGTAATCCTGGCCCTACCTCATGGCATGGCATCGCCTCCGAGATCGTCGCCCAAAGCCAGCGCCCTCAGACACCGATCGCCAGTCAGAAGTTAAGCGAGATGACCGGCTTCCGTGCTCCGCGTCCGGTGCACACCGCAATGGACGTAGCTCATCTTGAAGCACTCACGGGCCACGCCATGCGATCTTGGCAAGACGCCTTAGCGGCCTATTTCTCTACAGAATCGGAATAATCTCCATCGCATCCCGTCCAACAAGTAACCGACATCACTTGCACATCATGAACGATTCACGATAGTCGCCACTCATATTCGCCCCTTCTTACCCATGAAACTTCTCTCCACCTTCCTCACTAGCGCGCTGTTCAGCAGCCTCCTACTCGTCTCCGCCCTGGCTGAGGTTCAGAAGAAGGGTGCCGAAGTCGGCAAATGGACCCAGGACTACGACGCCGCTATCAAAGTCGCCGCCGAGAAGAAAGTGCCCATCATGCTCAACTTCACGGGATCAGATTGGTGCCACTGGTGCAAGATCATGGACGAGAAGGTCTTTGCACAAGACGAATGGAAAACCTACGCCGCTAAGAATGCCGTCCTCGTGACGCTGGATTTCCCACAAGACAAGACCCTTGTTCCTGATGGCTTCGCAGAGCGCAATGCCAAGCTCCAAGCTGAATTTGGTGTCGGTGGCTACCCGACGTTCATCATCCTAGACAGCGACGGCAAGACCCCGCTCGGCCAACTCGGAGCAAGCCAAGACGCCTCTCCTGCAGGATTCATCAATCAATTCAAAGGGGCTACCCAGCTCAGCGCAGCAAGTGTGGCCGCGTTTTTGAAAGAGAACCCTACAAAGGAACCCGATCTCAAAGCGGTCATGAAGGAATCCAAGGAATCCAAGAAGGCCTTAAGCGACTGGATCGAAACCGCCCCTCAGAAGACGGAAGAGAACAACACGAAGTTCACTGCCTTCCAGAAGCGCATTGCGAGTGCCGAAGAAGCTCTACTCAAGCTGATGCAGCCGAAGAAGTCAGAGTAAACTTTGCCCGGCAACATAGGAGAAAAGCGATCAACGAAAGCAGTCCGATCGCGCCTCCGATCAGTTCGACTCCGGCAAACCCCAGGAAACCCTGGATTGCTGAGAATTCCGTCATGGTATTAGCCATCGGCGACCCGATCCTGTTTGCCATTACAAGAGAGAGGCCCGAATATACTCGGGATGACTCGACCTTCCTGGTATTCCCTTCGGATGGCTCTCCTGGCCATCCCGATCCTCGTCTCGCACGCGGCTCTGGCCGCCGATCAGCTAGATTTCTCTCGGGAAATCCTCCCTATTCTGTCAGACAAATGCTTCGTCTGTCATGGTCCGGACGCCAAAGAGAAAGAGTTACGGCTCGATTCCTTTGAGGCAGCTACGGGTGATCTTGGTGGTTACCGCGCCATCGATCCCGACAAGCCAGAAGCAAGCGAGATTCTCGCCCGCCTCCATGACAAAGAAGATCCCATGCCCCCGGTGGATGCGGAGAAGCAGCTCACCGATGTCGAGCGGCTCATGCTCGAGAAATGGGTCAAGCAGGGAGGCAACTACGCGAAGCACTGGGCCTTCATTCCGCCCGCCAAAGCGAAGAGTCACGACTCCATTGATGGCTATGTCAGTGCCAAACTCGGAAAGAGTGACAGCACATTAGCCCCAGAAGCCGACCGTGCCACGCTCGCACGTCGAGTCGCTTTTATCCTCACTGGCCTGCCACCAGAACCAGAGCAACTCGAGTACTTCCTAGCTAACAAGAGTCCCGACGCCTACGAAAAGTTTGTCGGCACGATGTTAGAAAGCCCGCGCTATGGCGAACACCAAGCACGCTATTGGTTGGACGCTGTACGTTACGGAGACACTCACGGCCTCCACTTAGACAACAGGCGCGGCATCTACCCCTACCGCGATTGGGTGGTCAGAGCACTGAATGATAACCTCCCTCTAGACGACTTCATCACCTGGCAACTTGCAGGTGATCTCCTGCCCAATCCCACCCTAGCTCAAGAAGTCGCCACGGGCTTCGTGAGGATGAATCCCACGACCTCTGAAGGCGGGGTTGTCCCACAGGAATTTCAAGCCAAGAACAACTTTGATCGAACGGAAACGTTAGGGACCGTCTTCCTCGGAATGACGATGAGTTGCTCTCGCTGTCACACGCACAAGTATGACCCGATCGTGCACAGCGAGTATTATAGCCTGCTCGCCTTCTTCAACAGCACGGCGGAGAATCCGCTTGATGGGAATAAGTATGATTACGGCCCTGCTCTCAAGGCCCCCAAAGACCACACCGCCTGGGATGCGTGGGAAGCAGCACATCAAGAAGCCCTTACACTGCTAGAGCCCTTGGGCAACGACGCCAAGCCATGGCGTGAACGCCTCCTCGCTCTATCAAAGCAAGACTCCCAGCCAAAAGCACGCGAACTCGCCAAGCGACTAACCGATCTAGAAGCTGACTTCACGACGACACTCGTCGCGCGCGAACTCGACAAACCTCGCCCAACAAAGCTCCTCTTACGCGGTGAGTACAATCAACCCGCAGGCGAAGTTCTCCAACCGGACGTGCCCGCAGTGCTGGGAGCGCTTCCTTCCGAAGCCCCAAGGAATCGCCTTGGCCTAACCCAGTGGCTCACCTCACGCGAACACCCCCTCGTCTCACGTGTGTTGATCAATCGCGTTTGGCAACGCGTCTTTGGCGATGGCCTCGTTCGCACTCCAGAAGACTTCGGTGTCCAAGGCGAACAGCCCACCCACCCAGAACTCCTAGATTGGCTTGCCGTGGAACTTCAAGAAAGCGGATGGGATCTCAAGCACATGGTCCGCCTCATGGTCACCAGCCAAACCTTCAAGCAAGAGTCTATCTGGCGAAAGGACATCGCAGACCCCGAGAATCGCCTCTTCGCTAGAGGACCAAGTTTCCGGCTCGATGCCGAAGTTCTCCGCGACGTTGCTCTCTGGGCCAGTGAACTGTTAGATCCACACATGGGAGGTGAGGGCATGAAACCCTACCAGCCATCCGGCCTATGGTCAGCCCTCGCCCATCCTGGCAGTAACACAAAAAAATACGAACGCGACAAGAAAGAGCTACTCTATCGTCGCAGCCTTTACGTCTATTGGAAACGGACGAGCCCGCATCCGATGATGACCTTGTTTGATGCCCCCAACCGAGAAGCAAGTTGTGTGCAACGCTCACGCTCCAGCACCTCACTGCAATCATTAGCACTCCTCAACGAAACCCAACGTCTCGAAATGGGGCGCATGCTTGCCGAGCGACTCCTTCGCGAAGGTTCGAATGACGCGGAGCGCCTAGATCGTCTCTTTACCCTATTAGCCTCTCGCACACCGACAGCAACCGAACGCCAAACCTGTGACGGCCTCATCAACGCCATGCGCGAACGTTTCCAATCCGATGCCGAGAGCGCCAAAGCGCTTGTCTCCGTCGGAGAGGCGCCACGCGATGAAGCGCTCGACCTCACCGATCTCGCCACCTGGACCCAAGTCGCCACCACCGTACTGGCCAGCGACGTCGCCTTACTCCTTTACTAACAAACGGACTACCTGTTATGAATTTCCACGATCCCCAATTCGAGAACAACCTCATGATGACGCGGCGCCAACTCTTTGGTCGCTCAGCGCTAGGAGTCGGTACCGCCGCCATGGCGAACATGTTTGGAAATGATCTCCTAGCATCCGCCGGCCCCGCGGGTCCTGGCACCCACCACCCTGCCAAGGCCAAGCGCGTCATCTACCTTTTCATGAGTGGCGGCCCCAGCCATCACGATCTCTGGGACTACAAGCCCAAGATGCAGGAAATGTTTGGTCAGGACCTCCCCGAGTATGTGCGCGATGGGCAACGCATCACCGGCATGACAGCGGGCCAGAAGACCCTACCCGTTTGCCCTACCAAGTACAAATTCACAAAGCAGGAGAACAACGATCGTGGCGTTTATGTCAGCGAACTCCTCCCCCACACCGCTACGGTGGCGAAGGATCTCTGTGTCGTGCACAGCACCTTCACCGAAGCGATCAATCATGACCCGGCCATTACTTACATTCAGACAGGAAGCCAGATTCCTGGGCGTCCTAGCCTCGGGGCATGGCTGAGTTATGGCCTCGGCAGCATGAATAACAACCTTCCCGGCTACGTGGTCATGCACGCGCAGAGTAGCTTTGCAGAGCAGAGCCTCTTCGGCCGACTCTGGGGCAGCGGCTTTCTACCATCCAACCATCAAGGCGTCCTCATGCGCAGCCAAGGCGATGCCGTTCTCTATCTAAACAACCCCAAAGGCGTAACGAGAAAGGATCGTCGTGCACAGCTGGACGCCCTGGTTGCGCTCAATCAAGAGCAGCATCAGCGCTTCGCGGATCCTGACATCATCTCAAGAATCAAGCAACATGAGATGGCCTACCGGATGCAATCGTCGGTTCCTGAACTGATGGACCTCTCTCAAGAAAACGATGGCACCTTCGAACTCTACGGAGAAGAAGCACGCAAGCCCGGCACGTTTGCCGCCTCATGCCTAAATGCACGTCGTCTGGCCGAGCGTGGCGTCCGCAATATCCAGATCTTTCATCGTGGCTGGGACGCGCACGGCGCCCTACCGAAAGAGCACGAATCCCAATGCAAGGATGTGGACCAAGCCTGCGCTGCCCTGATCAAAGATCTCAAACAACGCGGCATGCTCGACGAAACACTCGTCGTCTGGGGTGGAGAATTTGGCCGAACGGCCTATTGCCAAGGAGGCCTCACTCGCACCAACTACGGGCGCGATCACCACCCACGTTGTTTCACTGTCTGGATAGCTGGCGGCGGCGTAAAGCCAGGCATCACTTACGGGCAAACCGACGATTTCGGCTACAACATCGCCGATGCCGATGGCAATCCGCTACGACCTCAGCCGAACAAAGATCACTGGACGCCCGGCACCATGCACATCCACGACCTCAACGCGACCATTCTCCACTTATTAGGAATCGATCACCGAAAGCTAACCTATCGCTACCAAGGCCGCGATTTCCGACTAACCGACGTGCACGGTCACGTCATGCATGATTTATTAGTCTAACATCCTCTCTTGCGTCGCAGCGCAAGAAATCCAAACGGCAATAGAGCAAGCGCAAACGAAGGCTCCGGCACGGAGGCAATGGGCCCTGTCAGGGTGAGTTGACTTGGATCGAAACGGAGCTCCGTCACTTACTCATCGCCGAAGTCGACATCGACCACGCGGAAGCGGCCAAGATTGACACCTCCCGTATTGATCGAATTGAGGATTCGCCCAGTCCCACCCGCATTCAGCTCCACGACCGCCGGATGATACCGCCCGGTATCGACCTCGCGTCCATTGAAACGAAAGACCGTCCCCGCTCCTTCCAGCTCTGAGACCTGAAGCCCATCAGAAAGATCGGCTCCCCACTGAATCTCGAACTCCAGTGAACTTCCTTGGTCATAAAACTCGGCTCCTGCAATCGTGCGCTCAAGACGGAACGTAGGAAACCCAGAAGGCGTGGCAACAAGGAAACCAAACAGTCGTAATCGACTCCGTTCATCGTAGGATTGTCGAACGTGCGCCCTGGCGCCAAAGGATCCGCGATATCGATCTCAAACGAGAAAGTCCGCACGCTGCTAAAGGTTGTGTTAAGACCGAAATCAGCCGCTTCAAAACTCACGACAGCAGCGTGGGCTGAACCGGCAATCGCGAGCAAAGCCAAATGTCTGAAAATGGAAGTCATAACACCATCCTGACAAGCTTACAGCTAGAGACAACCGTACATTCACACGAAACGCTTCTAGACTTCTAGACACTCACTGTTTCAAAGAGAAGTCTTCTTCGCTTTCAGATACTTGTTTGTTGGGAAGTTCTCTAGCGAATACTCACCACCCAACTCATCACGCCGCTGCTGGCATCGAGCTCGCATCACCGTGAGCGCCTCTTGATAGTTCGGATCTGCCACAAGGTTCTTAAGCTGATCAGGATCTTCTTGGAGATCGTGGAAAAACTCGTGAGGAGGATCTTGCTGGAAGTAGCTCGCATACAAATAACGCCCTCCACGAATGCCCTCCCACTTGGGAATATCAAAGCGATCAAAGAGATGTTCATGGAACGTGTCACTCCTCCAG
The DNA here is from genome assembly GCA_938082635.1 of uncultured Verrucomicrobiales bacterium. GTDB lineage: Bacteria > Verrucomicrobiota > Verrucomicrobiia > Verrucomicrobiales > DEV007 > JAACDM01. The sequence goes on from CALLLI010000118.1 coordinate 6,567, forward strand.
TTGTCAGGCTTCTGGCCGAGGGCCAGCTGATCTAGTCGACGCCCTGCGTAGTGCGTCGGTAAGGGTGTGCTACTGTAGCCGAGGATCGTCGCCGGAATGTCCAAGTTCAGGACGGGCTCATCGACCGTCGCTGATTCACGAGGGTTGCGGGGATCATAAATAACGAGGGGCACACGAAGAGCTTCTTCGTAGTGAGACCATTTCCCCGCAAAGCCGCGATCTCCCTGATAGTAGCCATTGTCGCCACTGAAGATGACGATCGTATTCTCAGACAAGCCTAACTGATCCAACTCACCTAACACACGCCCTATCACGTTATCGATTCCACTGATCATCCGATAGTAGGCTTTGATATTTTTCTGGTACTTCTCCGGAGTGTCCCAACGCCAGTAGTAGCGATCACGGTGCATCGACTCTCGGAGAAACTGCGGCTGCCCTGAAAAGATGCGTGGGTCGCCCAACCGAGGCGCTGGAACCGTGACGTCGTCGTAGAGTCCATTCATCGCTTTTGGCCATGGGAAATGCGCTTCTTTGTCAGAATCCTCGGCGTGTGGCGCATTAAAACTAACAGAAAGACAGAACGACTCTTCCTTATCCTGAGATTTCAAGAAGTTAACCGCATGGTCACCTGCGATCTCAGAAAGATGCCGAACGGAGCCATCAGGCTGCTTCTTGAAATACGGATTCCGATTGAGAGGCTTGAAATCATCAAACATCACTTCTGGCTGCCCCTTCATCACTCCCACGCCGAATTTCCCTACGAACCCCGTCCGATACCCTCCTCGCTTCAGCACCGCGGGGTAACTCGCCGCAGAATGTCGCTCCGCAATCGGAGGCGTGCCAAAGGTATGACGATGGGTCCGCTCATGAAGGCCAGTGAGAATCGAGGCCCGACTTGCCGCACAAATTGCCGTTGTCACACAGGCATTCGTGAAACATGTGCCCTTCGCCGCCAGCTTGTCTATGTTGGGCGTCTTGAGAATCTCGTGCCCAGCACAGCCAAGGGCAGTATGGCGTTGATCATCTGAGAGAAAGAACAGAATATTCGGTCTCGACGTAACCTCTTGAGCCCTAGCGAAAATGTTGCCAACAAACAGAAGAAGAATCAGGGCACGAGATAAATGCATGCACAACTATGCGCCGCACTTTCAACAAAGCGCAAGATCTCTAAGACACCTGACTCGTCTCATCTGGTGGCAAATGCATCTCTAAGACATCGGCAGCCACCCGTTGCGCCTCTTCCGTTCGCTTTGCCGCCTCTTTGGCAAAGTGAGCCTGCAATCGGAAAGCTGACTTCTGACCACCGATCGCAGGGCCATAAGTTCCATCGGCGCTGAGGAACCACGCTTGCACGTTGTCTTTGAATTGTTTGCGAAGGATTTCTAGCAACGCCTCCCGGCTGTCAGGGTCTTCCACTGGCACCATCAATTCGACCCGCTTATCGAGATTGCGGCGCATCCAGTCCGCACTCGAAAGGAAGACCTGCTCTTCTCCTCCATGATGGAAGGAGACGATACGAGCGTGCTCCAGATATCGATCAATCAAGCTATGCACCACAATGTTCTCACTCATCCCTGGCACCTGAGGTCGTAGGCAACAAATGCCTCGCACCATGAGCTGAATCTTCACCCCCGCCTCAGAAGCGTCATAAAGAGCGTCAATGATCTCTTGGTCCTGCAAGCTGTTCACCTTCGCCATGATCTTGGCGCTTTCACCTTGCTTGGCTTGATCGCACTCAAATGCAATCAGCTCTAACAACGTCTTTTTAAGACACGTAGGCGCTGGCTGCAACTTGCGCAGGCCGGCCCATTGCGAACGCCCCGTAACCCCATTGAAGAACGCTGACGCATCCCGACCATGGTCTGAACGGGCAGTGAGATAACTCACATCAGTGTAGAGCTTCGCAGTCGATTCATTGTAGTTCCCAGTGCCGAAATGCACGTAACGGCGAATACGCCCTGCTTCCCGTCGCATGATGAGACAAGCCTTCGCGTGGCACTTCAATCCCTTGATCCCATAGACGACTTGTGCCCCAGCCAGCTCTAACTCTTCAGCACGTTCCAGGTTCCTCGCTTCATCAAAACGAGCCTTGAGCTCGACCAACACCACGACATTCTTCCCCTTCTGTGCCGCGCGGATCAACGCCGCGATGATTCGACTATTGCTAGAAGTGCGATAGAGCACTTGCTTAATCGCAATCACATCCGGGTCATCAGCTGCCTCTTCGACCAAACGCACCACAGGCTCGAAGCTATCGTAGGGGTGATGCAGGAGTAAGTCCTGATCATCGAGCACCTCAAAGATGGAGTGATCCTTCAAGGGCACACACGGCTGCGGCTTCCACGCAGCCTCGCGGAGATGATCAAAGTCATCGAGAGAAGTAATCGCCATGAGGCTAGACAGATCGAGTAGACTAGGGACGCGATACACATCCCGCCCCTTGGTACCTGTATACGCTAACATGGACTCTAGCATCCGCTTTGATGTCCGCGCCGGCACTTCAAGCCGAACCGTATTGCTGAATTTCCGAGCCGTCAGCACACTCTCCATGGCCTCAGCGAGATCTTCCGCATAGTCTTCCTGCACCGGAATATCACCATTTCTCGTCAGACGAAAGCAGCCCGTAGCATAGATTCCCTCTTCAGGGAACATCTCACTAGCAAACTCCTTGATCAAGTCTTCCAGGAGGACAAACTCATACCCGTCCGTGTCCGGCACCCGGAGAAACCGCAACAGCCCATTGGGAACAGTAATCACGACAGAGCGCCGATCCGCATGTTCTGGTTCTCCGGCCGGCCCCACGTCTAGCAGAACACAGATACGGCGACCCGAGATCCGAAACCGCTGATCTTCCAAATCCAAGGCAACCGGATTTAGTAATTCCTCGATTTCCTCCGAGAAGTGCAGCTTCAATTTCGCACGCGCCTGCCCCGTGATTTGATCAAGGCTACGATAGCGGATTCCTCGACCTGTCAGTGCTGGCTCGAGCATCGTTCCCCAAATGCGATACTGATCATCGTAATGCGCCCGCACCTCCTTTCTAATCTGCCGCATCTGCTGCACCGGCGTCAGGCCATTCAGATCACGCATCCGAGCACCGGTCTTGACCAGCGCTTGCAAGCCACCCACGCGGACCATGAAGAACTCATCAAGATTCGACGCACTGATGGCAAGAAACTTGACCCGCTCCAGTAACGGCAAGGACTCGCGCTCCGCCTCCCAAAGTACACGCTGATTGAACTTCAGCCAGCTAAGCTCACGGTTGAAATAAGAAGCGGACACCTTTTAACCTGTCACCGGCCATCCTCGAGTCGCAAGGCGTTTCATGTGACAAACTCGGCATCGAGTGGTCTAGTTTCGCATGGCTACTTGGTCTCAGTTCTTCACCGCAAGTTTCGTCATCTTCTTAATTTTAAGTCCATTACAAGGACAGACGGAGCCCACATCGAAGAGGCCAGTCCGCGTCGGAGTCGTAGGGCTCGTCCATGCCCACGTTCACGGCATTCTCAGCCGCAAGCGTGACCTCGGCGATCTCGAGATTGTCGGCATTTCCGAACCCAACGAAGACCTGGCCACTCGGCTACTTTCTCAGCATCGCCTAGACAAGGGACTGTGGCACTCTGATCTAGCAACGATGCTAGACAAGACCAAGCCAGAAGCCGTTGCCGTCTTCACCAGCACCTTCGATCATCTCGACGTGGTCAAGGCCTGCGCGGCACGTGGCATTCATGTCATGATGGAGAAACCCCTCGCCGTCAGCATGGCCCACGCCACTGCCATGGCTGAGGCCGCCAAGGAGCACAACGTCCAGCTCCTCGTAAACTACGAGACGACCTGGTATCGGAGCAATCACCACGCCTACGCGCTAGCGCATGAACAGAAGGCACTCGGCGACCTGCGCAAGATCGTCGTGCACGATGGCCATCAAGGTCCCATCGAGATCGGCTGCAATGAGGAGTTCCTAGCATGGTTGACCGATCCCGTGCTCAACGGCGGAGGCGCGCTAACAGACTTCGGATGCTACGGCGCGAACCTCATCACCTGGTTGATGGACAACGAACGCCCACTCACCGTCACCGCCGTGACCCAACAGATCAAGCCTGACAAGTATCCAAACGTGGACGACGAAGCCACCATCCTGCTAACCTATCCCAAGTGCCAAGGCATCATCCAAGCCTCTTGGAACTGGCCGCACAATCGCAAAGACATGGAAGTCTATGGGGCCGATGGTTACGCCAACACAATGAGCAACCACAGCGTCAAACTCAAAGACACCAGCGCCCCAGCCACGACAGTCCGTTCCCCTGCCAGACCAAAGCCTTACGATGATCCTTTCGCTTACCTCGCCGCCAGGGTTCGGGGCACAGCCGAAGCAGATGGCCTCTCATCTCTAGAGAATAACCTTATTGTGACAGAGATACTGGATGCCGCGCGCCAGTCAGCAAAGACCGGCAAGACGGTGACGCTAACTCACTAAAACCCTTGCCCAGTCACCTTCGTCTGGATGCGACAGAGGTACATATCTGCGGTGATGTAGAGAACCGTGCCATCACCACCCCAGCCGCAGTTGGCCGTGGCTTCGCCAGTATCGATACGCCCTAACGGCGTGCCGTCGGGAGCAAAGATGTGAACACCGCCGGGGCCCGTTGCCCATAGGTTTCCTTTTTTGTCTACCTTCAAGCCGTCAGGCAAGCCTGGCAGCTTCCCCACGAGAGAGGTCGCATCATAGAAGACACGACTATCTCCTAACGTTCCGTCTTCTTTGACTGAAAAGGCTTTCCATAAAGCAGCCTGTGGATCGGACTGCGCGACATAGAGTGTCTTCTCATCAGGGGAGAAAGCGATTCCGTTCGGGCGCGTCATTTCTTTCGTGAGCAAAGTGACCTTGCCATCCTTCGACAAGCGATAGACTCCGCAGAAATCCAGTTCACGACGCGGATCGTCATAGCGGTTAGGCAGGCCGTAGGGTGGGTCCGTGAAATATAGATCACCGTTCGACATGTAGACAGCGTCGTTCGGACTATTCAGGCGCTTGCCCTCGTAGTTGTCGACCAAGGTGCGTTTCCCGCCATCCTTCGTCATGACAGAAAGCCGCCGATCCCCATGCTCACAAGAAACCAAACGCCCTTGGCTATCTAGCAAGAGCCCATTGCTACCAGGCTCATTCCCATAGTCGCTGGCTCCTGTGTAACCCGAAGGGTGGAGAAAGGTCGAGATGCCTTTGCCCTCTTCCCACTTCACCACCTTGTTCGGCGGAATATCAGAGAAGAGGAGATATTTCCCGTCTTTCACCCACACAGGCCCTTCTGCCCAGGCAAATCCGGATCCGAGGACCTCAAGCTTGGCCGATTTATCGAGGACGTCGGCCAACTTTGTATCAGATTCCACGACCTTGCCCAACGCGGGAAAGTTCAGGGTATCTTGTGCCCAGACGTTCGTAAGCGAGACCAAAGCACAGGTAACAAGGGATATTGGGAGAAGACGATTCATTTTGGCAGCCTAAGGGACAGCTCATTCGTAGGTCAAGCGACGTCGTTTGACCTCATTTCCTGAAACTTGCGCTAACCAGGCCACGCCCTACAGTCCCGATCATCATGACCATCCGCATCTCCCTTTTGAAGCCAGCCCGGCTACTCACAGCTCTTGCCCTGAGTTCATGGACCGTCACCGCTCAGGAATCGAGCGAACCTGAAGCCAAGTCCGGGGCACCCGCCGCAAAGTCAGCTCCGGTCGGTCCGCCCAACACGTCCCGTGATCTCTACGAGAGCATTGTCGAGATTGAATGCGCCTCACTGGTACCAGACTACCAACAGCCTTGGAATGGCGGACGCGAAACCGGCGGAAGCGGGACAGGCTTCATGATCGCGCCTAACAAATTTGTCACCAATGCTCACGTCGTGGCAGACAACACGCGCTTGCTCATCAAGAAGTATGGCGATCCCGAGAAATACGCGGCCAAGCTCCTCCACATCGCTCACGATTGTGACTTAGCAATCTTGGAGTGTTCTGATCCCATCCCCTTTGCTGATACGAAACCGTTAGACATCGGCGACATTCCTAAGCTTGAAAGCACGGTCACCGTGATTGGTTACCCACTAGGCGGACGCCGCCTCTCCACCACACGAGGCGTTGTTTCTCGCATCGATTTCCAACCTTACAGCCACACTGGTGCGGATCTCCACCTGGCCATTCAGATCGATGCCGCCATCAATCCCGGAAATAGCGGCGGCCCCGTACTTCAAGACGGCAAAGTTGTAGGCGTTGCCTTCCAAGGCATCTCTGGAGCGGTCGCTCAAAACGTGGGCTACATGATTCCCACGCCGGTGTTACGTCGCTTCCTCAAAGACATCGAGGACGGCCAGTATGACCGCTACGTGGATCTCGCCATCGGCGACTTCGATCTCATCAATCCTGCCCAACGCCTCGCGCTGGGCCTGCGACAAGACAGTTCCGTAGGAACGTTAGTGGCATCCGTATCAAATAGCGGGTCTTGTGATGGCGTGTTAGAAGAAGGCGATGTCTTATTGAAGATCGACGGGCGGGAAATCGCTAGCAACGGTTACGTGGAAGTCGACGGCGAGTTTGTAAACATGAACGAGATCGTCGAACGCCGATTCAAAGGTGACAAAGTGGAGTTGGACATCCTACGAGATGGCCAACCGAAGTCTGTCGAGATTGAGCTAAAGCCTTTCGATCCCTATCTGATTCAAGCTAATACCTACGATAAGCGCCCTCGCTACGCATCCTTTGCCGGACTCACATTCCAACCATTGGATCGCAACCTCATGACCGCGCACAGCATCGAGACCATGGCAGCTCGCTATCTTTACACCTTCTATGTTCAAGATGAACTCTTCGAGGAACGCCCCGAGATCGTCGTCCTCACAAGCATCTTGCCGGATGCAATCAACAGCAACTTTGGAGGCTTCCAACACGCGGTCGTCGATAAGATCAACGACAAGAAGATCAAGGATCTACAAGATCTCTACGATGCGGTCCACCCCGCAGAAACCCCCGAGTTCTACGTGATCGAGTTCGTCGGAAAGGGCCTCCCTATTGTCATCGAATCAGCACGGGTAGAAGCCGCCAACGCGCGCATTCGAGCCACTTATGAAGTCGGCCTCGACAGCTATCTCGGAAGCGCTGAGGACGATACCCCGGTCATCTTCAACTAGCTCACGATCGCGACTAACCTTCTTATTTGTCATAGCACATGAAACGCTTTCTCATTTCTTTCGCTGTCCTCACTCTTGCATCCGCTCATGCTGAAGTCGCAGTAAAGGCAGCGACCACCACAGAGACGAAGCCCGAGGTGACCTCCGTCGGAGACTCCATCCTCAGGGTAAACATCACTGCCCAGAACTACAATTTCTACCAGCCGTGGGAGAAAGGAAAGCCCGGCACCCGGCGCGGCCTCGGCGTTCTGCTAGACAATGGCCAGGTGCTCGTCTCCGCGCAGATGGTGTCCGATGCAACTTACGTCGAACTCGAGCAACCGAAGACGGGCGAGAAAGTACCCGGCAAAGTTTCCGTAGTCGACTACGAAGCAAACCTAGCACTGATCGAGATCAGCCAAGAGAAGCCCGAGTTCCTCGACGGCGTGACTCGGCTCACCTTGGACACCACCTCAAATGCAGGCGACGAACTCGATGTTTGGCAAGTTAAGGACAATGGCCTCGCCGTGAGCACCCGCTGTCCCGTGCTTGAGGTGTCCATCGATAACTACTTCCTCAGTGGCACGCCATTTCTCACCTACGAGCTCAAGGGCTCTCTTCGCTACCATGCTGGCAGCTTCGTGCTACCCGTCATGAAGGACGATAAACTGGCAGGATTGCTACTTAGCTATGACTCTGATGAGCAAATCTCCACGGTCATCGCTGCCCCCATCATCGATCACTTCCTCAAAGATCTCGAAGACGGAGACTACTCCGGCTTTCCCACACTCGGCATGGGATTCTCTCGGGCCACGGATGAGCAATTGCGCAATTACCTCAAGTTAGGCGACGAATCGGGCGGCATCTATGTCACGACCATTTCGCCAAACAGCACGGCTGCCAAAGCTGGGATCGAAGTTGGTGACGTTCTATTAGAACTCGGAGGCCACGCCATCGACTCCCGTGGTAACTACGAGCATCCCGACTACGGTCGGCTGAACATGAGCCACATCGTTCGTGGCGGTAGCCATGTCGGGCAAGAGATGCCCCTTAAGATCTTCCGCAATGGTGAGAGCATGGAGTTAACGGCGAAGATGACCCGCCGCTCACCAGAAGATTTCCTCGTCAACCCCTATCTCTTTGACAAAGGCCCACGCTTCTTCATCGCAGGTGGTGTCGTCTTCCAAGAGTTGACTCGCCCCTATTTGAAGATCTTTGGTGACCAATGGCAGCAGCGCGCTCCCATGAAACTTCTTTGGGCCCTAGCACATCCTGAGGACTACGAGAAAGACGGACGCGAGAAGATTGTCTTCATCAGCCGAGTCATGCGCACACCTGCCACGCTGGGTTACGAGTCCTTGTCCCATGTCATCGTGGATGAGGTGAATGGGAAAAAGATCAATAATATCCAAGACGTGGCCGACGCTTTCGGCACGCCCGACGGTCCTATCCACCGGGTCGACATTGCAGAGGCACCCCACGAACTCATCTTGGACGCTCGGATGACTGCAGAGATGGACGAGCGCCTCAAGCAAGCCTTCCGCATGCGCGAGCTGCAACGCCTCGACTGATTCCTCTGGGACCTATGGCTCCGGCCAGTCCAGGTGCTTGTGGAGGAAGCGGTAAGTTTCGTCGCCGTTGATACGATGAGGACCATCGAACCATTCGATAGCGGCATTATCAGGCAGCTTGAGCTTCGCCGAGTAAAGGTGACGCACCTTCGCGAATTCTAAAGCGACTCGTTCATCCGGTGCGACACCATCGAAGTGGCCGCGCTCAACCATGAACGGCCGCGGCGCAATGAGAGCGGCCATTTCCGCGTAGTTGAAGGTACTCCCGAGATCGAACTCGAAGATCTCGTACTCGCCCATCGAGGCATAACTGTAAGGGCTCCGCGTCGACGCGTTCTTCCAGACCCAATCGTTAAAATCCGCTGAACAGATAGACAGGCAATACGCGGGAACCAGTGGCGGGATCCGCATGGCAGACTTGCCTCCATAGGAAAGGCCGTAGAAACCAATCCGCTGAGGATCCACATTGGGTAGGCCGCCTAACCAACGGGTCAGTTGTTCGTGCTGAGGCACCATGAGCGAGAACAAGGTCTTCTTCACCGCGTTCGCTTTGAACTGCAGGGTGCGAAAGCGGTCTTCAAAGATGTAGAGATGTTGCGGCGCAAAGGTGATGAACCCGCGCTTCGCCAACTCGACCGCGAAGGCCTGGTAGTAGTGATAACCATCCTCACCAATGACCATCTGAGGACGCCCTTCCAGTCCATGCTGACAAACCACAACCGGACGACGTTCGCCTTCTGCAATATCCTTCGGCCAGCAGAGAAGACCATAAGCAAAGAAGCCCTCATAGACGTCGAGCACGACCTCATAGATCGTCACTTCTTCCGTTTCTAAGAAAACACGAGATTGCGGACGTGGCTCAGCTAGAGGCCGATCAAAGGTGCCGATCACTTCATCCGCAAAGTAACGTCTGTAAGGCTCGACCGTTTCTTGGAAATTTGCGAGGGAATCCGTCTTCAGATCTTTCATGAAGGAGGCCCGAGTGTACGGACTCTCCACGAGAAGCTGCTGATTGTGCCGATCCAGCTCCGCAAGTTGCCGCGCATGACGCGCCTTCACGTCCGGCAGAGAAATGTCCGGCATCGCAAGCCGCTGCTCTCCAGCAGGGGCAAAGTCATTCAAATCGCCAAGCCTCAGACGCTCGGCAGCATTGAACAGACCAGTGAGCTTTACAGCCCGCGCGTGCTCGGCCCGGATATCCTCAACACTTGCCGAAGCCAAGCGACCTGGCTTACCGCCAGTTCCTGGCGGCACCACAACTTCGGGGCCAGGAATCGCCTCGATGACAAGCCTTCGAGGCGCGATGAGACTCGCGATTTCCGCATCCCCAAACTGCGCGAGTAGCCCAAACACATTACGATAGGCGGGCTCTTCCCAGACGGATTGACGAGAACTGAAATAGCCACTAACAAAGGCCTGCTTCACCTTGGAATTCACGGCAGCTGTGTAGAAAGCTAACAAGCCTCCTTCTCCCCAACCCGCCACGCGAAGATCACTGATATCGTAAGTATCCACAAGCCAATCGAGGATCGCTTCGACCTTGAGCACTTCATACCCGATCACGTGACGCCCAAGCTCAAAGGCAGGCCGATACAGGTGCTCGCGGTTACTCAACTTACGATGAGTGGCTTCTCGATTGATAATGGTCGGAATGACCACTCGGTAACCACGCTCGGCTAGCTTTCTGCCTAACTGACGTTCTCTAGGAAGCTCGCCTAACCAACCGACCAAGGACTCCGGAGATTGATCCGCATCAGGAATCAAGACGATATTTCCACGAGCCTCACCATCAGTAGGTTCCAAGAGTAAGCCCTCGCCATGAACATCGGCAAACGCTGGCCAAGTGATTGCATAGACATCACACTGCCCAGAGGTGCCGAGAAAGCGCTGCTCCCGCAGGCGATCAAAGGAGACGCGCTGATCAACCGCACCAATGATCCGGCGGAACTCTTGCCGATTCGATGCTATCGACTTCGCATAGGCTTCTTCTGAAGAAACATCCCGCTTCCAGTACTCCGCGCGTGTCGAGACCGACGCTTCAATCTCAGCCAGTAGAAAGTCGTCTGCCGCAGATACTAACTGAGAGGCGATGTCACCATCTTGTATGAGCACAGCCGTTCCTGGAAACGGTTCAGCCGCCTGAGAGATACAGGCACAACACAGAGATACCGCATATGATCGTAATTTCATGGGCAGAGCCTAGGAGAACCAGGCCACTCGTGTCAGCCACAAAGCAGGCGTCGCTCATTCTAGACGTAGGATGGTCATTCTTGACCGTCCGGTTGCCGGTGGCGCCTGTTTATAACTAGACGCTTCCGGCGCGCCAGGCCCACTGTGCAGACGGCCAGGAATGGCCATCCTACCAAGCCATCCTACCAAGCCATCCTACAAGATCCCGCCGTCGATCTTTAGGGTAGCTCCTGTGATGTAGCTGGCTTCTCGACTCGCGAGGAAGGCCGCAGCTGCCGCCACTTCTTCGGGTTTGCCTAACCGACGCATAGGGATCGTCGCCAAGATGCCTTTGCGTTCCGCTTCAGGCATGTCTGCTAGGGCTTCTGTGTCAATGTATCCAGGGCAAAGCGCGTTGACCGTGATTCCTGCGCGGGCCATTTCTTTGGATAGACTTTGCGTGAGAGCGACCACCCCCGCTTTGGCAGCCGCGTAGTTTGTTTGGCCTCGAGGAGCTAACAAAGCACTTAAGGAGGCAATATTGATGATCCGACCAAAGCGGCTTCCCATCATGGGCTTGAGCACCGCTCGACACCCAAGGTACACAGAGTCCAGGTTGGCCCGGATGACACTGTGCCAGTCTTCCGTCGGCATCATGGCCAAGAGACCGTCTTTATGGAAACCTGCGTTGTTGATGAGCACATCAGGGCTTTGTTCGGACTGGACCATCAACTCCACCGCTCGCTGCCAGTCGTTCTCCTGGGTCACATCGAGGTCAATCAGTCGCACCCGATCACCGTGCGACGCCGCCAGAACTTCGGCTCGATTTCGATTGGCACGCACGCCAAGCCAAACTTGGTGACCAGCGTTCTGTAGAAAGCGTTCTGCGAGAGCGATGCCGAGGCCACCATTGCCCCCAGTGATGAGTATATTCATGCTGGGACAACGAAGCACAGACCGCTAGCGTTACAAGATAGGGAGGACTTTGGAATAGACCCGGCAACTCAGATCACTCATTGTAAAGACGTGAGAGCAGAAACTCCTCCGCCTATCGAGCCATCACGTCCGTCGCTGACGCCGCCATCAAACCAAGGCATAAGCGAGCATACCTGGTGCCTAATTGCCCATCTTTGCGGGTTTGTGGGCTACTTGGGCAACGGAATTGGCAGCGTCATCGCCCCTCTAATCGTCTACCTAATCAAGAAAGATTACTCCCCCCTCATCGCTTCCCACGCGAAGGAGGTGCTGAATTTCAATATCTCGGTCACGATCTATGGTTTATGCCTGTTCGCGTTCATCCTCGTGACCCTGGGCTTCGGTGCCCTTCTCGCTGCCCCTGCTGGACTAGCCCTGTTTGTATTCCATCTCGTCTGCACGATCAAAGGCAGCATCAAGGCGAACGAAGGCATCCTCTATCGCTACCCCTTGACGCTTCGCTTGGTCAAGTAGGCCGAATTTGTTGGAAATTTCCCAAGGGTGCTGAAAGGTGCGTTTCCACCAAGGAAACGCATCACAATTTGAGTCACGCTATCATGGGTAAAAGTCTATACGAGAAGGTCTGGGAGTCACACTCCGCAGCGAAATTGTCCAACGGACAAACGCAATTGCTCATTGATACGCACCTCATTCATGAGGTGACCAGCCCCCAGGCTTTCGGCATGCTCCGCGACTTGGGACTTCCCGTCCGGCACCCTGAGCGCACATTCGCGACGGTCGATCACATCGTGCCGACCGATCAGTTTGAGCAGCCATTCGCCGATCCACTGGCCGATGCCATGATCAAAGAGCTGGATCGCAACGCGGAGGAGTTCGGCGTCACCTATTTCGATCTCAAGAGCGGCAAGCAAGGGATCGTCCACGTGGTGGGTCCCGAGCAAGGGATCACCCAGCCCGGCACGACCATCGCTTGCGGCGACTCTCACACCGCAACGCACGGCGCGTTTGGAGCAATCGCTTTCGGCATCGGCACCACACAGGTGCGCGATGTCTTGGCTTCGCAATCCATCGCCATGAGCAAGCTGCAAGTCCGCCGTATCAACGTGGAAGGCAAGCTTCGCCCTGGCGTTTATGCGAAAGACGTCATCCTACACATCATCGCGCAGCTTGGTGCGAAAGGTGGCATTGGCTACGCCTACGAATTCGGTGGCAACATCTTTGACAACTTCACGATGGAAGAGCGCATGACGGTCTGCAACATGACGATCGAAGGCGGCGCGCGTTGTGGTTATGTCAATCCTGACGATACCACATTCGAATATCTAAAAGGCCGCAATTACAGCCCGACCGGCGCTGATTGGGACGCCGCTGTCGAGCGTTGGCGCACGGTGGCTTCGGATGCTGACTGCACTTATGACGATCTCATAGAAATCCGCGCAGAAGACGTCGCTCCGAGTGTGACCTGGGGAATCAGCCCTGACCAAGGCCTCCCCATCACGGGAAATGTGCCTCGAGTCGAAGACGCAGACACGCCAGCAGCGAAGGCGAGCATCGCGGAAGCACTCGAATACATGCAGCTGGAGCCCGGCGCACCTATCAAAGGCACCTCCATCGAGGTGGCGTTCATAGGCTCGTGCACGAATGGCCGTCTGTCCGATTTCCGCGAAGTGGCGCAATATCTGAAAGGGCATCGCGTCGCCGATAGCGTCAAAGCCATCGCTGTTCCAGGATCTCAGATTGTCGATGCGCTTTGCCGCAAAGAAGGCATCAATGATATCTTCACCGAAGCTGGTTTCGAATGGCGTGGCGCAGGTTGTTCCATGTGCCTAGCCATGAATCCTGACAAACTCATCGGCGATCAAATCTGTGCGAGTTCCAGCAACCGCAACTTCAAAGGGCGTCAAGGCAGTCCCATCGGTCGCACGGTTCTCATGAGCCCACTCATGGTTGCCGCAGCCGCCGTTCGCGGCTGTGTCAGTGACGCCCGCGAAGTCTTCGAAGTGGGTGAAACCGCTGCAGTCTAATCTCAGTCTAACTTTCTTACCACCATGGCACTCGATCCAATCAAATCCGTCCAAGGCCGCGCCGTTTATGTCCCAGGCTCTGACATCGACACAGACCGCATCATTCCCGCACGCTTCATGAAGTGTGTGACCTTTGATGGTCTCGGTGAGTATCTCTTCTTCGACGCACGTCATCAGGAAGACGGCACGCCCAAAGAGCACCCTCTCAACGAGGAGCGCTATCAAGGAGCGAGCGTCTTCGTTTCCGGAGTAAATTTCGGCTGTGGCAGCTCGCGTGAGCACGCTCCGCAAGCCCTCTACCGGGCAGGCTTCCGCGCGGTTATCGCCGAGAGCTTCGCCGAGATCTTCTTTGGCAACTGCGCGACTCTCGGAATTCCTTGCGCTACCGCCACTTCGGAAGACATCGCGACGCTCAGCGCTGCCATTGAGGCAGACCCACAATTAGAAGTGACTGTCGATGTGGAGAAGGCCCGCGTCTTCTTTGGCGACGCGAACTTCACCGTTCATATCCCCGATACCGCCCAAGACGCCCTCGTCAGCGGTCGCTGGGATCCCATTGCGGAGTTGCTAGAGAATGCGGAGAAGGTCGACGTCTGTCTGGAAAAGATGGGCTTCGTTTCAACGTGATTCGCTAGACAGTCTCGACAGAACCGCTTGCCTTCCGGCCCGGGATCGAACATCTTGGCGTGTTATGAAACGCGCCCTCCACTCTTTGTCGGTTCTTTCCATTCTTGCACTGGCGCCTGCTGAGGCACGCGAGTTCACCAATAAGGCTGGGAAGACGATTTCAGCGGAGATTGAATCCGTTTCCGGCGAAGGCGCTGATCGTAAGGTCACGCTGAAGCGTGCCGACGGGAAATCATTCACGATCGTCGCCGACACCCTATCGGATGACGATCAGACCTTCATCTCGGACTTCGCAGCCGAGGCGGCGAAAGGACCATCCGCTTTCGACTCCGTGCTGGAAGGCAAATTGGTAAAGCTCGATGGAAAGCGGGTGGGCAAGTTCGTGATGACGGAGAAACCGGACTACTACGCCTTTTATTACTCGGCGTCCTGGTGCGGGCCCTGCCGCAAGTTCACCCCTGACCTCGTCTCGTTCTACAACGAGCACAAAGACGCGGGAAAGAAGTTTGAGATCGTATTTGTCTCCAGCGACCGAGATGCAGACGCCATGGAAGCCTACATGAAGGAGGACAAGTTTCCCTTTCCTGGCGTGAAATTCCGCAGCGCCAAAGACAAGGAGATCAAGCAGTACGCTGGCAGCGGCATCCCGTGTCTCGTCCTTCTGGACCGCGATGGCAAGATCCTCTCAGACAGCTATGTGGATGGCAATTATGTCGGTCCGCGCAAAGTCTTGGCCGACCTGCAATCTGCTCTCGGCAAGGAGTAGCATTGGGGCCTTTGCGAGGCAGGCCGGCCACTTGAAATAGGCGGTTGCGAGGTCGCCCGGAATCAGCTGCGCAACCTCGTCTCTCTCAACTTTACAAGGGTAGGGTTTCCCCGTAGTTTCCGGCCCTTCTCAACCTATGGGTACGGCCAACACACGCAACTTCTCCATCATCGCTCACATCGATCACGGGAAAACCACGCTCTCGGATCGCCTGCTCGAATTCACTCAGACCATCACAGAACGCCAGCAGCAGGATCAGCTTCTGGATTCGATGGATTTGGAAAGGGAACGCGGGATCACGATCAAGTCACATCCCGTGACCATGAATTACACGGCGAAGGACGGTCAGATTTACAAACTGAACCTCCTAGACACGCCAGGCCACGTCGATTTCTCCTACGAGGTGTCCCGTAGTTTGGCTGCTTGTGAAGGGGCCCTTCTTCTCGTCGATGCCGCGCAAGGCGTTGAAGCTCAGACCGTGGCCAATGTCCATCTCGCGATGGAGCAGCAGCTAACAGTCATTCCCGTCATCAACAAGATTGACCTACCTAACGCCGATCTACCGATGGTGCGTCGCCAGCTCGAAGATATCTTGGCCATCCCTTCGGAAGAAGCCGTCGAAGCCAGTGCCAAGATGGGCCTCGGCATCGAAGACATTCTCGAGGCCGTGGTGAAGCGCGTGCCTCCTCCGAAAGAAGCCGAAGATGACTTCGTTCGCGCTTCGGTCTTTGACTCGGTTTACGACGCCTATCGAGGCGTCGTTTCCTACATCCGCGTCATGAGCGGCGAGATCAAGAAGGGCACTCCGGTAAAGATGATGAGCACGGGGAAGAGCTACGACGTGAAAGAAGTCGGTGTCTTCACGCCGAAGCCGTCACCAAGAGACACTCTGAACACGGGCGATGTGGGCTACCTCATCGCAAACATGAAGTCGTCCACGGAGGTAAAGATTGGCGATACGGTGACCGAGTCGCGCAATCCCGCGCCGACTCCATTGGATGGCTTTAAGGAAATCCAGCCCATGGTCTTCTCGGGCATCTATCCGATAAGCACCGAGGACTTCGAGCAGCTCAAGCTCGCCATGGGCAAACTGCAAATCAATGACGCAGCCTTCACCTTCCAGGCTGAAAGTTCGGTTGCGCTTGGCTTTGGTTTCCGCTGTGGTTTTCTCGGCCTGCTCCACATGGAAATCGTCCAAGAGCGCCTGCGCAGAGAGTTTCAAATGGACGTCATTTCGACCTACCCCGGTGTGGTCTATGAAGTGACTCTAACGAACGGCGAAGAACTGATTGTCGACAATCCGATGCATTTGCCGGACGCCTCGATGATCTTGGAGATCCGCGAGCCCACGGTGAAAGTCTACATGATGACACCGAACGACTACATCGGTGACATGATGCAGCTCACGATGGAGAAGCGGGGCCAAGTCGAGAATACGGAAACACTCGACGAACGACGCATTCTACTCACCGCAATCCTACCACTGAACGAAATCCTCGTCGACTTCAATGACAGGATGAAGAGCATGACTCGCGGCTATGGCTCCATGGACTATGAGCATTCCGGCTACCAAGCGGCGAAGCTCACTCGCATGGACATGATGATCAATGGCGAGCCTGTCGATGCGTTCTCCACAATCGTGCACCGCGACAAAGCGGAGTCACGTGGTCGTCACTTGGCCCACAAGCTGAAGGAAGTCATCCCACGCCAACTCTTCAAAGTCGCCATCCAAGCGGCCATCGGCGGTAAGATCATCGCCCGCGAGTCCATCAGCGCGATGCGTAAAGACGTGACAGCAAAGTGTTATGGTGGTGACATCTCACGGAAGCGCAAGCTCCTGGAGAAACAGAAGGAAGGCAAGAAACGGATGAAGAGCATCGGCAAAGTGAATATCCCCCAGGACGCTTTCATCAAAGTCCTCAAGACGTCCAACTAGCAGAAATCCAACATGTTTACGGCGAAGTACATCAAAGAAGGCAAGATGCTGCTCAAGGGCGTCACTAAGTTTATCCATTACAAGCGGGACATTCTCAGCGAAGAGAAACTCAACGCCATTCAGGAGAAACAAGCCGAATTCCAAAACCGGCTCAAGACCGGCACGAAAGAAGAGGTTCGGGAGCAAGCGAAGGAACTTCAGAAAGTATGCGAGCGTTCCCTTCCGATGCCTTCTATGCCAGGCCTCCGCGAGAACGTTGAGGTCTTCTTTGTCGCCATCGTGATTGCGTTAGGAATTCGCTCCTATTTCCTCCAGCCGTTCAAGATTCCGACCGGCTCAATGCAGCCGACGCTGAATGGGATCATCGCTCAAGGCTACAGCGATCAGGACGAGGCCAAGTGGAACGACGCGGAGCCCAACATTCTCGTAAAAGGCTGGGATCTCTTCTGGCGCGGACGCAATTATGTCGAGGTCCGCGCGAAAGAAGATTTCACCGTCTCAAAGGTCTACCAGAAAAACTGGCTCAAGTTCTTCTCCTTCACTTACATTGACCGTGAGGACGTCAATGGGGAGAAGTTGAAGCCCATCAGAATCTGGGCACCTGTCGATAAAACCGTTAAAGAACTTGGTCTAGGAAAGCTGCTAGGCGAATTCAGGGCATCGAAAGCAACCGACGGATCACCTATTTTCTTAGTAAACGGGGCCGAAATCAAAGCGGGTACGCTCTTAGCTCGCGGCTACATCGACACAGGCGACCAGGTCTTGGTCAACAAGCTCTCCTATCATTTCCGCAACCCCACGCGAGGCGAAGTCTTTGTTTTCACAACCCAAGGCATCAGCCTGATCGAGGAACGCAACGGCAACACAAACTCCCAGCACTACATCAAGCGCTTGGTCGCCGTGCCCGGAGATAGCTTCGAAGTCAAACAGCCGGAATTGTACATCAACGGAAGCAAAGCGACAGAACCAGGGATTGTTCGCGTGATGAATCAACAGGATGGTTACCCCGGCTATCGACGGAGCCCAAAGAATGCTGGCAATATAGGCAAAAACTCGGGGACGTTACCTCCGAAAGAATACATGGCCATGGGGGACAACAGTCCGAACAGCTGGGACAGCCGCGGATGGGGAACGGTGAAGGAGAAGAACCTCGTCGGGCCAGCGCTCTTCGTTTATTGGCCCTTTGGTGCGCATTGGGGCTTGATTGACTAGCAGGCACACGCTTTCCTGAAAGTATGGATGAGCGTTGGTGGCCCTTTCTCTGGCTGTTAGGGACAATAGGAGGCTATGTGCTCTTCATGCGTCAGCACCCGCTGCGCGCTGCTTTCTCTACCGCGCGACAGTTCGCTCGAAACAACCTCTCGATCGTTGCCGGGCTTGCCGGACTCCTTATAGCCGCCGTCACCTGGCAATTCTGGCAGGCTGAAGGGCTCGGCAGTGACAATGGTGCCGCGCTTTCACTCACCACAGCGAGTGATTTGTTAGGCTGGTTGCCTCACGTCAATGAGGACCTTGGATCCGTCTTCTGGCATTGCGTACCATTGGACATGGCCTTTGTCATCGGAACGCCGGTGGCTTTTCTAACTTGTTGGTACTGGATTCCCAGACTTTGGCGCGCTTGCGCTGAAGGCCGAAAGTGGATTGCGGCAATCCTTATCGGCATCTACGCCCTAGCACTCTGGTGGTGGACCGGCCGCCTATGTGACCTCCTCCAGTTAGGCATTCAAACCGTACCAAAGATGACGGGGCTACACTTACTCTTGCGTGGGACTGGCGAAGTGGTCTTCGCCGTCATCCTAGCTTGCTTCATTCAGCTCGTTATCTTGCTAGGAGCCTATCGCAGCCACGGCGCAGGAAATGCACGCTGCCATCTCA
The DNA here is from genome assembly GCA_938082635.1 of uncultured Verrucomicrobiales bacterium. GTDB lineage: Bacteria > Verrucomicrobiota > Verrucomicrobiia > Verrucomicrobiales > DEV007 > JAACDM01. The sequence continues at coordinate 25,625 of CALLLI010000118.1, forward strand.
AAGAAGCCCTCGATTGGGGGCTTAAGTGTTTCCCCCGCGTGCTCATCGTGCCGCTGCTCGTGCTCCTGGGAGTCGCTCTCAATTGGCTGCTCGAAGATCGCCTGAACCTCGAGTCCGCCCCCGCATGGGAAGCCACGAAACTGGTGGCCCTCCTCCTCACGGCGGCCTTGCCCATTTGCGCGCTGCTCTTGCAAGACCTCAAACCATGGGATTCATTCCGCGCCTCGCTTCGCTTTCTCGGTAAATCCAGCTGGTGCTACGCTTGGTTCGTATTTCTCTGCCTCACGCACTTCTTTCTTCTTCGCTTGTTAGAGTCCTACCTGCTCACCACCGTCCTCACCCATCAGATTGCCGCCCAGATCTGGCACGTCGTCGCCGCTATTCTTCGTGCGGCTCTAGTGATCTGGTTTATCAATGCCTGGTGCCTTTACTTCTGCATCGACGTGACCCAAAGACAGAAAACTAAGAAATCCTCCCCTCGCAAGCCCATGAAACTCGCCATCCTCCAAGCTCGCACGCGTAAGCGTAAAAGCTTGTTTTCACGCTAACATCTATCATGACCACCACCGACCTGGATGCCCAAAGTTTGCACGCGGCAGAGATCACCAAGAAGAGCCGCTCGAATTTCGCGATCGCCTTCGCCACGCTCCCCAAAGCGCGGCGTGACGCCATGGTGACCTACTATGCGTTCTGTCGAGTCGTGGATGACATCGTCGACGAACCGGGCCCCACGCGCGATGAACGCTTGCGTTTGTTAGACCGATGGCGTCACACGGTGGACGGCAAGGTCAGTGACCTGACTTCATTTGAACGGGATGTGGTGACCATGCAGGGAACGTATTCCGTCCCTGCCTCAGAGATGCATTTGCTCATCGATGGCATGGAGAAGGACCTCGACACAGTACGCTATAATACTTTTGAGGACTTGTTAGAGTATTGCTACCATGTGGCTAGCTCTGTCGGCTTTGTCTGCATGCGCATCTTCGGATGTGACATTCCTGCCACTCAAGACTACGCGAAGAACTTGGGTTACTGCCTTCAACTGACAAATATCATCCGCGACGTGGTGGATGACTGGGAGAAAGAGGAGCGCATTTATATCCCGCAAGAGGACATGGACCGATTCGAGCTAAACGAATCTCTCTTTCAGAGCGGCCCTCAAGGCACCCGATTTGTAGAGATGATGCAGTTCCAATACGAACGCGCGGAGACTTACTACGAGAAAGCGGAAACTGCCATCCCACGAAGCGAACGACGGCATGTTATCGCCACCGAGACGATGCGGGACACGTATCGCGCCATTCTTAGGAAGATGGAGGCCGATAAATTCCGCGTGTTTGAGAAACGCTACCGTTTGGGCCGACTCCACAAGGTGGGAATCTTGACAAGACGAATGCTCGCCAGTCTAGTTTAGGAAGCCCTCGCCAGCGCGGTCTCCCTTTCCCCTCTCGCACCCATGCAGACCTTTACCACTGAAACCGCAGTTTCCGCCCGAAAATCGCAGAACACCTCCTCGTCTTTAACTGCGCTGATTGTCGCAGGAGTCCTGCACGCTCTCGTCATCGGCGGACTGGCCATCTGGTACCTCGCTGGGCCTGAACCGAGCGAACCAGAACTCATTGTCTCATCCCCAGTAGGCGATCTCATGCAGCGGGTGAAACCAAAGAAAGAGCTTTCCAATGTGATCAAGCAAGCTCCAGCGGCTCCATCATCACAGATGACGAAAGTCATCACCTCTCGTGCAGCCGTGAGTGCCATCGCGGTGCCTGATGCACCTGACATGACCTTAGACACCGTGGATCTCGGAGTAGGATTTGGCGACGGATTCGGTGCAGGCATGGGATTGGGTGGTGATGGCTTTGGTAGTAGCGGCGGACCTCCCAAAGGCTCTCCTCTAGCGGACCGCTGCTCTCCAAAAGATCGCGCCCGACGCCTGGCTGAAGGTGGAGGTACTTCCGAAACGGAGGCAGCCGTGGTGAAAGGTCTAGAGTGGCTCAAGACGCAGCAAGCTTCTGACGGTTCGTGGGGCCGTAGCAATAGGGCCGCCATGACTGGTTTGGCACTACTGGCTTACTTAGGACATTGCGAAACCTATGATTCACCTCAATACGCAGAGACCGTTAGGAAAGCGATCCTTTACCTAGCAGAACTCGCATTGAATAACGACGGGAAAATCACGACACGCGAGGGACATGCATGGGTCTACGAGCACGGAATAGGCACCTACGCCATATGTGAAGCCTACAGCTTGCTCCGTTACGGCAAGAAGAGATTTCCTCACATTGATCAATTAAAGGAAGCCATTAACATGGCCATGCCAATCATCATCAATGGCCAGAACCACGACGGCGGTTGGGTCTATGAATACGAAGGCTCAGAGTGGTACAAAGAAACTTCCGGTAAACAAGGAGCTAAGGGAAACGGAGACACCTCCGTTGCTGGCTGGCACATGCAGGCGCTTAAAGCCGCGACGCTGACCGGAATGGAATTTAAGAACCTGAAACGCACGATCCGCGAAGGCATCAAGTTCATCCAAAGCGTGCAAGGGCCTCAAGGCGGCTTTGGATACCGTAGTAGGGGTGATCGTTATAGCTTGGCTGGTGTCGGAGCGCTGGCTCAGCAGATGCTGTCAGGCTCCTCGAGTTCGATCCGACGTGCCGTTAAGTTCATCCTTAAACACGAGGTGAAGATTGGAGCCCCCGATGCCAACATCTATGGTTGGTACTACGGTGCTCAGGCCTGTTTCCAACGTGGAGGGCGTGATTGGGAAAAGTGGAATACAATGTTCCGAGACCAAGTCGTGGCCCACCAGTCTCCAGACGGTTCCTGGCCCTTTGAAGGAGGTGAGGGAGCCTCTAGTAGCACAGCTCCGGGTGCTGGTGATGCCGCAGTCTATCGGACGTCTTTGTTTGTTCTTATGCTAGAAGTCTACTACCGTTACCTCCCGGCTACCGAATAGTCACCCATTACCAGAATCATGACTTCTCGCTTATTCACGTTCACAACGCTCATCCTACTCAGCTTCCTCGTTTCTTGCGGAGCACAGGACGCAGAAACCAGTAAACCTGCGGACAAAGAAACGCCAGCCCCTGCGAAGCCACAGGGCAAGGCACTCTTCGATGGAGAATCCCTTAAAGGCTGGAAGAAGATCGAGTTTGGTGGCACTGGGAACGTCGAAGTCGATGATGGCGAGATCATCCTCTACATGGGCGAGCTCCTCACCGGCATCAAATGGGCTGGCGAGGCGCCCTACAAGACGAACTATGAGATTTCGTTAGACGCCAAGCGCATCGACGGGGTTGATTTCTTCTGCGCTCTCACGTTTCCGATTGCTGGCGCTCATAGCACATTTGTAGTCGGCGGATGGGGCGGCGCTCTTGTCGGCATCTCTAGCATTGATGACATGGACGCCTCCGAGAACTCCACCGGTTCTGTCCAGAAATTGGAGGACAAACAGTGGTACAAGCTACGCGTCCGCGTGACCGACACCCGCTTGGATGCCTGGATTGACGAGAAGCAAGTTGTGAAACTGATGCATACAGGACGTCGCATGGGAATGCGTTTCGGCGAAATCGAAGAATGTATGCCCATCGGCATCGCAACGTTCCAAACGAAAGCTGCCATCAAGAACATCAGGATCAAGAGCGTCGAGCCAGATGCTCCGGAGAGTGAATAGTCATCGTCATGAACAAGTATCAAGCCATTGTCATCCTAGCATGTAACCTAGGGATTGCCTGAATGCCGCGTTCCACCGGATCACGAGAACGGCCCCCGCGCCGTGAAGCTATATAAGGACTGGATATTCAGTTGTCGAATGAGATTGGTTAAGACATGTTAACTAACTCATGTCGCCACACTGTCCCATTGTTCCAGCACTAGCGCTCCTTGGAGCTCTCTTACTGTGGCACCCTGCGGGAGAGAAGTCTTCCCGTCCGCTACTCGGTGGTCTCGCGGGAAGCGGAAGCACAGATGCTGAGTCCCTGGATCGCATGAGTGCATTCCTCGAGTTTGATCGCGGCCAACTAGGCGTTCAAGCAGAGCTTCCCGATCCAATCGGCACAGAATCTCACCTCCCTTCCATCACCGTACGCAAATCTTCGAAAGAAGACGCTCCATTCAAGCCGTCGCGGACCCGATGGCGCTACCTCTCGACTAATCTTCGCCAACAAATCCGCACCGCCATCACCTCTGAAAGCGCCCAGCGTTGGCGACGCCTCGCCGTTCACTCAAGTGGAAGCGTCTCAGGAAATGCAACGCTTCTCAATGCTCACCATGCCCAGCGGGATTCTGATCTCGCGAACGGTGCCTATCACATTGTCATCGGAAATGGCTCTTTCTCAGGAGCTGGCGAAATTTCACTGGGCTCACGCTGGCATAAGCAACTGCCCAGCGCCGCCATGAAAGTCGACAATGTAAACGCAACCTCACTCAGCGTCTGCCTCATTGGTAACTTCACCGAGACGGGGCCGAATCGCGCGCAGTGGCGAGCCCTTGATGAGCTGACGGCTTACCTCCGCGCCCAACTTGGCCCCATGGACGTGATGACCCATCGCCAACTGGAATCGACGGCACCGGCTTGTCCTGGCCCAGGCTTTTCTAGAGAAACGCTAGACCAACTTAGCAAGCGCACCCGTCAGTAGACCAGCACAAGGCAGAGTCTATTCACGACCACCTGCTTCAGGCGGAACGAGATCCAACCAACGCTCATCATCATTCTCACGCATGACGCGAATATCAGATGGGCTGTACTCTAGCAAATCAGTGCACTGGCTCTCTAACGGAACGATTTGGTGAAGTTCTTGCAGATGCTTATAGATCCCTTGCAAATGCTCCACGATCGGCACGGTGTCCGCACTCAAGAGATCTCCATCTTGGCTGCCTGGGTAGACATAGAGCTTGACGTGCTTCATGAATAGCTTGCCCATGGCCTCCAAGGTCCCACCTTCAAGATCCTCGTACCATTTCTCATTGAAAATCTCTTCTAGCAACGCCGCACCCAAGGTAATCCCGGTGGGCTCCTTAGTGTAGCGCGCCAGATAACAAGTTAGGCGATAGAACTCAGCAAAGCGCGAGATCAAAACCGTCTTACCCAGGGCTTGCATGACGTCCGCCCGACGAAGGAACTCTTCCTTATCTACCGAGCCCGTTACCAACAGATTATCCATGGTCGTTTCCATGATCTCCAGCGGCTCCTTGCTATCTTCGCTCAACTCCGAAGCAAACACACTACGGGCCTGCTCTAACATATCGAGATGCACTTTCGTGACAGGATGAAACGCTCCACGAATCAAGAGAACCGGTTTCTTATAGAGAATCTCCGCTGGCTGCACCACTTCGCCAGTCGGGGTAAACATGGCTGCATCGGTGAGCTTGTTAGCGACAAGCTCAAGCGCACACAGTCGATTGTCGATGTGCTCAAACCCAGGCCCCGCAAACTTGAGCATGTCGATCTCCACACGTTCTTTGCCCAAGCCATCGACAAGGGACTTCGTAAGAAGTGCAAGATTATCCCGATAGAAAAACGCGGCGTAGATAAGATTGACTCCCACAATGCCAAGCGCCTCCATTTGATCGATATTCTCGCGATCTAACATGCGAACGTGAATGAGGATGTCGTGTGGTTCCGACAATGGCGCTAGCTGCAGGCGCACGCCAAGCCAGCCATGACATTCCCCTTTCCCATCAAAAGGCATCGCACGAACCGTATTGGCAAAAGCGAAGAACGTCGTTTCTTCACCCCGCGGAACGGCCAACCTCTCCAACAGTATTTCATACTCATGATCGAGCATCTGGATCATACGGCTCCGCGAAACGTAGCGCTTGCACTTCCCATAGATACTATCGGAGAAAGTCATGTCGTAGGCAGACATCGCCTTCGCGACGGTTCCGGCTGTGGCGCTCAAACGGAAGAACCAGTTCGCCACTTCCTGACCGGCGCCAATCTCGGCAAACGAACCATATTTCGACGCATCTAGGTTAATCGCGAGGACCTTCTCAGCTGTTTTCGGGCGCAAGGATTCTGCCATGCGCCAAGGAAGCGGCGGCGCGACTGATTGCAAGAAACGCTATTCTCCAAGGCGGATCTTGGCACCAGCCGACTTATCAAACATAAGAACGACCGATGATAGAACCGTTGAAACATGTTGATTTAATAATTTAATTTGATATTACAATAAATACCATAGTTAATTAACTAATCTGCTCCATGTACCAACGATTGTTTCACCGAAATTCAGGCATCTCTTTACAAGAGATGCTTGTAGTGATCGCGATCATTGGGGTCACTACATTAATTGTATTGCCTGCCATTTCAGGGCTGACGGAGCAGGCTGAACAAGTCTCGGCCAAGCGGAATGCACAGATGCTGGCCTCCATATCCGCTACCGCTCGGGCGACGGGAGACTCCATCGTTAGGAATCTCAAGAGTAAGCCCGCCATCGTTTCCTATCTCGGCTCAGATTTCTCCCTGGCAAACGGCACCGGCTCTGCACGAATAGGCTATGCTAAACTCTCTCTAGAAGATACCCTTGAGGCATCGCGCTACTTAACCTACAATCCAAACACTGGAGGACTCTCATACACGGGAGGCAGCCGAGTTAATCCGATCACCGACGCTCCAGAGAGCACGGATCCCGACGACGCTTCCGATCCTCAGGAAGAGCGAGACAAATGGAATGCGCGACTCCTCGAAGGTGCGGCCACAGCATCCATCTCATCTGGTGACACCGTGATTCCTTCAGCTGGAAGTATATCCGCCGCGATCAATTTCCTCGTGAATGGCGGTATCGGTGGTTCCCTCGTCGCTAATCTCTCCAATCTGGAGCAGAATGGGGCCTCCTCCTTCCTTGAGTATGCTGACGGCACTCTCCGATTCGAGGATAACTAAGACTCGTCGTCCTCAAGATAGCTGCGCAGCTCTTCGCGCAACTGAAGTCGAGCGCGGAAGAGCAAACTTTTCACAGAAGACACCGTGAGATCCATCGTCTTCGCGATCTCTTCATACGGCAGGTGCTCAAACCGTCTCAACACTAGCGCCATGCGCTGACGCTCCGGCAGCTTCTCCATGGCGGCATCAATGGCTTGCTGCATTTCCTTATGGAGCAACGCATCGTCTGGCTCCACAACAGACGTGTCAGGCATCGCCAGGTGAAACTCCTCTTCCTGCGCCTCCAGTGAATAATGCGGACGTCGCTTTCGACGCCTGCTCTCATTGTAGACAAGGTTCTTGGTGATCGTGAAGAGCCAAGTCGTGAACTTCGCGCTCGGCTGATAACGCGGCGCTGAAGACCACACCCGAATAAAAACCCGCTGTGCCAGATCGTGAGACTCATCGAGATCACCCAACATCCGGTAGATCGTCCCGATGACACTCGACTTATGTCGCGCTACCAGAGCTTCGAACGAAGGCACATCGCCTTCTTTCACCCGCAGCATATCGGCCACATCCTGGACATTAGAATCCACCGCATCGTCTTCTGACGACTTTGAGTTGGGTGGTGTGGCGTCGGCGTCCTTCATACAGTCGTGTCGATCAGCACCTCGCCCATACTCCCGGCAGGTCCGGCAAGATGAAGAGTCTGTTTCGCAGATCAACCTCTTGTTGAGTAGAAATCGTATTCTACTACGAAAGATGAGAGGAAAGAGGATGTTCGTTGAGACTCCCACACTCCCCATCTACTACTGAACCTCCCCGTGACCGCACCTCGTCAAGACATCGCTTTCCTCCAACTCGGCCCTCAACAAATGGTCGTGGGTCAAGGCCCATTCACGAGTGTCGCTGAGGCTCCTAAATCAGGCAATGCGTTCTATTGGAACGACTTTCAGCTCTCTGACCCCACCCCTTGGAAGATCCCAGCCCGCGTTTCTTTCCATTCAGATCTCGAAGCTTTCACCGGTGCCACCACGCCTCAAATCGAGTGGTCACCCGTAGACCAGGCTCCCTTCTCGGCCGCATTTGGAATGCTTACTCAGGCGTTCGCCAACGGGGCCAAATTAGAGAAACTGGTCCCTGTGGTGACTGAGCGTGGCAAACTCATCGCTGGGGACCTGCGGAGCTTGGCCTCAGCTGCCCTTGAGCACTCCGGGCCGAAGGCCCAGGCCTACGGCTGCTGGGATGCCCAGGGAGGCTTCATCGGAGCCACTCCCGAACGGCTCTTGCACCTCGCTGACGGCATCCTCGAGACGATGGCTCTTGCGGGAACAGCCCCACCAGCAGAGCGAGATCGATTTGCCTGCGATCCCAAGCAGATCAGAGAACATGCCCTCGTCATCGATGGCATCCGCGCATCGCTCGGAGGGCAGGTAGAAGAAGCCGATCGCGAAGTCCTTGAACTCGATGGCCTCCTCCACTTTATCACACGCCTCCGGACAGAACTGAAAGGGCCAGTCGATCTCAATGCCCTCATTCGGCAGCTCCACCCTACCCCAGCTGTAGGCTTCCTCCCGCGCTCGGACAAAGTGGGTGCCATCCACGAACGTATCACAAAGCAACTCAGTCCGCCCCCGGCCTTCGCAGCGCCCTTTGGCTGGTTGCATGAAGGTACTTTCCAAGCAGTCGTCGCCATCCGTCAGATTTCATGGATTGGAAGCGACGTCGCCCTCCCAGCAGGCTGCGGACTCATTCGCGAAAGCAAGCTGGACTCCGAATGGAGCGAACTGGCACTCAAGCGAAGCGTGGTGAAACAGCTCCTCAGTCTCTAAGCTCAATCACATGATCGCTCAGAGCGTCTTGCAAGCCTGCCTCAACCTCGGCGTTCGCGAGTTCGTCGTCTGCGCCGGCTCGCGAAATAGCGATCTCGTTCATGGCCTGCTCCAGCATCGAGGCCAGCTTCAACTCTACTCCTTCTTTGAGGAACGGAGCGCCGCGTTCTTCGCGCTCGGCCGGACGCTAGCACAATTAAATCCAGTAGCGATCGTCACCACCTCAGGCACCGCTGTGGCTGAACTGCTTCCTGCTGTCATTGAGGCCTACTATCAAGAGCGTCCGCTGGTCCTGATAACGGCCGATCGTCCCACTCGCTACCGTGGCAGCGGGGCACCTCAAGCAATCGAGCAATCCGAAATCTTTGGCAGCTACGCTAGAGCTTACGATCTGGAAACAGAAACTGACGTCAGCTCTTTCGACTCAGCCCACCTTGAAGTGAAAGGTCCACTTCATCTCAACGTTTGCTTAGAGGAACCCGCTAGGGAGATCCCAACGATCCATCTCTCACTATACGACAAGCTGCGTACAACGACAAACACCCAGCCAGCTAGCAACTCCCCCGCGCTCAAACGTTTCTTAGAAAAATCCAGCCCACTCTTGGTCATCGCAGGCTGCCTCAACCCAGACCGCGCACTCGTCACCGCCCTGGAATCTCTCAGCGCCCCAATCCTGGCAGATGCCACATCAGGTTTGCACGCTGAGCCGTCGTTGACCCATCTTCTCCTACGCGGCGGCGACCGCACGGCACAGAAACTTGAGTTCGGAAAGGTGCTTCGTTTCGGTGGTGTCCCCAGCTTCCGACTGTGGCGCGATCTAGAAACACAGGCCGAAATCGATGTCCTATCACTCTCAAATCGACCATTCAGTGGCCTTGCTCGCCACTCCATGCGCCTTGATTGCCCGCCCGAAAGTTTTGAATCCTGCGACCAACAAGTGCCTGCAAATTGGGAAACAATAGAAACAACTCAAGCTGACCGATTAGAAAGCGCACTTTCACAATACCCACAGAGTGAACCCGCTCAGCTCCGCACGCTACTAACACATCTTCCATCAAGCGCGCAGCTCTTCGTTGGCAATAGCCTTCCTATTCGCGAACTCGGCCTCGTCAGCGCACGCAAGCTTCCCTGGCCCACCTACGCAAATCGCGGAGCCAACGGCATCGATGGCAATCTCGCGACGTGCTTAGGATTGGCCGCCGGAAACGATGCTCCCGAAACATGGGGACTCTTCGGAGACCTTACCACACTCTACGATCTCGCCGCGCCCGGCATGCTCACAGAACTTCCCAATGCTTGTACCCGCACGGTCGTGATCAACAACATGGGCGGCAAGATCTTTAGAAGACTTCCTAACTTCAAAGGGCTCACCCCCATAGACACAGCAACCATCGAAAACCATCACCAGTTTGATTTCCAAGGCTGGGCCCAAGCCTGGGGACTCGACTATCATCTCATCCAAGCCAACGGACTAGATAGCAACCACCTTGGTCAACATGCCATCCTCGAGCTGCGTCCCGACGAAGATCAGACCGAAGCTTTCTGGGCTGACTACAGTCGCAACTAAACGCAGAGTTCAGTCCTTCCCTCGACGTTTCGCTTTCTCCGATCGCAAAAGCGTGCAGGATGAAGCCCTATGGCTGGCTTCGACAAATCAACATTTGGTGCCTTGTTAGGCCCTCAAAGTGGGATCATCGAGTTGATGGATGACCTCGGAAAAGCGATGGCCTCTGGAGATATGCTCATGATGGGAGGTGGAAATCCCGCCATTATCCCAGAAGTCGTCGACGTGTTCAAGAAGCGCATGCAAGCCATCCTCGACGCGAACGAATTTGATCAGATGATCAGCGTTTACGAGCCCCCACAGGGAAATGTCGCTACCATTGAAGCCCTCGCCTCTCTGCTCCGTGAGCACTTCGCCTGGGACATCCAAGCCGAGAATATCGCCGTGACGGGTGGTGGTCAGACCGCCTTCTTTCTCCTCTTCAACTTGCTCGCCGGCACACAACAGGATGGCTCTCACAAGAAGATCCTCTTCCCTCTCGCGCCCGAATACATAGGCTATGCCAACCAAGGGCTCGCTCCTGACTTGTTCGTTGCCGTGCCACCACTCGTCGAAATTGGCGACGATGGCTTCTTCAAATACAAGATCGATTTCGACCGTCTTCAGATCGATGACCGCATCGCCGCACTCTGCGTGTCGCGGCCGACCAATCCCACCGGCAACGTGCTAACAGATGCTGAAATGGCACGCTTGGCTGAACTCGCAGAAGCCCATGGCATCCCCTTGATCATCGACAACGCCTACGGGTTGCCCTTCCCGAACATCATTTTCCAAGACGTCACCCCCGTTTGGACACCAAACACCATCGTCACGATGAGCTTGTCCAAACTAGGCCTTCCCGGAACGCGCACCGCCTTCGTCGCCGGACCACCCGAGCTGATTCATGCCATGAGTGGCGCGAACTGCATCCTCAGTCTGGCTAACAACAACACCGGACAGCACCTCATCCGGCCCCTCTTCGAAGATCGCTCGATCCTTTCACTTTGTCAGGACACCATCCGCCCTGTCTACCAAGCTCGCGCCAATCAAGCCGTCCAATGGCTCCGCGATGCCTTTCAGGAAGCCAACACTCCAGTGGAAATTCATCGCCCAGAAGGCGCGCTCTTTCTCTGGCTCCGCTTCCCCGATCTCCCCATCACAAGCAAAGCTCTCTACGAACGCCTAAAGGCGCGCCGCGTCCTCGTCGTTCCAGGACACTACTTCTTCTTCGGTCTCTCAGAACCACACCCACACGAGCATCAATGCTTACGCATGACGTACTCTCAGGAGCCTAGCGTTGTACAAGAAGGCATTCGTATCTTGGCAGACGAAGTGCGCCAGGTCTACGCTTAGAGAATCGGCGATACGCGTACCGTGATCGCAGGCTTCTCATGAAAAAACTTCCGCAGCACCCGATTCGCATCTTCAAGGCTGATCACTTCCACACGCTCTTCAAGCGACTTGCTGTACTCATACCCGAAGCCGTATAACTCATCCAAGCTCTGAACAGCCGCCCGAGCACCCGTGCCTTGAGCTCCCATCGCAGCCTTGCCTAACAACGTCTTCTTCGCACGCGCATACTCCAGTGGTTCCAGGCCACCGTCAGCGAGTTTCGCCACTTCGTCAGCGAGAGCTGTTTGCACATCGTCAAGCTTTTCAGGATCAGTGCCAACGTAGAAATAGAACACTCCAGGAGCGAGTCCGAACAACTGAGAAGCGCTCACATAGTAAGCCAAACCCATTTCCTCACGGATACGCATAAACAAACGGGAAGACATGTCACTACATGCTTCCTCGATTAGCTCCAATACGAGCCGATCAGGGGAATCCAACGCAGCACCTGGATAACCCGTTACCAAGACAGCCTGTTGCTTATCGGTCGTCAGATCGATCACTTGTGACGTCGACAACGCCGCAGGCACGACCACTTCAGAGAAAGCGCGTTCACCCACTGTCATTACCTTAAAGGCTTCACGAATGAGCGCCTCGGTCTTCTCAGAATCGATCGCTCCAAACACCGCAAGGACACCATTGCTCCCAGCGATATAGGCGTTCTGAAAGCTCTCCGCATCAAGACGAGACAGTTGCTCAACCGAGTCTTCACTCCCCACCCGCGCATTGGCATAAGGATGATCCCCAAATAGCTCCAACCGTAATCTGCGCACTGCCACCGTCACGAGATGATCCGATTCAGATCTGATGCTCGCAAGTTGAGCCACTTTCTCCCGCTCGATCTCACTCTCAGGAAATGTCGGCCGCAGCAGAACATCACTCATCAGGTCGAGGGCCATGCCTAGATCTTCTTCCAGGCAACCTGCGGCCACCGTGAAGGTGTTATTTCCAGCACTCGCAGCCAAGGTCCCTCCCGAATTCTCAATCACATCCGCAATCTCAGCAGCGCTGCGCGTGGACGTCCCTTTGAGCAAACAACGGGAGGCAAGCTGGGCCAGTCCCGACGTCTTCTCATCTTCACCTAACAAACCCGCCAGGAAACTTCCCCGCAAGGAAACGAGCGGCACACGATGATCTTCTTGCAGTAGAACCGTGAGTCCATTGTCTAACTGAAACTTACGCGTCTTAGCATCCGTCTCATTCTTCTCTTCGGCAGCAGCCACCTGCAGAGAGCCCTTAGGATTGAGTGAAACTGAAGAGAGATTCGAATCCACCAAGTAACGCCGAACGACCTCGCACACTTCATCTGCAGTCACTGCATGAATGGCTGAGAGATAGTCTCGCGTGAAATCCAAGTTGCGACTGAGCATCCAATTTGTAGCCAAGTCATTGGCCTGGCCTCGCATGCTCGTGAGTTCACCTAGCATGTCCACGAGACATGACTTCTTCGCCTTCTCCAGCTCATCCTCCCGCACCCCTCCTGAGGCAAGTTCACCGATCACTTCATGGATCGCCGCTTCCACGGCAACGCGTTTATCAGGCTCCACGGTAGCGCTAGCACTGAACAGACCGCCGTGGGCAGGCGTGTAGGCATAGGCTCCAATAGCATGCGCCAATTCGCGTTCCTCACGGATCGTGCGATACAATCGCGAACTCCTCCCTTGCCCAAGAACACTAGCAAGCACATACAAGGCAGGCATGTCAGGATGAGACACTCCTGGAATGTGCCAAGCCAAGTGCATCTTCGTCAGTTGCGTCTCAAACTCCACGTGCGCTTCCCGCCGACCTAGCTGGGCTGGTTCCTCAGGAATCAACACCGGCGTATACGGCCGCCGAGGGTAACCCTCGAAGTATTGCGAAATCTGTTCTGTAACCTTCGCCGAATCGACCGCACCCACGACAACAAACAGCATGTTGTTAGGCACATAATGTCGCTTGTAATAGGCCAACACATCAGCCCTTGTCAGCGTATTGAAGATATCCAGATGCCCAATCACTGGATGGCAATAAGGGTGACTCTGGAAAGCCGTACCAAAGAGAAGCTGGGAACTCATCCGTCCCGGATCATCGAACCCCATGGCGAACTCACGCCGAATGACTTCCTGCTCCTTCTCATACTCGTCCTCAGGAAGCCTCGCCTCCGTCATGACGTCTAGCAAGACATCGAGACACACTTCAGTCCCAGCAGAAGGCGCATCGATCCAATAAACCGTGCGATCAAAGGACGTGTAGGCATTGATATAGCCGCCCACGTCTTGGACCTGGGTCGAGATCTCGGGGCCTTGGCGTTTCGTTGTCCCCTTGAACAGCATGTGCTCCAAGATGTGAGACAAACCAGCGCCTAACCATTCGTCTTCGTGAATGCTCCCAGCGCCACACCATGCTTGAACGCTGACAACGTCAGCGCTGTGGTCCTCTTTGATAATAATGTCCAGGCCATTAGGCAGCCGAGTCTGGACTGCGGAGGTGTCTGGAAAGTGTAAGGAACGAGAAGCCATATCCGCTTTGCTAGTAGGCCCAACGCCCACGTGGACTGAGAGATGGCACACCGCCATTCGTGCTAATGTTTGAGTAATCGGTCTTCCCAATAGCACCGAAGAGCTTCGTACCCGTTTGTTTACGCCAGAGACCACTCATGCTCTCGCCAGTATGACATCCCCAACTCTTGGACTGGGCCCCTTTCGCAAAGGCGCTCCGTTTGATCTTTTTGATATCACGCTGATGGAGGAAGGCCTTCGAACATCCTAGAATCTCGGCGCTATAGTCAAACATTAAGCAATATCTGTTTGAATGTAAGTAGAAATCGACTGAGCCTATCTTCATCTTTCGACGGTTCTGGCCGCGATTGAGATAGTTGATCACTTCATCACCCTTACTAAACCACACCAGCTTCACGGTGGGATACTTACGAACCACAGATTCAATCCAAGAAATCAACGGCTTGCCAGACTCACGCTGACGCTTCTCATAGGCAGGCCGATAAACCAGCCACGTGATTGAGGCTTCCTTGCCATAGAGACTCTGAAGCTGTGGAATACGCGCCCACGCCACTGGACGAATGAAATTGAAGTAGAACTTATCGTGCCGGTCCGCTTCGAATCGGAGTTTCTCCCACGCAAGCAAAGCGGGTCCACCACTCACCATGATATGCTCACGTCGCTGCTCTCTCTGCGCCTGCGCAAGGGAGACAAATGCAACACTTAGAACCATCACTAGGGTCAAAGGATTCCTCATCCCACAAGCATAGAGCCGTGCATGATCATGGCAACGCTCCGTTTGCCCTCTTTCTTCTAATCGTCACCAATCAGGATCCGAAAATCACTTCCTAGAAAGGCAATGGCGCAGGCTTCAGAGGCCAAATCCTCCACACTCGAGGAAAGCGGCCTCCAGCGAATCCTGCGAAACGGCCTGAGAGAACGCGACAATCTGCTCAAGGAGATCAGGCCGCAATGAAAACCGCGCAAGACCATCTTCTAGCAAAGCAAGATCTCGGGATCTTGCCTTCTCTCCCCTCCTGGTCAATTCGACTAACCAAGAACTGTAGACTTCCGCGAGTAATCGCTCGACTTTTTCACTTCGGCGCTGCCTTTCTAACAGAGCAATGGCACGCCCAAAGTCACCCAAGATGACGTAGGCTTGGGCTCGAAGAAGATCAAGGGCCGCCCTCTGCAACCGTGAGTTCATCGAAAGGAGCCGACGGGCAATGCCCTTAGCCTTGTCCGATTGCTGCAAGACTTGCAAAAACTTGCAAAAACTTGCAAAGACTTCGCCAAGATGAGACAGCCCTCTGCCGCGAGCTCCCCATCACCTAACAGGCCCACCACGGCCTCATGTTCTCCCAGTTCCAGATAGCGCGTAGCTAGCCGCACTCTCAAGCCGCTGATATCTAGCCCACGTTTCTCTGCTTCTTCCAATGCGGTTGCTGCTGCTGCCAGAGAATAGGCATGTTCATTCGTCGGCTCAACACGACCACACCAGACACAGACCCAGCCATCGATGCCCGGGAAAAGATACTCGCTATCGATCCAAGACACGAGCAGACCCTTAATCAGCTTGGCCGCCTTCTCTCAAAAGCCCAGGAAAGACCAGCCTCCCGGATCGTTGACCTAATGAACAATCTAGAGGACACCCCCAATCCAGCGCTACTCGTCTATCAGATCCTCTCAGGCTATCACTGCCACCAAGAAAACTGGTCGCAAGCTCACAAAATCACAGAGAACGGGCTGCCGTTGTATCCTCAAGCGCACAGCCTCAAGAACAACCTCGCGTGAGTACTCTCCCGCCAAGACACACCAGACCTACCACGCGCGATCAAACTGGCCACGGATGCCGTGAACACTACGAATCAACATCCTATTCAGCTAGAATAGCTCGCGACACGAGGGACACTCCATCACCTCTCCTCTCAGTGGACAGACTCCATCGCCGATCTTGAAAAGGTGCTTAGCCACCTTCCGAACCGGTCACAACTGAAGGTACAGCTAGCCGAAAATTACACCCAAGTAGGGCAGCCAGAACTCGCAGCCAGTCTTCTCAAGTCAACAGACTAAAGGAATCTGTCAGGGAACTAGTCCAACTTGCCCCAGACCGTTTCCATCAAGGTGTGTGTGGCGGGATCGTGCTCTTTCAGTTCAGCACGAACGAAGGGGAAGAAGTCGTTCCGGTAAAAGTAGGCCTCCGCGCTTTCCGCAAAGTACTCTTTGTGATTCGTGGTCGCGTAGTGCGGCACAATCTTACCGTTGAATAGAAGTACTCGATCATAGAGCTTCGCGTCCATGGCCTTCTTGTAGGTCTCTAACGTTGGCTCGTGCTCGAACGTCAGGAACTGATCGTGGTAGGCATGGGCAAGCTCGTGCAAGACCACTGCGGGGTGTTTCAACAACTGACCTCGCTCTAACAACGCAGCAGCGCGCACGATATGCACTTTCTGATGCAAGCGAGGATCATGCCCATGAGCTTCGAGCCATCCCACCCCTGGATGGTACTGCATGCTCCTCATCACAGGATGCTCATGCTCGATCCAGATCTCGCACTTTCGAAGATTTACCAGCCGAGATTCCTCTACGAGCAACGCAATCCGGTTAAGATGATCTCCCAACATCCGCAGGGCTTTCTTGCCCGCTTCAGCGTGCTCACCGCCCTCCAAGATAGCGGGATCGCAATGCACCGTCCACCCCTCCATCTCGCGCTGGACGGGATCAAATCGCACAGCAGGAATCGACGGAGCCTCTTCAGCTAGGCAGACACCACATGTTAGAGAGAACAGCAGAAAGATACTTAGGAGACGCATAGAACCAGAGTCTCGCCAGAACTGCGGAGATGTCACGCCTGACCTCATTGCTTTGCACCACCATCTACGCTAGAATGCCGCCATGACTCGGACTCTCTGTCTCCTCTTGGTCGTCGTCCTTTCGCTGGCCTCAGCAAGTGCCGAACTCACCTTAGAGAAACTTCGCGAACGCCAGAAGCAAATGCGAACAACCGCTCGTGTCTCCATGCCTGCAGTCGTCGGTATCGAATTCCCCAATACTGGCGGTTCTGGCAGCGGCGTCTTCGTCAGCGAAGACGGGCTCGTTCTCACAGCGGCTCACGTCAGTGGTGAAAGCGGGCGCGACGTCACCGTGATCATGCTAGGAGGTGAACGCCTTCCGGGAAAAACCTTAGGCGCCTACCGCTCCCTCGACGCCGGCATGATTCAAGTTCAGGTCAAGAACCGGAGCTTTCCACATGTGCCACTAGGCGACACCGCGGCCCTGAAACAAGGTCAATGGTGCCTCTCCATGGGACATCCTGGCGGATTCGTCAAAGAACGCACGCCACCGCTAAGGTTAGGCCGCTTGCTCTCTCTCGATGAGAACGGCTTTCTTCTGACAGACTCCACACTCGTTGGCGGTGATTCCGGCGGGCCCTTGTTAGACTTAGAAGGACGCCTGATCGGCATCCACTCATCCATCGGTATCAGCCTAGCAGAGAATCGACATGTCCCCATCAGCACCTTCAAAGATCAATGGAAACTCATGAAAGCCGGAGAAATCGCGGGCCAACTCTATGACTGGAATCGCCGAGAACGCGGCTTTCTAGGCGTTCAGATCGATCCCCTGTCTGCGCCCGCCGATATCTTATCCGTGATCGAAGGCTCGCCCGCTCAGACAGCGGGAATCCGTATGGGAGATCGAATCATCACCCTCGATGGCAAGCCCGTGCGTCACGCGAGCAGCTTCCTCCAGCGCCTGGGAAACTTCAAACCAAACGATGAGGTGACGTTAAAAATACAACGCGCCGATAGCGGCACCACGGAAGCTCTCGCCGTTAAGCTAAAACACCGCCGCGATTTCCTCGACACGCCCAACCTCTAAGACCATGAAACGTCCCTTCACAATCATCGCGCTCTTGCTAGTTTCAGTGCCCGGCATGGCGCTAGCGGAGAAGAAAGGCTCTCTCCTTGATCTCTTCACCCCGCCCCCCTCGAAGGAAGAGAAAGCGAACCAAGCACAACTGTTAGACATTCTCAACGCCTTCAAACCCATCGTCGCCGATGCAAGCGAAGCCACCGTTTGGATCCTCGACAACGATCAGAAACTCGCGCTCGGCACCATCTTGTCCGAGGACGGGATCATCCTAACCAAGGCAAGCGAGGTCGAAGGTCACGCACTTCGCTGTCAATTCGGCGATGGCACACAACATCGAGCCAGCATCGAGCGGACCTTTCCAAAACACGACGTCGCCTTTCTAAGAGTAAAGCGCACGGGACTTCCTGTAGCCGAGTTCACAGAAGAAATGCCCATCGTCGGCAGTCTCCTTGCCACATCAAGTCCAGGTGGTGATGTGAGTGGTGTCGGCGTGGTGAGCGTGGGGGTACGCGATCTCTCCGGCCAACGCCAAGGCTACCTTGGAATCTCCTTCGTCGGCCTCCAAGGAAAGCTGCAGATTCAGAAGGTGCACGAAGGCAGCGCCGCCGCAGAAGCCGAGCTGCGTAACGGCGATATCTTACTCAATATCGATGGTGAAACGTTCTCGACCGTCCAGACCTTCGCTGAACATATTAGCATGCTAGAGCCTGGTAGCGCCATCCAAGTAGGTTACCGCCGAGGCGAGAAAGAAGCAGAGAAGCAGATCATCCTCGGAAGTCGCGAAGAGGCAGGAGACCTCTTTGACCGCGCCAATGCCATGGACCTACTCGGGGGAGCCACAAGTAAACACCGGACAGGTTATCCTCAAGTTTGGCAGCACGACATCGGGTTGGCACCCTTCCGCATGGGCGGCCCCGTGGTGAACCTTGAGGGACGCATCTTGGGTATCAACATCGCCCGCTCCGGCCGCGTAAAGACCTACGCCATTCCCTCAAGCCTCGTGCTTGAATGGCTTGGAGACTCGCCAAAGGCCACGGCTGAACCGAAGGTCCAGGGACTCGAGCAACTCTTGCGAGAACTGGAGGAAGCAGAACGAGCCTTGAACAAGGCTAACAAAGCCCTAGAAACTCTCCCAGAGAACTAGGAATTGACGATCGTGTCGCCACGCTTCTGGCTAACCTTGCTAGCCCCGACCCTTCTGATCGGCCTGTTATTCGTGCCTAGGAAAGACGTTTCCGTTAGCGAGACACCAGCCGCTTCCCCAAAGCACCTCAAGCCTCTAGACCGCTACCGAGTTGGCCATGACTGGGTAGAAACGCCCCCCACGCCCACCTCCAAAGCTCGTGATTTCCTACAAGGCTCCATCGAGAAAAACTTTGCGCAATGCCAGGACAAGAACTGCCAGACCTGTCAATGGTCTCAGCTCTTTGGTGGCGAATGGTAGCTTAGCCGTGGGTGTAGATTTCCTTTAACCAGGTCAAGCAAGCATCGGCGTGCTCACGTAAGCTAGAGATATCCAACGCTTCCTTGGTCAGCGGCATCAATTTCCGTACCTCTTCAGGCAGCATCGTTTCATCGACAGGACCTAGTGGTATCTGCCTGGACTGCGAATTTGCTAGCTCCACTTCCGTCTGTGCCGTAAGAAGGAAGTCGATCAACTTCCTAGCCCGTTTTGGCCGATCACTATCGCGAATGAGGCAGACCGTGTTTGGTATGCAGATCACTTCATTCGAAGGCAAACGCACTGGCAACATCCCCACATTCTGTTTCCGCTGCTTGGCGACAAAGTAGTCATCGGTGTCTGTGAAACCAAGGTCACAGACGCCTTCCGCGACCATCGCCCGGGTGAGCGCATTGCCACTGACCTCAATGATCCCCCGCTCATAAATACTCTTATGCCACTCCTTCATCGCCTCCGCGCCCCAGGCCTGCCAGAGTGCGGTGTAGTGCGTCCGGGTGGTGCCATAGAGAGCCTTTGCAATGGTCACTTCAGAGAGATCGGGGGCCAGGAGACGCTGATCGATAGCCTCTTGTGTGGCAGCGAGTCTACTCGGATCGGTGATGTAGACACGCAGTCGAGCACCGAACCCCGTCCAGAATCCTGACTCATCTTTAAACTTGTCTGGCACTTTCGCATGACGCGGGCTCTTGTATGGCTCTAGCATTTGCGCGCTCTGCAAACGCAGCGTGCCCAGCACCTCGTTATTCCAAAAGACATCACACAACGGCGCGCCCTTCTCTTGGAGAATCAGTTCAACGAGACCAAGCGATTTCGTCGCCTCCGTATCGTACTTCACGTTGAACTTAATCCCTGTCTCTTTCCTAAAACGCTCCAGAACTTGCTGAGAGTATACGGAATCGTGCGCACAGTAGATCGTGAGCCGAGGCACTCGTGGTTGCATGAACCACCAGGCACAAATCACAAACGCAAAGAGGCCAGCAATACTTCCCCAGAACCACGGTTTGCTATGAAGCTCGATCCATTTCCATTTCACAGGCAAGGATGGTGAGCGAGGTCATGGCCTCAGTCAAGGCCATCCGCGTCCGCGGCAGGCTCTTCTTTCAAGGTGTCGAAATAGCTCTGGATCTGATCATGATAACCTGCGGGCACATTCTCCTGACGAATGGCCTCGCTCAAACCTTGCTTAAGCTGCTGGATAGACTCCTGATAGGCCTTCGTCGCCTTCCCGGCCTCAGAGGCTTCCTTCGTCTGCCACTGGAGCAGCGTCTTCCCGGCCACGAGATGGGACGGCGACGGCTCCTTCTTAAAGCCTGTGGCCAAGCTGTCATCCTCCGGAGCCACCCCGCCCTCGCCCGAGCCTCGACCTCCCATTCCCTGACCGTCACCACCCTGAGATCCCGCCAGGAGTTCTTTGTAAAGATCGGCATAGCTCTTCATGCCTTTGCCTCCAGGTTTCTGGCCCTGCATCTGCCCGAGCTCATTCAACTGCTGCCCGAGCTGCGCGGCGTCCATGGCAGACTCCAACTCTTGTAATTGCTGCAACTGTTCCGCTAGGGACGTCATTTGTTTCTGCAACTGCTCCATGGACTGCTGTGCATCTTGCATAGCTTCATCCTGCAATCCGGGATTCTGTGCCATCTGCATCTGCTCGATGGCGCGTTGCAAACTCTCTTTAAGTGGATCAGAGGGCGTCACCTCAGAAATGGCACTAGCAAGCTCCTGCAAGCTCTCTTTCATCGCCGCTCGGTCCTTGGCCTGCTCTTCAGCAGATCCCTCACCCTGTTGCTGTTTCTCAATCTTCTCTAGCATCTCTGCCAGTCGATCCTGCAGTTTCTTAGCATCGCCACTACGAAGCATCTCTCGAAGTTCATCCCGCATGGCTTTCGCTTCAGGCGACATCGTCGCCTCGGTCTGCCCGATCTTCTGCCACCGATCACTCTCCTTATCGAGCGCCTTGGTCAGCTTCTCATCGTCCAACTGTTTCCAAAACTCGCCTAACTCTTTCTGCTGATCTCGCAATGCCTTGCGCGTGGCTTCCTGCTGCTCTGGACGCGCGATCTGAAATGTCTTCTCAAGCTTAGCGAGTGCTTGGGCAATTTCTTCAGCCCGCTGCTCCGTCTCATCGGGCTTCAGCAGGGCACGCGCCTCCTCGTTCTTCTTGCGAAGTTCTTCCAGGCGTTCCTCTTGCTTGGTCAACCATTCCCGCGTCTCCTCTTTCCCAAAGGGATCCAATTGAGGTAGAAACAGAAGCGCTGCGACAAGCACGAGCAGCCCACTTAACAAACGCAGACACGGCTTCTGCCACGCCCAGGGAATCATCTTGCTAAGCGGTGCGTCTAACGTTGCACGTGCCTCAGCCCGCGCACGGATCTGCTCTTGGTAGTCGCCCGAACTTTCTTCCAAATGCACAGCTGTGAGAAAGAGATCGTGATTGTTCTCATAGCGATCCACCAGTGTCGCTGCCTCTTCTTCAGAAACTCGCCGATGCGTGAACCACGCCAGAATGACCGCCACCACAGGAAGACCACCGAGGATAGGCAAGGCATACCGATCCGAGATCGTCGCCGAGAACCGCGCCACCAGAACCAAGCTCAGGAAGAGCGCTCCGAGAATCCAAAGCACGCGCACAAACTGCCGCCCAAACTCTGCCCACTGGCGCCGCCGCCCCGCCTTGGCGAGGTAGGTCTCCACAGCTGAGTTCGGCGCAGGCATTGCGAACGTTAGTCAAGCGTCCACCGAATGTCCATCTTTCAAGAAAGACAGGAGATTAATTGCTCTAGCTCTGTCAGCACGAGATCCGGCTGCACGGTGAGACCGTCCTCCTCACGCCAGCGGAGTGAACGAGCATCCCCAGCAAAGAGAGCCGTACGAAATCCCTGAGCAGCGGCCGGCGCGATATCATTGCGCATGTCATTCCCCACATAAAGCACCTCCCCAGCGGAGATCTCTTCTCGCTCAAGCAAGGCACCAAGCCTAGCAAAGAGCACGGGCGAGGGCTTGGCCTCACGTTCCTCAAAAGACCACAGGCACAAGTCCTCATCAAACCCCAAGCCCTCCAACGAATCTCCTAGCAAACACTCCACCAGTGGCTGCGTGTAGAATTGCGCATTGGAAATGATTCCCATGGAGAGCCCGCGATTCTGACACTCAGCGAGAAGCTCATCCGCTCCCGGCATGGGCCACACAGGATTGACAGTGCATTCATGCCGCATGATCACGCGCTCTAGCCGATCATCAGGAAGGGAGAATCGCGATTCATCGAGGAGACGTTTCCAGATCTCCCGAATCTCCACTTCAGGGAACTCCGTACCTGTGGCCTTCATACGAGCATGTTCTTGTCCAATGAGCCGCTGCCTCCCTTTGGCCAATTCCATGGTCGGCGTCGTTACAATTTCCTCTGCATTGAAGGCTTCCATCATAGCCTCCTCAGCAGAGGATTCATCGTCGTTCACGCCAGTGTCGCCAGTGCCAGAGATCAGCAGCGTACCGTAGATGTCAAAGAGGACGGCTTTGATACCATCGAGCGGCGCCATTCTCGCCTTCTCATTGGCCGCTTGGGTAGCAAGCGGATGCTTTAGAGATTCTATCAGTGATACCATACAATTAAGAGCGGAGAAGTTGAAACCTCTCAGGGGAAAGAAACGCCTCTAGCAAGCGCGCGCTCACTTCAGTCTCTAGACTAGCCTCAGACTCGGCTAAAGGCTCTTTCTCTAGGGCCTCATAGGCAGCAAGAAGCCGCTCTGTGTAGGCGCGCGGCGAGGAGACTTTCCGCAGAAGACGGCGCTGTTCGTTCAAATCGGGGATCTCAAGTCCTTCCTCGAACCAACTCCCCAACCAGAAATCCAAATCCACGAGCGCCCCTGGAGTTTCCACAATAATTTCAGAGGCGGCAGCGGGTTTGGCGATGATCCTATCAATCACCTCCCGTTGAAAGGACTCCGTCAAGCGACCGAAATCTACCCTGCGCTGACGATCCACCATGGCGTAAAGCGCTCTAGAGACGGCACCTGGCGGGAGCGGCGTCCCATACGCCTCGAAGACAGCCGTCAATCGCTGCTCCACCAAATCACTCAACGCCTCCTCATCAATCCAAGAGATCGGGACGCGCAACGCTTGGTAGAGTCCCGGGAAGACGAGGCCTTGATCAACGAAATCTCGCGTGACCTCCGGCAAGTCACGTCCCAACAAGGGCAATCCATCGAGCAACGACTCGACATAGGCTAACCCGAACCCCTCTGCCACACTCGTCGTCAGCACACAAGCAGCCGCACTCAACCAAGCCTTCAAAGAACGGCCAGTTTCTGACGAGATCTTCAAACGCTCAGGGCTGTGCTTCCCCACCACACCAAAGCTTATCGGAAGAGCATGCTCTGCAGCATAGGCAACCCACTCATCATGGACACCCAGCCACTCAGGGTTCTCCGGCACACGCGTCGTCGCCACGTAAGCTCGATCACGGCAAAGCGCGGCGATCAAAACCGCTTCACCAAGATTCTTACGTCGGATCCCTCGAGTTGGATAGAGAACGATCGGCCGCTTGCCCGTCGCCCGACGATCCTCGCTATGCGCGACCACAGGATTCGCTAGGGCGTGGACCCTCGACTTCGGCAAACCCGCATCGATCAGCAAGCCTCGATCACGCGAATTGATCGTACCATAGTGAACCGATGGTAACATCGGAAAGGCAGGACCTGATCCCCGGAGGACCTTAAAATTCTCTGGTCGACCATCCTCAGCAAAGTCGTGCACATGGAGAAACAAACGCTGACCAGCCTGAGCCAGCAGTCCCAACGCCCCGGGAAGAGCGCTGTTCTTTCCTAAAGCATGATTATGACAATGCCAGACTTCCGGCAAATTCCCATCGAGTCCCGCCCGAGCAGCCTCTTGCAGGGCATCCGCAAGCTCTTCAGATGTCGACAGTGGCTCGTCTAAAGAATCATAAGAAAGCCCAGGAACGTGTTGCATATTCGCTAGTCCTTTGCCTGTGTAAGGCTCACCGGTGAGAATCACCACCTCCGCATCGGCAAAGGCCATCAAGCCTGCCAGGGTGTGCTCAATCACGGTCGTCACCCCACCCAGCCTGAAATGGTAGTGCACGATGGCCAGACGCCGTTTGGCGTTGGGAGTAGAAAGTTTGTCAGCCATCAGTGAAACTCAACGTAGGAGAGGCACTGACTCTGTAAATCTGAATTTGTTGAAGGTTTGGCACAGTAATCGCCTGCTTTCTCTTAAGCGGATTACAGCTTTACTCCAGACGCACCAACCTTAGCGACAAGAACTGTACTCTCATAGACCCATGGCTCAGAAGATAGGATTCGTTTCAACGAGGTTTGCAGGCACCGATGGCGTTTCGTTAGAAGCTGCCAAATGGGCTCAGGTGCTTTCGGATGATGGACACAAATGTTTCTGGTACAGCGGCCGGAGCGACCGTGACCCTGCAATCAGCTTCTGCGTGCCCGAAGCCTACTTTGGCGATCCCGAGAACATGTGGATCTCCGAACGGATCTGGGGCCGCCAGCATCGCGATAAGGTCATCTCAGAACGCATCCGCACCTTAGCTGACTATTTGAAAGCGACCCTGTATCGCTTCGTCGGAGCCTACGAGATTGATCTCCTCATCCCTCAGAACGCGCTCACCATTCCCATGCACGTGCCGCTTGGGCTCGCCATCACCGAGTTCCTCGCCGAAACCCAGCTTCCCGCCATCGCGCATCACCACGACTTCTTCTGGGAACGCACGCGTTTCAGCATCACGGCGGTCAAGGACCACCTAGACGCGGCCTTTCCACCGTCGTTGCCAAATATTCGCCATGCCGTGATCAATTCGTCCGCCCAGACAGCACTCGCCTTCCGCAGGGGCTTGGGGTCGACGTTAGTCCCAAACGTCTTTGAGTTTGAGTCTCCGCCTCCTCAGCCCGATGACTACGGTGCCGATTTCAGGCAACAAATCGGTCTTGCTGACGACGACATTCTCGTGCTCCAACCCACGCGCATTGTCCCGCGCAAGGGGATCGAGCACACGATCAAGCTTGTCGGCATGCTCAAGAATCCACGCTACAAGGTCGTCATCTCTCATGACGCCGGTGACGAAGGCTACACTTACCGAGACCTCCTCATGACGCTGGCTAAAGAAGAGGGCGTGGACTTGCGATGCATCGCCGAACGCGTCAGCGAAGAACGTCAAACGGACGCCCAAGGCAACAAATGCTACACCCTGTGGGACATCTACCCCCACGCGGACTTGGTCACCTTCCCCAGTCTCTACGAAGGCTTCGGCAACGCGCTCATGGAGGCGTTCTATTTTAAGAAACCCGTGCTGATCAATCGCTACTCCGTCTTTGTCGAAGACATCGAACCCAAAGGCTTTCGCGTCATCTCCATCGACGGCTTCGTGCCCAAAGAAACTGTCGAGGACGTGAAGAAACTCATGGCAGACACCGAAGCCCAGCAAGCCATGGTCGAGCACAACTACGCCCTCGCAAAGCAACACTACGGCTACACCGGTCTCCGGGCCACCCTTAGGTCCCTCATGCAAAGCCTCCCCTCATGAAGATCGTTTCCCGAGAATCCCTGGAGCGCATTCGCAAGCGTTTGGTGAAATTGTATGGCGAGCGCGCTCCTGAACTGCTCGAGCGCCTCCACATGATGATCGGACGCTACGGCGTCGGCATCAACGTCGTCCCTCTCACGGAACGCTGGACAGAGAAAGATACGTTACTCATCACTTACGCCGACATGGTGCAATGCGAAGACGAACGCCCGCTCGTCACGCTTAAGCGCTTCCTTGAGAAACGCCTGCCCGGCACTTTCCGCACCGTCCACATTCTCCCCTTCTCCCCTTGGACCTCCGATGACGGTTTCTCCGTCGTAGACTACCGAAAGGTCGACTCCCGCTATGGTGAATGGCAGGACATTGAGGCCCTCTCCCAAACCTTCCAGACCATGTTCGACCTCGTCCTCAACCACTGCTCCTCTGAGAGCCCTTGGTTTCAGGATTTTGTGCAGGGGATCCAACCCTACAACGATTACTTCATCACCGCAGATCCAGAAGAGGACCATTCCAAGGTCGTCCGTCCACGCCCCTGGCCTCTTCTCACGAAAGTCCGAACCCGCGAAGGCGAGCAGCATGTTTGGACCACCTTCAGTGCAGATCAAGTCGACCTGAACTGGCAGAATCCCAACGTCCTCTTCGAGTTCATCGATATCCTCTTCTTCTACATCTCGAAAGGCATGCGCATCATCCGCTTGGACGCGGTCGCTTTCCTTTGGAAACAAGCAGGCACGTCCTGCATCCATCTCGAAGAGACTCACGAAGTGGTCAAACTCTTCCGTGACCTAGTCAACATGGTCGCGCCGCAGACGATTCTCCTGACCGAGACAAACGTCCCGCACGAAGAGAACATTAGCTACTTTGGAAACCGCGACGAGGCACACATTGTCTATCAGTTTAGCCTGCCACCTCTCTTGCTCTACTCTCTCCTCAGAGGCACCTGCGCCGAACTTCGCCAATGGGCAACCTCATTGCCACCACTCGAAGAAGGCACCACCTTTCTGAACTTCACGGCTTCTCATGACGGCATCGGTGTACGTCCTCTCCACGGTCTGCTTGCCCAAGAGGATCTGCAATGGCTCGTAGAAGAAGTCCAGCAACGCGACGGCCATGTCAGCATTCGCCGGATGGCGGATGGTTCGGAAAGCCCCTACGAACTCAACATCACCTATGCTTCCGCCCTATCAGATAAAGAAGATTCAGCGGTAGGCCGCCAACGCTTCCTCTGCTCGCAAGCCGTCGCCATGTCCATGCGCGGTATTCCCGCCCTCTACTTTCACAGCCTTATGGGCACCGAGAATGATCTCGCTGGGGTCGAAGAACACGGCCACGCCCGCGCCATCAATCGAAAGAAGTGGAACGAACAAGAGCTGGAGGATCTCATCACCCAAGAAGATGGAAACGCCTCCAAGATCTTCGAAGCGATTCGCGCCCTCCTTCGCCGCCGAGCAAATCATCCCGCCTTTCATCCCGATGCCCAGCAGGAAATCCTCGATATCGGAGACAGTGTCTTTGCCTTTGTCAGAGTGGCCAAGGACAGCAGCCAACGCGTGCTTTGCCTCTTTAATGTGACGGCTGAAGCAAAGCCAGTCGTTATGGAAACTGCCTTATCCGCTCTGAACTGGAACAGCGAGACCCACCAGAAGCTCCGGAACCTCACCCATGGGCTCTTCATCGATCACGAGGCCGAATGCATCCCGCTTTCAAGCTACCAGTACTGCTGGATCACCACAGAGTAGCGGAAGAGGCTTTCCGCCCTTGCATTTCCCACCGCGCTGGAGGTAGATCCCACCCCACCGCGTTGGTCCCTACTGTGTCCTTTGTTCCCCATTTCAATCGCCTAGCCGACGAGCGTTCACCGCTCTTACGCCACTTCGAGAATCTCCTCGCTCCCAAATCACGCGGTGAGCTTGAGAGCATCGTGAGTGAGGCTCAGCACAAAACACGCCAGAACTTCGGCAAGACCATGCGGCTCTTCGCTCCGCTTTACTTGTCTAACGAATGCGTTAATAACTGCACTTACTGCGGATTTTCGCGAGACAATACAGACATTCTCCGCGTCACCTTGGACATCCCCCAAGTCGTCGCTGAGGCCAAGCACCTCGCGGATCAGGGCTTTCGTCATATTCTCCTCGTGGCGGGCGAACATCCCAAGTTTGTCTCCAATGGTTATCTTGAGAAGTGCATCCGCGCACTCAAAACATTCATTCCCACCATCGCGCTCGAGGTCGGGCCGATGGAAGCCGACGATTACCAACGCATGGTCGAAGCCGGCTGCGAAGGCCTCGTCGTCTATCAAGAAACTTACGACCGCGAGACTTACAAAGAACTCCACACCGCGGGCCCTAAGAAGAACTTTGATTGGCGTCTGGAATGTCCCGAGCGTGCTTACGAAGGCGGTTTCAGACGCGTCGGGATTGGAGCTCTCTTTGGTCTAGCAGATTGGCGCATAGAAGCGTTAGGCCTCGCCGCTCATCTTGAGTATCTCATGCGCACCTGTTGGAAAGCTTCCTACACGATCAGCTTCCCACGCATGCGCCCACATGCCGGCGAGTACCAGCCCAAGTATCAGTTAGAGGATCCGGACTTCGTTCAACTCATCGCCGTATTCCGGCTCTGCTTCCCCGAAGTGGGCATCGTCCTGAGCACACGCGAGCCCGCCGAACTTCGCGACTCGATTGCCTCCCTCGGCATCACGTCCATGAGCGCCGGTAGCCACACGGAACCCGGCGGCTACACCGGCCAAGGAACAGACGATCTGCACCTCACCGTCCGTGGTCGGCGTGAGGAGATTGACGAATCTTCCAGCGATGGCTGTGAACGCGCCACCGAGCAGTTTGGCATCGCGGACGAACGCACGCCTGAGGAAGTCGCCGACATGCTAAGGGCTCAAGGCTTAGATCCCGTTTGGAAAGACTGGGACGAAGCCATCCTAACACCTGCCTACTCATGATTCTCAAGCTGAACGGCGAATCCAAAGAGCTCGTCGCCTCTGAAATGGCACTCCCCGAACTCTTGAATCAGTTAGGCTTCGGCGAACGCCCCGTACTCGTAGAACACAACGGCACCGCTCTCCGTCAGCGTGAACATGCCGACACTGTGGTAGCCGAGGGTGATCAGTTAGAGATCATCCTCATCGTCGCAGGCGGATAGAAAGATGGCCTCCGCCGCTCTCACCACCGGACCCATCCCAAAGCACATCCGCAACATTGCGTTGCCCATGAGCATCGGGTTCTTCTTCAACACGATGTACAACGTCGTGGACTCATTCTACGCCGGCCAAGTCTCCACCACAGCGCTCGCCGCCCTAGCGCTATCTTTTCCAGTCTTCTTCATCATTATCGCCGTAAGTGAGGGCATCGCTCGGGGCGCCTCCGCCTTAATCGCCAATGCCATCGGCGCTGAGAATCGTGAAGAAGAGACGGCCCTCTCCTCTCAAGTGTTCTCGTTAGGCTTCCTCAGCGCGATCGGTCTTTCCATCGTCGGGCTAATTGTCGCGCCGCCTCTATTCAAAACCATGGGTGCCAGTGGCGCCTACCTCGACATCGCCACCAGCTACGTATCCCCTCTCTTCTGGGGAGCCATCTTTTTCCTTCTCAGCAGCATGAGCAACGCCGTCCTCCTCGCGAACGGAGACAGCAAGACCTTTGGACGCGTGTTAGTAATTGGATTCTTTCTCAATCTAGTGCTCGACCCCTGGTTCCTCTACGGAGGCTTTGGCCTACCAGCCTTCGGGATCGCAGGCATCGCGTGGGCCACCGTCGCCATTCAAGCACTCGGCGGCCTCTATCTCTTCGCCACTGTCTGCCACCGTGGCTATGTCAAATTCACAGACATAAACGTCCTCATCCCCCAGTGGAAGACGTATCGCATGATCCTCAAGCAAGGCATTCCGACCAGCTTCAACATGATGTCTATCGCCTTAGGCTTCTTTGTCACCACCTATTTCTTGAAGTTCTACGGACAAGTGTCAGTCGCTGCCTTCGGCGTAGGCACACGTATCGAGCAGATCGCCCTCCTTCCCGCGATTGGCATCAGTGCCGCCATCGTCTCTGTCGTCGGCCAGAACAATGGCGCTGGCCAGCTCGACCGCGTGCGTGAATGCGTCCAACTCTGCGTGCGATACGGCATTGTGATCATTGCCGTCGCCTCAGTCTTCGTGTTCGCTTTCGCGGAGCCTCTCGTGCGCCTCTTCACCAAAGATCCCGAGGTCATCTCTGTCGGCACCAATTATGTTCAAATCATGACATTCATCCAATGGGCCTATGTCATGACCTTCATCCACACGGGCTTTCTTCAGGCCGTGAAACGTCCCATGTATGGCTTCGTAGAATCCATCATCAGAAAGCTCATCCTTCCTGTGGGTGTCTTCTACACGGTCGTCCGCATCTACGAAGTCGAGCTCCAAGCGTTCTGGTATAGCATGGTCATCATCAACATCGCCATGACGCTAGTCACGATCACTTACGCTCAAGGCGTCCTCAGACGCCTAACCAACACGGCCCCGAAGAATCCGTGATTTGTGCAAGTTCTCCGGCAAACAAGACGACCTGTCTACTTGCCGCAGCCTTGGTTTCCATCCATGAACGTGGCAGACGCTTGGGCCATGAGAGGCCTTGGCACGGCTCCCCATTTAAAAGACGGCGCATTCATATAACCGATTTTATCGCCACGACCGAGAGCATCTCAGCGGAGTCCTCGGCGCGATCTGGAATATCCACGATACAATCCAGAGCTCGCTTCAAGTGCATCTTCTGAGCCAAGTCCAAGTCAGGCGTGTTGAATATAGCAACGGTGAGATCCCATTCCTGGCTATCGACGACTCTCTCTCGCCTACAGCCTCCACGTGTTCCCGTATGGAATCGATCTTCCCCTTGGGATTGAAGAACTCTCGAACGGCGAGGCAGAGATCTCCGACAATGCCGAACGAGTCGATGGTGATTTGAACAAACTGATCCGCAAAGCATGCGGGAATGTGAGGATTCTGGCTAGCGAAGAAACCGCAGCACGCCTCAGCAGCATTGGGAACCCTATCAAGGGCCTAAAAGATGTTATAGATATCTCCGCGCATCAACGGCATGTAGGCTCCCGAGAAGAGCTTATCCGCGATACTTCGGCGCACGTTGTCAGCCATTGACTCAAGCTGCGCCACCTGTGGGCAGAGATCCGCAACTGCCTGTAGGTCTCCTTTCAGGTGCGCAATCACGGCAGCCTCAGCGGTGGTGATGCACGCTTGCACGGTATCGATGTATTCCATCGCAAGGTTGACGACTTCCTTCTCTTTTTTGAAGCTTTTCATGTCATGGATGTAATTACGTTAGATTGAGTCGAGCAATCGATAGGAAAGAAAGGCGAAGACAGCAGCACCACAGGGTAAGACGACCCAGCCTGCCGGTAGTGCCCCACGAATTGTTAGAAATTGGCTGGATGGTTTCTGGCTCCGCAGTTACGCGGAGTCGGCAAAATACAAACCAGAAACCATCCATGAAACACACTGAAATCATCCAACAACTAGGTCAAGATGATAGCGATA